>NZ_CAJHBJ010000016.1:0-61820 GCF_904846595.1 Psychrobacter sp. HII-4 | reverse complement strand
TGTCATCAAAGCTTTTCATGCTGCTAGCCATTTGCTGGGCAAGTTTTTTAAGGTCGGTTTGCTTAGTCATTGCTTATTCTCCGGTTAGTGGATTATAAGCAGTTACACAAAGTTTGGGAAACTCTCGTTCAATAAGTTCTCGGCTACTATAGTGTCACGAAGCATAAAAAGAACGCAGCGAGTCTGGGTTCTTTTTTATTCTCTGGCACTTTTGTTTGTACGCATCTTGTACACATCGCGACTTTTATTGGCTCGTCTTATTCGTTTGTCATTCATTCGGCAAGAAGGTATTTTATCGTTATAATGAGGGTATCTTTTTACCTAATGCTTGTTTTTATCCCATATTTTATTATCCAATACCTGCTGCCAAATACTTGATAAGTGACCCTCTATGACTGACAACGACCACAACTCCCACTCGCCCATCAATCCAAACACCTTGCCAAACTTTGCCTGTATGCCCAACGTCGCAACGATGGACACCAGTCATGTGGATAAAGAGCAACCACCTTTTATCTTGGTCGACGGCTCTTACTACCTGTTTCGTACTTATCATGCCTTGCCAAAAACCATGCAAAACTCGCAAGGCCTCATCACCAATGCCATACGCGGTACGTTAAATGCGCTATTAAAACTGATGCGCCGCTATCACCCCACCCATATGGCGGTGTGTTTTGATACCAAATCACCGACCTTTCGCCATGCGATGTCTGAAGAGTACAAAGCCAATCGCCCCAAAATGGATGTAGAGCTGGCTGAGCAGATTCCGTATATTCATCGCTTGGTTGCCGCGCTTGGGATTCCACTACTGCGTATCGAGGGCGCAGAAGCCGACGACATCATCGGTACGCTGGCCTATCGCGCCGTCGCTGAAGGTCATCACGTGGTCATTTCGACAGGTGACAAAGACATGATGCAGCTGATTAATGACTGCGTGATACTAGAAGACAGTTTTACGGGCAAAATTACTGATGGCGCAGGCGTGGTCGAAAAATTCGGGATTGAGCCGCATCAGATGATCGATTTTTTGACGTTGATGGGCGACTCATCAGATGGCATCAAAGGCGTACCGGGCATCGGCAAAAAAACCGCCAAAGATTTACTCAATAAATACGGTAATATCGAGGCCATGCTGGCCAATGTCGCCGATATCAAAGGCCGTGCTAGCAAAAATCTGGTCGAGTATGCCGATGATATTCCGTTCAACGCGCAGTTGGCCACTATCGTCACCGATTTAGAGATTGGCCAAGACTGGACCGATCTAAAAATCAATACCGACCCGTGCGCCCATATCGATGAGTTACGCGCTCTGTACACAGAGCTTGAGTTTCGAAACGAGCTGGCCTCGCTTGATCATCCAAACCACCCTGCCAATGGCTCACAAAGCGTGGCGCACGCTCAGGCCGATAGTGAATCACAAGCGCAAATCGCTAAATCCTTACAGTCAAGCGCTATCGACAATATCACCGATAGCAAAAGTCGCGATAGCGCATGGCATACGATTTTAGACGCACCTGCTTTTGATAGCTTGGTCAAACGACTAGAAGCCGCGCCGCACTTCGTCATCGATACCGAGACCACCAGCGTCTATTGGCGACAAGCCGAAATCGTCGGCCTATCTTTTGCACTGCAAGCGCACGAAGCCTACTATGTACCGCTAACTCATCGTTTAGAAGGGGATGAGCTGACCGCCAAGCAGCTGGATCGCGATACGGTATTGGCGCGTTTAAAGCCTATCTTAGAAAACCCAAATATCGGTAAAATCGGCCAGCACCTCAAATACGACGCTCATGTGTTAAGTCATTATGATATCGACTTGATCGGCGCGATTCACGCCAGCCCCAACAACTGGACGATGGATACCATGCTGGCAAGCTACGTCATCAATGCCGCCATCACTCGCCACGGTATGGATGATCTGGCACGCCACTATCTGCAGACGCAAACGATTAGCTTTGAAGATGTCGCGGGTAAAGGCGCAAAACAAGTCACCTTTGATCAGGTGGCCATCGATATCGCCAGCGACTATGCTTGTGAAGATGCCGATATCACTTATCAGCTGTTTGATATTTTTCATAAAAAACTGTCTGATGACGAAAATAATGCCAAACTGCTGCACGAGTTAGAGATTCCAACGGCCGAGATACTGTGCCAAATGGAAGCAAACGGTATCTTAATCAAGCGCTCGTTTTTAAATGAGCTATCAGAGCGGTTTGATGAAGAAATCATCGCGCTCGAAAAACGCGCTTATGAAATTGCTGGAGAAGAATTTAACCTTGGCTCGCCAAAGCAGCTGGGTGAGATGCTGTTTGATAAGCTGGGCATCCCTGGCGGCAAAAAAACCAAGTCAGGCCAATACTCGACTGGCGAAGCGATACTGTCAAAGATTGATCACCCATTGGTCGAGATTGTCCTTGAGTATCGCGGATTGTCTAAGCTTAAAAGCACCTACACCGATGCGCTGGCCAATGTGGCAGACGCCAAAAGCGACCGCGTACATACCAGCTATCATCAGGCATTGACCAGTACCGGACGACTCTCATCGACGGATCCTAACTTACAAAACATCCCAATTCGCACCGCCACCGGCCGCTTGATTCGCCAAGCCTTTATCGCGCCAGCAGGTCGCGTTATCTTGGCAGCGGATTACTCACAGATTGAGCTGCGTCTGATGGCGCATTTCTCAGGCGACAAAAACTTGACGCAAGCCTTTAACGAAGGTCTGGATATTCACGCAGCCACCGCAGCAGAAGTGCTAGGTAAAGAAGTCTCTGAGGTAACTGCGACCGAGCGCCGCAATGCCAAAGCCATTAACTTTGGTCTACTCTACGGCATGAGCGCCTTTGGCCTTGCCAAACAGCTACAGATGAGCCGCGGTGAGGCGCAAGAATATATCGACATGTATTTTGAGCGCTATCCTGGTGTCAAAAACTATATGATTAACACGCGAGCCAGCGCTTATGAGCAAGGCTATGTCGAGACGATATTGGGCCGTAAGCTCTACACGCCCGATATCACTCATAGCAACCGCATGGTCAAGCAAGGCGCTGAGCGAGCCGCGATCAACGCTCCACTACAAGGCTCTGCCGCTGATATCATCAAGCTTGCCATGATTGCTGTCGATAAGGTATTGCCCAAAGATCAAGCCAAAATGCTGCTGCAAGTCCATGATGAGTTGGTATTTGAAGTTGATAGCGATAAGGTCGATGAAATTAGTCAGCTTATCACCGATGCGATGCAAGATGTGTTAACGACCACTGCGGCTGAAAAAGGCTGGCAAGTCGACTTTGCCGTACCATTACTGGTAGAAACAGATAGCGGCGCCAATTGGGACGAGGCACATTAATCGCCCAAAGAAAATATCGCACCCGCTACGATAAATACTATCGAATGAACTATAGTTAGTTGAAAACAAAACTGTCATAAGTTCCAAAGCGCTACTGGGATGAATTTTGCGCAGCCTCTGTGTATACAGCACGCAAGGAAAATTTATACCAGTAGCGCTATAATATTCTTAAATTGAATCTACTATATATAATAAATTCTAAATAAAAAGAGTACAGCTGTTATGGCGTGCTACTGTACTCTTTTTATGTCGGATTGACTATAGCATCTATTACCATTGACCCACAAAAGGGCTGAGCGGCCTGCTTGGCCTCTTTGTGATTTGTTATTTGCTATCTTTTATTTGTCAGTATAGTTATCGCCGCCCTATAACCACATATCGATGCGCGTGACCGCATACGCCTTGTCAACTGTTGGGAAATCGGTCAATATGGCATGATTATTTTTCAATTTTGCCTACAGGCGACTATCTGCCATCATGAAACTCTCAAGCCTTACCACACCGACTCGTCATACTTTGACTTATGCCGCTTTAGCTGCGCTAAACCTATGCACGCCAGCGTTGGCTGATCATAGCGCCGCCATACCGGCAAAACATCAAAACACCGCTCACCCCTCATCCAGTCCTCATATCGGTCATGTCAATACAACAGACACAACCTATCAACAGCTAGGCTATCAAGCGCGCACACCACTTGCCGCGCCACAGCCCTTTGACTCCTCAGCACAATGGGGCTGGGCCGATGAGTGGCGACAAGATGCAAAAGCGCAGCTAGACGAATGGGCGCACGAAATGGACGGGTGGTTTGGTGAGCCTGACCCAAAAGCGCCTGCTACCGCGAGCCTACGACTGGTGCTAGACACGCGCTGGGCCAATGACCCACTATCAGGCAGTGATGTGAGCGTCGAGCCTCGGGTTCGTGGACGTCTACGCTTACCAGTCTTAGAGCGCCGCCTAAGCTTGATTATCGGTGATGAAGACTTGGATGATGATGATTTTTTGCGACAAAGCGCGACAGGAGCGGCTTATCAAGATGGTACCGAAAGCTCTGATAGATTAATTAATAGTAAAAAGACTCGTGAAGATAACGCCTCTATTGCGCTGCGCTGGTCACGCTTCAACGATGAGATCGAAGAGCAACTGGGCGTCAAAACAGATGTCGATGTCGGTGTACGCTCACTTGATGATCTGTATGTCAAAGTCAGTGTCGATCGAGACTGGTACCAAAACGAGAAGCTAAAAGTAACCACCGATAGCTTTTATCGTTATGGCCTCGATAGCGAACACTACGCCAAAGGCGGACTCACCTTACGGTATGGCGCTGATCCAGTACGCTTTCTTAACAACCGTACTACCGTGCGCTACCGCAATCAGGATAGCAGGGAGGACACTGACTGGAGCCATGATCTAAGACAAGTCCATCAGCTCGGTGAAGAAAAGCAGCTGGCCTATGGTATTTCGACCAGTGGTTATTTTGATAAAAACAAATCACTGCTCAATAGCTATGGCCCAGCCATCACCTACCGTCAGCCGATTTGGCGGGAGTGGCTCTACGTGCAGACAGAGCTAAACTATTATAATGACAAAACAGAAAACAAAGACCACTACCCATCAGCACTATTACGCATGGAGGCACTGTTTTAGCTCGCGATAACTCATTGCTGTCTCGCTTGGCAGCCGGCACAAGACAAATAACATGCTGCTAGCTGTGAAACGGTGTTGATTATTTTTTAAATATTAACAATCCCTTATGACCAATTAGTTATGTTTCATAATGCCATTTATGGATAATCAAGCGTATAATAACGCTGTATCTCTATTTTATATCTTTGTTTTTATATTACTTGTGATTGGAAGTGAGCCTTAGCGCTCACTTTTTTTATTGCAAAATCTGGAGTCCTTATTTTGATTACAGATGGTCTTATCGAAGTCCCTGGCATTATTATATTGTTCGCTTGCTGGATACGCTGTCTACAGTATTTTCGGCGCAGTCATAGCAAAAAAACTGAAGCGTTTTGGTTGGCAGCAGTGCTGGTGTTTTTTGCGGTCATACGCCGCGAGCTAAACTACTTACCCGATCTTTTTATCCCAGCTGATTTTTTATTGCTAAGCCAGCCCTATGACTGGTGGGAAGATTGTGTACTAACCGTCGTCTACCTGATGATTGTTGGGCTACTGGCTTACTCATGGCACTATCTTTTGGCAGTATTAAAGCGTGTGCCCGTATCGTTATATTTGACGGTAGCGGTGCTGGCACTACTAGAATACATGGGCGAAAACATGATTGGCATACCTAAAACCCTTGGCGTGGTGATCGAGGAGCTATCAGAAACCGCCATCTATGCCATTGCCTTGATATACCTATGGCGCTTTACGTTAAGCGACTATGACTGTCCCTCAGCGCGCGCAGACCTATCGCACTCTCACGCGGTGTCACATTCAGCATAGATATCTGATCTAACCTCGGCCAAAGCCGCTGTGCCGCGCTGCCTATCAATACTTGCCGTCAGATTTGCTATACTGGATCAACGCCCGAGCGCACATATCTCTGATATCCACTTGCTCTCGACTTATCCATTACAGCTAGGGCGTGTCCTCATTTTGACAAGGGTAATAAAAATGGGGACACACCCAAATCACCGAGTCACTTATTATGAATATCTTAATCACTGGCGCCTCACGTGGTATCGGTCTGGCCACCGCAAAAAAACTGGCAGAAAAAGGCCACAACGTCGGCCTGTTTGCGACCAATACTGCCACGCTTGAGGATGCCATCGGCGACAAAGCCTTTAAAAAAGCGCTGAAAAAAAACCGTGTCATTATCGGCAAACTAGATGTCACCCAGCCTGAGCTATGGGACGACGCCATCACACAAATGATTGATCATTTTGGCAGTATCGATGCGCTAATCAATAACGCAGGCGTGTTGGTCAGTGGCACTTTGCCGACGACTGATTTGCAAGAGCAGCTGGCCTTAGTCGATGTTAATTGTAAAGGCGTGCTTATCGGCTGTCATAAGCTTGCGCCTTATTTGGCGGATAGCACCAATGGTAAAATCGTCAATGTCTCCTCGGCCTCGGCCATTTACGGCCAGCCCGAGGTTGCAGCGTACTCTGCCAGCAAGTTTTTTGTCCGTGGACTTACCGAAGGGCTAAATATCGAGTATGATCGCCTTGGTATCAAGGTCATTGATGTCATGCCGCTGTGGGTAAAATCAGACATGACAGAGGATCTTAGTGTCACCAGTATTGAGCGCTTGGGTATCAATTTGACTGTCAATGATGTGGCAAAGACTCTGTGCAAACTGACCACCCGCCCCAATCGCAAACTCAAAAGTACGCATTACTCGGTCGGCATGCCAGCCAAAGTCTTTCAGACCCTCTCACAAGTCACGCCTGATCCTGTGATCCGCTGGGTAAATACCAAAGTGGGTGCCAAATAAAGCGCAGCCCATTTACCCACAGCTTATCGTATTGTCCTGACGGCTACTCAATCTGGGTGGCCGTTTTGCTGGCGGCTCGAATGTCAATTGCTTGCTTTATGGTTTTATCAGCGAACGTATTGTTGTTAATCAATGTATGTTTGACTGGCCCTGCGGCAGTGTCTTCGCGAGCTTTTGAACCAACCTGAATGGGCAAACGAACGTCGGCGGCGAACGTGTTATCCCTTATCAGCGTGCCATCATCTTCCACAATAACGCCCTGCTCGACTTGGGTAAACTGGTTATTGATGATTTGATTGTCTTTAGCACTGTCTAAGTGATAGCTGGCAAACAGCGTTTGCTTGACCAAATACGCGCCGCATTCAAACCCTTTTAGGTTGCGCGATTGCCTTGACGCTACCCACACGCCCACTGGCTCATTTTGAAAAACATTACCGCGAATAATGTTGTCGCGACTCGACTCAGTGCGTTTGAAATGATTGCTGCGCGACGGGTCATCAGCATGCTCAAAGCAGTTGCGATAGAGAAAGATACTGCCTGCGCCATTGTGTATAAACTGATTATTCTCAATACGATTGTTGCTTGATGAGTCCACCGCGATGGCTTCACGATTGGGCTTAAACGTGCGAAAACCATTACCGACAAACACAGAGTCTTTGATGACATTGTCGCGACTACCAAACTCTAAATATAACCCAACCGTGCCAGCGTTTTGAATACGCACGCGCTCAAAGCTCACGCCGTGTACGTGATCGCCAACAAACATGCCGCTATTAATACTATTCTGACTGCTGACATTGATGACGCGGATATCTCTCGGTGCCAGCGCGCGATTGGCAGTAGGGTCGATAACGCCGCGCGTATAACGCTGATTGGGATGGCTGTGTTGGCGAATGTGCAGCGCATGGCCGTAGCCTGTTATATGACAATTAGCAACAGTGATATTCTCAATAGCAGCATCCGTCTTTGGTTGAATCATAATAGCGCTGGCCTTTGATGAATCATCAGCACTGGGGCTAAGCTGCGCCCCTTGACAGTCAAGCGAGCTATGAGAGTCACTGAGCTCAAAACGTATCGATTGACCTGTTAAGTCGCAGCTTTTGCTCAGGATCTGATGGCCTTTTATCGTCACAGTTTGCTTGGGCGTCAGCTGTGCGCACTCTATCACGGTCGCGGTACTTGGTAGCTTGGCCTCCATGACCAACGGCTCTTTTATAACGTCCATTTGACTGACGACTGGCTGATCGTCACAAGCGCTTAAGCTCATAGCGGTTATCAGGCCGACCATAATCGATAGTACGTTGACATATTTTAGGCGAGAAACAAGGGTCATATAGTCAATTCACTCTAAAAATGACATAGCGCTGCTGAGATGAATTTTGCGCAGCCTCTGTGATAACAGCACGCAAGTAAAATTTATACCAGTAGCGCGTTTATATTTATAACAATTTTAATTTGAACTGACTATAAATAACGCTCACTGCGGGTTGTCTTACATTTTTTGAACATCCTGTGACACCTTACTACTAGTCGAGCTCGAGCTAACACGGCACACTAATCCTCATCATACAGATAAAAACCAATCATAAGATAAAAGGAATGACAGATGGATAAGACAAAAACCCCGCTCCCAGAGGCGCAAGACCGTATCGATGGCGATGACAACCAGCGAGTCGATTTAGACAATCCAATGCTGCATACGATTGATGACGATGACGTCATTGACAATAGCGCAGGGTTTGACAACTCACAAGCAGGCAGCGAGGCCACGCAAGGCCTCACACCGATGCATCACCAAAATATCGATGAAGCCCGTGTCGATGAGGTATTGGTAGAGGACAATCTGGATGACAAGGATTATCCAGACATCGTCGATATCGCTGATACCGATGCTGCTGGGCGCAGTAACGACGATAACTTCTAATCCTATCTGCTCAGCACAGCATCAATGACGTCAAACACTGGTAAAAAAAACACCGAACATCATGTCCGGTGTTTTTATCATTCATGAAGATCAAAAAACTTAACTACGCCCAACCATCAAGCGTGCCCGCCCAGCCTTTGACCAATGGTTTGCTAAGCGCTTCGAGCAAATCAATGTGCGCCTCATCAAGGTTAAGTGCAGGTATATAATGATACTCTTGCCCACCAGCATTGAGGAAATTATCACGGTTTTCAATCGCCAGCTCTTCTAGCGTCTCCAGACAATCGGCAGAAAATGCAGGACTGATGACCTGCACCGAGCGCACGCCAGACTGACCCCACTCTTCTAGTACCACATCGGTATATGGCTTGACCCATTCTTGTTTGCCAAAACGCGACTGAAAGCTGATGATCCATTCATCATCTCTTAGACCTAGCGCATGTGCCACTTGGGCGGCAGTACACTTACAGCGCTTTGGATACGGATCTCCCTTGTCCGCATACGGCTGCGGGATACCGTGAAAACTAAACATCAGCTTGTCAGGTTTGCCATGCTCTGCCTGAAAGCGACGAATCGAGTCTGCTAGTGCCTGAATATACAGTGGATGGGCAAAGTAGTCCTTTACAATGGTATAGTTGGGCAAATTGCGCTGCGTCAGCGTCCATTTGGTCAGCGCATCATAGACAGCGCCGCCTGAGGTGGCGGAATACTGCGGAAACAATGGCAAGATGACAAAGTGATCCACGCCCTCATCGCGTAGATTGTCCATCACCTCAGGCAGACCAGGATTGCCATAGCTCATCGCCGCATGTACCGACACACGAAACGGCGCTGCGCTGTCGGCTAGACGCGGCTCTAATAATGCCACTTGGCCGTTTAATATCTTGCGGATCGGCGAGTCGCCCTCCCAGATACTGGCATAAGCTTTTGCGACGCGCTTCGGCCGACTAGGCAGGACAAACAAGTTAAGAATGATTGCCCACAAAAACTTAGGGATTTCAATCACCCGAGGGTCTGATAAAAACTGTTTGAGATAACGACGGACAGCAGGCGCTGTCGGCTCATCAGGTGTCCCAAGGTTGACCAATAAGACGGCTATACGTGGCGGCAGTTTAGGTTTCATAAAAGTCGTGTGTGATTCATAAGTGATAAAAAGGATTGTGAAGGCATTATTCATTGAGCATCTGATTAGTGTAGCATTTTATCGCCAAAAAACGCATGGTAAAGGCCGTCTTTATACAATTTGCTACGCAGGTCAAATAAAGACTGCGTACGGAGGTTGTACTCCTACGCCCATCGCCATACAATAGAGCCAACCATCACCAAAACCGTATAAGAACATGCATGCTATTTTGCTTGTGTGGCTGGTGATTTTACTGACGCTTAATTGACGCTTATTTATAGATGATTGTTGTCTTGCGAGGTAGCTTTGAACGCACGCTCTGATAGTACCAGTGACCAACTCCCAACAGATACACTCGACCCACAAGGCTTGGCCAATCAGGCAGGCTCAGTCGGAATCGTCACGCCCGCAAAAATCCATTTTGCCGAGCCGCTTACCCTTGAGTGCAATCGCACCTTGCCGTCTTTTGATTTGATGGTAGAGACTTACGGCACGCTCAATCAAGACAAATCAAATGCTATTTTGATTTGCCATGCCTTGTCTGGCAGCCATCATGCAGCAGGGTATTATAGCCATGATGACAAAAAAGCGGGCTGGTGGGACAATATGATCGGACCCAACAAAGCCATCGACACCAATCAGTTTTATGTGGTGTGCGTCAATAATATCGGCAGCTGCTTTGGCTCGACAGGACCCACCACCATCAACCCTGATACCCTCGATCAAGCTGATGGCAGCGAGCCACAAGTCTATGGCCCTGACTTTCCGCTGATCACCATCAAAGACTGGGTCAAAACCCAAGCGCTGCTCTCAGACCGCTTAGGCATCGATGTCTGGCATGCCATCGTCGGCGGCTCTATGGGCGGTATGCAAGCGCTGCAATGGTCGGTCGACTATCCAGACAGGCTAAAACGCTGCGTCATTATTGCCAGCACGCCCAAGCTATCGGCACAAAACATCGCCTTTAACGAAGTCGCTCGTCAGTCTATTCTCTCTGACCCAGACTTCAAAGACGGCCGCTATATACAAGCCGGCACTTATCCTCGCCGCGGACTGATATTGGCACGTATGGTCGGCCATATCACCTACTTGACCGATGACGCGATGAAGGCCAAGTTTGGCCGCGATCTAAAATCGGGCAAGTTTATGTACGGCTATGATGTCGAGTTCCAAGTAGAGAGCTATCTGCGCTATCAAGGCGAGCGCTTTAGCAAAAACTTCGATGCCAATACCTACTTGCTCATGACCAAAGCTTTAGATTACTTTGATCCTACGCGCGACTATGCCAATTATGCGAATACTGCCGACGACACAGCCATCGATGATAGTCTGGCTACCAGCATCAATAACGAGCACACAGGTAGCGACCATACTGCTGAGCACAGCGAAGATAACGACAGCCAGCTTGAGCTGAGCGCCTTAAAATCCGCCCTTGCCCATACCAAGTGCCAATATCTGGTGGTGTCGTTTACCACTGATTGGCGCTTTGCCCCTGAGCGCTCACAAGAAATCGTGGATGCCCTGATGGCCACAGGCAAGCCGGTCAGCTATATCAATGTCGACGCCCCACATGGTCATGATTCGTTTTTGTTTGATATCCCCCGTTATATGGGCGCGATCAAAGGCTTTTTGACCGCCCCTTTTATGACCACTAACATGGCCGGCACAGGAGAACGCTCATGAGAATGGACCATCAGTTGGCTGAGCGCTGGATCGCGCCGCAATCGCATGTACTGGACTTGGGCTGTGGTAATGGTGAGCTGCTCGCGCACTTGCAGCAAAAACTGGGCGTGACGGGTTATGGCCTAGAGATTGATGAAGACAAAATCAATGAAGCCATCAGCAAGGGTCTCTCTATCGTCGAGCAAGATCTCAACGATGGGCTGGCGCGCTTTGCTGACGACAGCTTTGACACCGTCGTCATGGCACGGGCGCTCCAAGCGGTCAAAGCCCCCGACGTTTTGCTGCTCGATATGCTACGCGTGGCCCGTGAAGCGGTCATCACCTTTCCCAACTTTGCCCATTGGCAAAACCGTATTCACCTTGGACTAAAAGGCCTGATGCCCGTCTCAGAAGCCCTGCCTTATGAGTGGTACAACACCCCAAACATTCATTTGTGTACCTTTAAAGACTTTGAGCAGCTGTGTGCTGAGCATGATATTCATATTATCAACCGCTTTGCTGTTAGCGACTCAGAAAAAGGCCATTCACCGCTGATGACATCTTTAATCCGTCAAGCACCCAACCTCTTGGCAGATGTCGCTATTTATCGCGTCACCAAACGGAAGCCTGCATAATATTTAAAAACCAAACGGCCCTAATCCTCCTTGTCTGATTTTTATAAAATAATTGATTTATTCTTACGCGCAAGTAACTCTATGATTTTATTGAAGACACTCAGGTATAATCGGCCATGACTTCTTGTAATTAGTATTTGAGTTTCGTAAGTGTGGGTGTTAAGCTAGCAAAATAATGTCACTGACACCCGTATTTGCACCGTTCGTCTGTTTGACTTGACAGCAACTGCTGAGCAAGATATTCAGGTAAAGGGCTCACTATACTTAATGGATGGTTTGGGACGTTTGGATAACACGTCATTGATACGACGCTCCCTTACCATTAGCGCCGCCTAAGATACTTTAGCGGTACAATTTTTTTGCTTATTAACTGCCTAATTTTGGAGCTGCTATGAAACTATTAAAAGCTGCGTTGTTTACTGCCTTATTTTCTTGCGCAGGTCTTGCCAATGCTGAGTTAATATCAAACGTACCGCTTGATACCTCACGTTTTGAGCTAATGCCTGTCAGTGAGCTGTCCAACCGTGCGGCGCAAGGGAGTGACCATGCGCAGTTTTACTTAGCCAAGCGCCTACAAAAAGGCGAAGGCGTGGCACAAAACACTCAGCAAGCCATTCAGTGGTATACCAAAGCCGCGCAGCAAGGCGTTGCTCCTGCGCAATTGAACCTTGCGATCATGTACTTACGCGGCGAAGGCGTGAAGCCCAATCTTCAGCAAGCACGCCACTGGTTAGAAAAAGCGGCCATGCGTGGCGACAACCGTGCAAGCTATACCCTTGCCCTCTTGGACGAAAAACAAAAAAATCTGGTCGATGCTTATAAGTGGTATGACTTGGCTGCCCGTGACGGTATGCTCGATGAAAAAGTACGCAACAAAGCCCGTGGCAAAATCGGTCAGCTGGCGTTGAACCTATCCAGCTCAGACATCGCCAATGCTCGTAGCCAAGCGGATCGTTGGTTCCAAAGCAAATAGCTTTTATACCGACTCTCTCTCAGCGATTAAAATCCAGCCGATGCGCTGGATTTTTTATTCTTTTTAGAGCGACTATCGAGCCGTTTCAGAGACAGATAACTCTCCTTAAAATCGTATCAATCACAACACAGCCCTTCTTACAAAATCTTCAAAACATCAGCAAAATTTGCTACACTACGCGCGCACCAGCCAATTCCACAATTGCGCTAGTGTTATTTGCTTATCTACCCTTTTTTATCACTTTTTTTATCACTATTGCACTGGGTTTACGACTCAGCCAGCAGGAGACTTATATGACCACTGACAACCGCACAAATAATCAGCAACACGCCACCGAATACGACAGCGAAACCAACAATATCGTCGTCGCCGCACTTTATAAATTCACACGCTTTGCTGACTTTGCGCAGTACCGTGAGCCGATCTTAAACACCATGCTGGACAATGACGTCAAAGGCACTTTATTGCTGGCCAATGAAGGCATCAACGGTACGATTTCTGGTAGCCGCCAAGGTATCGATACAGTCCTTGATTATTTGCGTAGCATTGAAGCGATTGGTCGTTTTGAGTTTAAAGAGTCTTATACCGACGTCCAGCCTTTTTATCGTACCAAGGTCAAGCTCAAAAAAGAAATCGTCACCATGGGCGTAGAAGATATCGATCCACTGCAATCTGTCGGCCGCTACGTCAAGCCGAGTGAATGGAATGCGCTGATCTCTGATCCTGACGTGCTCCTAATCGACACCCGCAACGACTACGAAGTACAGATTGGCACCTTTCAAAACGCCGTCAACCCACACACCGAAACCTTCCGTGAGTTTCCAGAATATGTGGCAAAAGAGCTCGACCCAACCAAACACAAAAAAGTGGCAATGTTTTGTACCGGCGGTATTCGCTGTGAGAAGTCCACGGCCTATATGCGCGAGCAAGGCTTTGAGGAGGTCTATCATTTAGAAGGCGGTATCTTAAAATACCTAGAAGAAATCCCTGCCAGTGACTCTATGTGGCAAGGCGACTGCTTTGTCTTTGACAACCGTGTGTCAGTCAATCACAACTTAGAAAAAGGCAACTACGAGCAGTGCTTTGCTTGTCGTATGCCGATTACAGCCGAGGACATGCAAAGCGCCGCCTATATCAAAGGTGAGTCGTGCCCGCATTGTATCGACAAAGCGACTGAGGAACAAAAGGCTCGATTCCGTGAGCGCGAGCATCAAATGCAGCTGGCCAAAAAACGTGGTGAAGCGCATATTGGTAGCGATGTGATGGACATTATCGAAAAGCGTAAAGCGGCTAAAATGGAAGCGCGCCAACAAGCAGAAGCGGCCAATAAAGCCAAAGCTTAATCCGTTAACACCATACTCTGCTTTCAATGTTAGACGTTTAAACGATTAGCCATAAAAAAGAGATGCCCTATTCATAGCGCATCTCTTTTTTTGTATCAGTTGTAACATTAGGGCGTGTTGAAGGTTCAACACGCCCTAAACGATCACGGTTAATTTTAGAACAAGATACGCACGCGAATGGTTTCTTCAACGTCTTTTAGTTGATCAAGCGCGGCGGTTGAATCGTTATAATCCACATCCATCACGAGATAGCCAACATCGCCTTCTGTCATCAGGCTCTGCGCCAAGATGTTAATATGCGCCTCGGCGAACAGACGGTTGATCTGTGACAGTACGCCTGGCACGTTTTTATGGATATGTAGCAGACGATGTGAGCCTTCTTTAAACGGTATAGAAACCTCTGGGAAGTTCACCGCGGTCGCCGTATCACCTTGATCTGAGTATCTGACAAACTTATCAGCCACTTCAAGACCGATATTGGCCTGTGCTTCTTGGGTTGAGCCACCGATATGCGGTGTCAAGATCACATTGTCAAACTTACGTAGTGGTGATTCAAACTCTTCGTCCGCTGATTTTGGCTCTTTTGGAAACACATCAATCGCAGCGCCCAAAAGCTTACCAGACTCAAGCGCAGCCGCCAAGTCATCAATCTCTACGCAAGTACCACGAGCGGCGTTGATAAAGTAGCTGCCGTCTTTCATGTGTGCAAACTGCTCAGCTTTCATCATATAGCGGGTGCTTGGGACGTCAGGCACATGCAAGGTGACGATATCAGCGGTCGATAGCAGCTCTTCTAGGCTACCCACTTGTACTGCGTTGCCCAATGGCAATTTGGTCACGACATCATGATAGATGACTTTCATACCAAAGCTTTCGGCCAGTACAGACAACTGTGAGCCGATAGAGCCATAACCGACGATACCGATGGTTTTGCCGCGTACTTCATGCGAGTTGGTGGCAGATTTACCCCAGCCGCCGCGATGAACGGTGGCGTTTTTTTCTGGAATGCCGCGATATAGCATGATGGCTTCTGCCAATACCAGCTCAGCCACCGAGCGGGTGTTCGAGTATGGCGCGTTAAAGACGGGGATACCTAGGTCGCGAGCCGCGTCTAGATCGACTTGGTTGGTACCGATACAAAAACAGCCGATACCGATGAGCTTGTGCGCATGCTCCAACACTTCACGTGTCAGCTGCGTACGCGAGCGAATACCGATAAAATGCGCATCTTTGATTTTTTCGATCAGCTCATCTTGATCTAAGGCGTGACTGATATTTTCGATGTTGTGGTAGCCCGCGTCTTTTAATACTTTTAGGGCATTGTCGTGCAGACCTTCAAGCAATAAAAAACGAATTTTGTCTTTTTCTAATGATAACGCCATATGAGAACTGTCCTATGATTGTCTTATAAGATTATCTGCTCGATAATCTATGATGGGTGAAACGAAAACAGTTCAGATATCTTACACAAAATTCCGTCTCGATGTTAGCAGATTAGATGAATTATTGATTATCTAGCCTGAAAACTATTTATGCTATAGTAAACGCTGGTAGCGACACGCTGCCAAACTGGGTTGAACTGTTTTTTTTGAGGGCGACCTCCCCTTATATAAACATACTTATAACTGCCGCGTTATATCCATTTAGCGATATAATAATCCCCTTTATGCATAGTACTTACCGTTTATACCGAGAGTTGACCATGACTTCTTTATCTAGCCAAAGCCCGTCTAACCCTAGTACCGCCGCCGTCCAAAGCCTTTTAGACTGTTTGCTTGCAAGCCATCAGTTTGACCCAGCCCAAATCAAAACCGACCCTGAAAGCCTTGAGTATTGGGGCAAAGACTGGACCAAACACTTCGCCCCAGCCGCCTCTGCTATCGTCTTTCCAAAGACCACCGAACAAGTGCAAGCGATTGTATTATTAGCCAATGAGCATAACGTCGTCTTGACGCCAAGCGGTGGTCGTACTGGTCTGTCGGCAGGTGCCGTTGCCGCCAATGGCGAAATCGTCGTCAGCATGGACAAAATGAACCAAATCGGCACCTTTTATTCTGCCGATCGTATGGTCGAGATTGAAGCCGGCGTCATCACCGAACAGCTGCAACAGTTTGCAGAGTCAAAAGACCTATACTACCCTGTCGACTTTGCCTCAGCAGGCTCCAGTCAAATCGGGGGCAACATCGGCACCAACGCCGGCGGCATCAAGGTCATCCGCTATGGCATGACCCGTCAATGGATCATGGGGCTCACCGTCGTCACCGGTAAAGGCGACATCTTGCAACTCAACCGCGGCATGATAAAAAACGCCACCGGCTACGACTTGCGTCAGCTGTTTATCGGTAGTGAAGGCACCCTAGGTTTTGTCACCCATGCCCAAATCAAGCTTGAGCGTCAGCCACAAGACTTAAACGTCATGGTACTGGGCATGGACAGCTTTAATGATGTCATGAAGGTGTTATCCGCCTTTCAAGCGCAGATTGATCTGACCGCCTTTGAATTCTTTGATGACGTCGCTATCGATAAACTCATGGCCCATGGTCAAGTACAAGAGCCGTTTGAGTCTCGTACCAAGTTTTATACCTTACTTGAGTTTGAAGCGCCCTATGAGCCTATCATGGATAAAGCCATGGCCATCTTTGAGCATTGTATGAGTGAAGGCTGGGTCGTCGATGGTGTAATGAGCCAAAGTCTTGCGCAAGCGGCAGAGCTGTGGAAGCTACGTGAATATATCTCTGAGACTATCTCAGTCTTTACCCCTTATAAGAACGATGTGTCGGTACTCATCAGCTATGTACCGGAGTTTATCGCTGAGATTGATCATATCGTCGCCAGCAACTATCCAGACTTTGAGGTGTGCTGGTTTGGTCATATCGGCGATGGCAATTTGCATCTCAATATTCTAAAGCCTGAAAACATGAGCAAAGATAATTTCTTTAGTGAGTGTCAAATTGTCAATAAATACGTGTTTGAAACGGTACAAAAATATGGCGGCTCGGTGTCGGCAGAGCATGGGGTGGGTATGACGAAAAAACCGTATCTACACTATAGCCGCAGTGAGACTGAGATTGCATATTTACGTGAGATTAAGAAGGTGTTTGATCCCAATAATATTATGAATCGTGGCAAGGTCTTTGATGTGTAAGAAGTTTTTTATCAAAACAACCCATCTATAACCATAAAAAATGACGCTAAACCTCAGGGTTTAGCGTCATTTTTCTATTATCTTTTCGCACAATAGCACCGCTTATAAATATAACAGCACCAAACCAACGATTAATAGCACACTTAAAAACCCTTGCACCACTAAAAACGCTTGATGCGGAGCGGCGATATGACGCACCATATTGCCCAGCGCATTATAAGTAATACCCCACTCTCAACTCTCTATAACTTATCGAAAAATTAAGGATTAGGAAGATTCGAACTGATAAGATAAATTCTTAAGTTTTCTATAATCAATGGGTTAAGGAAAAGAGTTGAGATTCGGGTAAGTAATACCAGCGGCTTTGATATGTGGCGGGGTGTCAAAGGTTTTGATAATTTGCAAAAACTGTTCGGTACGCTCAGGCGACCAGCCATGCGGCGCAAATGGCAGATACGGTGACAACTGCGCCGCCTGCTGCTTGGTGGCAGGCGACCAAAGCCAGCGCTCCAAAAAAAGCAAACGCATGCGCCAGTCAGCAAAGCGGCGGCCACTTACCTGCCCTAACAGCAGCACCTCGAGATGTTTGTGGCGCTCATCGGCAAAAATACGCTGCGTCAACGCCGCCACTTCGGCCTTCTCGCCTTCAATACATTGCAAAAAATGGCCGTTGCCATAACAAAGCGTACCGGTGATACCATGCTGCTCATTAAAATCTTTCGCATGGCCCTCTACTTCATCAAATATCGAAGCACTTAAGCGCGAGCGCAGCGTCAGACTACTGACATACACCAACTGTACCAACGCATCATCTGCTATGTTATCTAGTTGGCTAAATGCAGTGGTATGAGTGATGGGCATAATAAAAATCCTAAAGGGGCACTTGTGCCGATAGCCGAAGCAAATAAGCCAAACAAGACGCTGCTTGAGTGATAAGAATAGTTGAGTGCACATCACTGACATCAAAGCCGGCTCACAAAAACGTAGCAAATAGTTACCACGTTAGACTGTCATTGCCCATGTGACTTGCTATCATAACCAGCAATATAGCCTTTATGACGATAAAAACGCACCGCGATATCTACAACACTACTGACAAATTCAGCAGGGCAGATGAAAGAGTATAATCGCATCCAAATAAATCAGATATATGGATATTAGTCGCTCAATGAAGCGTTGTATCATTTTTATATCAGATGGACTATATCATTCTAACCCATTGTAAACATGGCAATAAACGATTGTAACGACAATATTCTCTATATGGAAATATTTTTATTGCTTTTGTTACACGAAAAGTTTTTATAAAAACAGCAGATAGGAACCTTATGAGCAAGATTGAAAAAACAGACGACTTTCATTTGACGATTGCCGAAATTAAGAAAAAAGACTACCCCCAGTTAAAAGCCTTGATGGATCGCGTCTACGCCAACCTAGGCGGCGCATGGTCAAAAAACACCATTCATACGCTCATAGACGCCTTTCCTGAAGGGCAGATTGCGCTGTTTGACCATGATCAGCTGATCGGCATCGTGCTGTCGATGCGCGTTGACTATGCCAAGTTTTCTAACCCGCATACCTATGACGATTTGATCGGACAAAAAGAGATCATCAAAGACAATCCAAAAGGCGATGCAATTTATGGTTTGGACGCGCTGATCGACCCTGACTATCGCGGGTATCGCCTCGGACGCCGGCTGTATGATGCGCGCAAAGAGCTATGCCGTCAGCTTAACTTTCGCGCGATTTTGGCCGGTGGCCGTATTCCCAATTATCACAACCACCAAGACCTGACCCCTGGCGAGTATATCGATGCTGTCGAGTCTCGTGAGATTCACGACCCTGCGCTATCATTTCAGCTGTCCAATGGCTTTATCGTCAAGCGTATTTTGACCGCGTACTTACCAGATGATGCCCAGTCCAAGGGCTTTGCTACGCTACTTGAGTGGGCCAATATCTATTATGAACCACAAGAATACAAGCCCAGCACCCGCAAGTCAGAGGTGCGTATCGGCGGTATTCAGTGGCAAATGCGTGAAGTTGACTCGCCTGAAGAGCTACTACAGCAAGTGGAGTTTTTTGTCGATGTGATGGCCGATTATAACTCTGACTTTGCTTGTCTACCTGAGTTCTTTAACGCGCCGCTGATGGGCTTGTGCGAGTCTACTGACCAAAACATCGCCATTCGCTTTTTGGCAGATTATACCGAATGGTTTAAGAATGAAATCTCGCATTTAGCCGTCAGCTATAACGTCAACGTCATTACCGGCTCTATGCCGCTACTCGATGAAAACGATACCCTCTATAACGTCAGTTACTTATGTCGCCGTGATGGCACTGTTGAGGAGCAGCGCAAAATTCATATCACCCCACACGAGCGTAGCGCGTGGGTCATCGAAGGCGGTGACGAGGTAAAAGTCTTTGACACCGATGCGGGGCGTATTGGTATTTTGGTCTGTTATGACGTTGAGTTCCCAGAGCTTGCGCGTCTCATGGCACTCGATGATATGGATATTTTGTTCGTGCCTTTCTGGACAGATACCAAAAACGGCTATTTGCGTGTACGCCATTGTGCTCAAGCACGTGCCATTGAAAACGAATGCTATGTCATGATCTGCGGCTCGGTAGGTAACTTGCCACAAGTCGAAAGCTTGGATATTCAGTACGCACAGTCGTCTATTTTTTCACCGTCAGATTTTGCATTCCCACATGATGCCATCATGGCAGAGACCACGCCCAATACGGAGATGGTATTCTTCTCAGACGTGAACTTAGACAAGCTGACTCACGTTCGTCACGAAGGCTCGGTACATAACTTGATTGACCGCCGCGATGACTTGTTTAGCTTAAAATGGAAGAAAAAGTCGAAAGTACCAGCCAGTAAGCTCAGCACAAGCGAGCGCCGAGAAAACACAGGCAGCGTGCTGACCGGCGACCCACTACAAGACCGCGCACAAAAACCTTAAGCGCTTATCGTCACTCCGACATAAAATCGGTACAGCAATAGCGATGGACGATATTTTGACAGTGTTCTAAAGAATTGGTGTTTTAAAGCATTTAGGAATCATACGGCTGAGCATTCAGCCGTTTATTTTTATCTAGGGCATGTCCTCATTTTAAAAATGGTGATAAAAATGAGGACATAGCCTAGCACACGCGATAATAAACAGCGACCAGACACTTTTTGATACCATGACAAGCATAAAAAGCAGCCCTTATGACAACTGATACTGATACCACAGCGGCAAAGCCTAAAAAGACGCCACAGCAAAAAGCGCTGTCGCTTATCAAGACGATACTGATATATGGCTTGATGTTTGCCGTCGTTTATACCGCGGTTAATTGGTGGCGTCAGCCAGTTATGCCTGCCAACCCGCAATTGCAGCTCACCGATTACCAAGGACAAAGCATTGACTTGGCGGCGCTCAGTAACGATAAGCCCGCGCTGGTGTACTTTTGGGGAACGTGGTGCCCTGTTTGCCGTATGACCTCGCCGACCATAGACACGCTCGCGGCGGCCAATGACTACCCGGTGGTGACTATTGCGATCCAGTCAGGCTCTGATCAAACGCTGCATAGCTACCTGAGCGAACACAACTACCGCTTTACCACCATCAACGATCAAGAAGGCGAGATATTTGCTGACTGGCAAGGACAAGTAACGCCCTCTTATGTCATCTTAAAAGAGGGTGAAATGGCGCAAGGTCTAACGGGCATCCAGCCATTGTGGTCACTAAAACTACGCTTATGGCTGTCATCGGTTTTTTAGTTCTTGTTTTTTTTAGCCTTGTCCTTTTTTAGTTTTGGTTTGATGGTATAAACTATTGGTTTTGGCTAAAAACAGGACGATACCGGCCAGCTCTTTTTACCCCACTGGTTTTGTCATATAATAGCTGTCATTATTATCGCCACCTTTCTTATTATTTTGATATCGGTATATGGCATTGCAATCATCTCATTAGTATTTATGATGTAGGCAGACGCTTTTATCTGCTTGTGACGACATAAAGTGATTGTAGTTGGAAGCCGCTATATTACTAACTAGCGCCGCAGCCAAATACCAGTATTAATAGTGACACAGTAAGCGTAGCGTTCACGTAACATCCGCACGCTATTTTAGATCAGCATGTACTCGGCTCTTTCTCCCACTTCTAACCATCATTTTATAAGATACCTTTTATGACTGACAAAAGCACCGACACCCCAAGCCACGATTATAAAGATACACTAAACCTCGCCGACACCCCGTTTGCCATGCGTGCAAACCTCGCCAAACGCGAGCCTGACTGGCTAGCGGCGTGGGAAGCCGATGATGTCTATGGCAAAATTCGTCAGGCGCGCACAGGTGCGCCAAAGTATATTTTGCATGATGGCCCTCCTTATGCCAACGGTCAGATTCACTTAGGTCATGCGGTCAATAAGGTTTTAAAAGATATCATCGTTAAGTCAAAAACGCTGTCGGGGTTTGATGCGCCTTATGTTCCTGGTTGGGATTGTCATGGCCTACCTATCGAACAAAAAGTCGAAGCAAAGGTCGGCAAAGTCGGTCAAAAAGTCTCGGCCACTGAGTTTCGTGGTCTGTGCCGCGAGTATGCCCGCACCCAGATCGAGCTACAAAAAGCCGACTTTAAACGTCTGGGCGTGTTTGGTGATTGGGACAACCCCTATCTCACCATGAACTTTGCGCAGGAAGCCAATATCGTCCGTGCACTTGCAAAAATCTATGACAATGGTCACGTAACTCGCGGTATGAAGCCTGTGAACTGGTGCTTGGACTGTAGCTCTGCCCTCGCCGAAGCCGAAGTAGAATACCAAGACAAAGTCTCTGACGCCATCTACGTCAGCTTTGATATAGTGGATACCGACAAGGTAGAGGCGCTAAATGGCATCGACGGCAGTATTGCTGCCATCATTTGGACGACGACGCCATGGACGCTGCCTGCCAACCAAGCCATTGCCGTGCATCCTGAGCACGACTATAGCGTGGTGGCAACAGACAAAGGCCATTTTTTATTGGCGACAGACTTGATCGAAACCGCGCTGACCGAGCTAAAGCTTGACCACAAAGGTATCTTGGCGACCGTTTCAGGTAAGGAGCTTGAAGGTCTGCACGCCCAGCATCCATTGATTGAAGGGCGTCAAGTGCCGCTTATCCTAGGCGATCACGTCACCACCGATAGCGGTACAGGCCTCGTCCATACCGCGCCGGGTCATGGTCTTGACGATTATATCGTCGGCCTAAAATACAACCTACCTGTAGAAAACCCTGTGGGCGGTACGGGTGTGTATTTAGACAGCGCTGCGGTATTTGCCGGAGAGCATATCTATAAAGCCAACCCAAAAATCATCGCCGCCTTGCACGAAAACGGCCACCTCGTCAGCCATACCAAAATCGAGCACAGTTACCCGCATTGCTGGCGTCACAAGTCGCCGATTATCTTCCGCGCCACCCCGCAGTGGTTTATCAATATGGAAGCCAAAGGCTTACGCGAGCGAGCGCTTGCTGATATTCCAACGGTCAAATGGACGCCCGCTTGGGGACAAAACCGCATCGAGGCGATGATGACTGACCGTCCTGACTGGTGTATCTCACGCCAGCGTACTTGGGGCGTGCCAATCACTTTCTTTACGCATAAAGAAACCGGTGAGCTGCATCCAAACACGCTGGAGCTGATGGAAGCGGCGGCACAAAAAATCGCTGATGGCGGCGTGGAAGCGTGGTTTGATGCCAGCTGTGAGGACTTTTTGGGTGATGAGGCTGCTGACTATGACAAAGCGACCGACACGCTAGACGTGTGGTTTGACTCAGGGACCACGCATTTTGCTGTACTTGGTCAGCGCGATGAGCTGACCAATCCAGCGGATATGTATTTAGAAGGCTCAGATCAGCATCGCGGCTGGTTCCAGACTTCCTTGCTGACCTCAGAGGCGATGTACGAGCGTCCACCATTTAAGCAAGTATTGACCCATGGTTTTGTGGTAGATGAAAACGGCCGCAAGATGAGTAAGTCGCTTGGCAACATCATCACCCCGCAAGACGAGATCAACAAAACGGGCGCGGACATGCTGCGCTTATGGATTGCCTCAAGTGATTATCGTTATGAGATGAGCGCGGGTAAGACTGTGTTTAAGGGCGCGATCGACATGTACCGCCGTATCCGTAACACCTTGCGCTTTTTGCTTGCCAATACTGATGACTTTGATCCAGCGACCAACAGCGTACCGATGGATGAGCTGGTCAGCCTTGATAAATTCATCATTGAGCGCGCGCAAACCGTGCAAGCACAAATCATCAGCGCTTATGATGTGATGGACTTTCACCAAGTCACCCAGCACGTCACCGCGTTTTGCTCGCAAGACTTGGGCAGCTTTTATTTAGATATCATTAAAGATCGCCAGTACACCACTCAGACTGATGGACAGCCGCGCCGCTCTGCCCAGACGGCGATTTATCATATCGCTCATGCGCTGATTCGCTGGATCACGCCTATCTTGTCCTTTACGGCCCAAGAAGCGTGGGAAGTACTAGAAGGCAAAAACGGACAAGACGCAGGTTATGTGTTTACCCAAGCGTGGTACACCTTCCCAGCATTTGAGCTGAGCGCCATCACAAGCGACGACTGGCAACGCATCATGCAGGCCAAAGACATCGTCAACAAACATATCGAAACAGCGCGCGGCGAAAAAATCATCAATGCCAACTTATCAGCGGGCGTCGATCTGTATGCCAGCGGCGCGATGCAAGAGAGCTTGGCCAAGCTTGGCGAAGAGCTACGTTTTGTCTTGATTACCAGTAGCGCGACCCTGCAGCCGATGAGTGAAGCCCCTACTCAGAGCGCGGATACTGGCTCAGTATCAGCAGAGAGCCATGCCGATGAGTCAAGCGACTTGCAGGTCAAAGTGAGTGCAGCCACAGGTACCAAGTGCGTACGCTGCTGGCATATCCGTGATGACATCGGCGTCGATAGCGCCCATCCTGAGCTATGCGCGCGCTGCGTGACCAACGTGAGCGGTACAGGCGAGGTGCGCCACTATGCCTAATTCTGCGCCTAACCCGTCAGACTCACCTCACAAGTCGCCGCAGGTTGAGGCCGACGGCTCCCCCAAGCCTGCACATGCAACCACTGGCAGCTCATCGACGCCTAGAGGTCGCCTAACTAAGGCCCCTAAGATGGTCGCCAATGGCAGTCGCGCCTTTATGTGGTATGCGTTATCGCTGGTGGTGATCATCATCGACCAGTGGAGCAAATGGCTGGCTGAGACCACGCTCAATTTTCTTGAGCCTGTGCCAGTGATCGAGCCATTTCTCAACTGGACACTTGCTTATAATTACGGCGCAGCATTTAGCTTTTTGGCAGATGCTGGCGGTTGGCAGAAGTGGTTTTTTTCAGGACTGGCATTACTCATGTCACTGTTTCTGATCATCTATTTACTCAAAGCACCTCGCAAAGCCACGTTACTCTCGCTTGGACTTGCCATGGTACTAGGCGGTGCGCTTGGTAATTTAATCGACCGCTTACTACATGGTCATGTGATTGACTTTATCCATGTGCACTATGCTGATGTTTGGCATTATCCCATTTTTAATATTGCAGATATTGGGATTTCTCTCGGTGTTGTACTGATTGTCATCGATATGCTGTTTTTGGAAAGGAAGCGTGAAATGCCACGGTCATAACCGTCTATAGTTAGAGATATTAATTTAATTGATAAATTAAAAAGGTGGGTTACGCAGTCATAACCCACCTTTTTTTGTCTATTTTTGACGATTGAATATGTATGTTAATTTGACCTATCTGCACAATCTCTATTCATGCACCCACAACCCCTGCTCACCGACAAAATAAGTATGAGTATCTGCTACCTCAATGTTATATACCGTCATAGTAAGAGGACCTTCGCCCTCTACCCAATCTATAGTATCAGGATCTTTCCATTCACCTTGACGAAAACCAAAGAACTCAGCATGTTCACGTTTATCTTTAGGTGTTTGTTCTAATAGACGTTGTTTCCACTCCTCATCATGCTCATATAACTTGTCTGTCACTGCTTGATAAGTGACGCTATTCTGAAGCTCCTCGCCTGTTGTTAAATCAATTAGACTGCCATATTGAGCAGGAATGTCTTCATCGAATTTTGGTACGAAACCAATATTCGATCTATCCGTTCTATAAATTTGTCTTAATGATGTAGTGTCATAGGAATTATTGCCAGACTCAGCCGAATATTTAATCAAGTCTTTGTTAATTAAAATATCTTGAGATTTTACCTCTTTAGCATTTATCCATTGCTTGTCATATACCCATAATGGATGATTCTCTGTTATCAATAATCGAGTTGAAGGTTGATCATCGACTAACCTCTGAAGTTCAATTTGTTTTTTCATGGGTAATGAAGAATCAATTGCAATCGATAATTCTAATAGCTTCACCAATACACTTTCAGTAACCATAGTATTCGTTACTGCTTTATATATCAGTTCACCTAAACCATTAGCTGCTTTTGAAAGTACTTTATCGCCAATTTTTAGTTGCTCTATTGGTACTAGTCCTGTTTCTGTATGTACTAAAGTGCCAGCAGTGAAACCTGAAAAATCTTTATTCATATTATTCATTCGCCAAAATTATGTCTTGTCAGGATTATCGCCATTCACCCACAACCCCTGCTCACCGACAAAGTAAGTATGAGTATCTGCTACCTCAATGTTATATACCATAGTGGTAACTGGCCCTTCCCCCTCTGCCCAGTCGATACCTGCATCATCCTGCCAAAAGCCTGTACGGAAGTTATAAAACTCGGCATTGTCTCTTAACTCTACTGGGGTTTGCTCTAATAAGCGTTGTTTCCATCCCGAATCTTCCACGAAAAGCTTTTCAAATACTGGGGCATAACTTCCAAAATATAAAGTACGCCCTGTTTCTAAGTCAACAAATCGTCCGTTGTTTGATTGATCATAAAAATTAGGAATAAAACCAACCGCATTTTTATCAGTTTTGAATACAACTTCAATTCCCCCTTCTTCACTACCTCCTTCAAAGAATGCAGATTCGTTATTTTTTAAAACAGTAATGTTACCTCTACTCAACTCTGCAGCAGTTTTCCATCCTATATCTCTCACCCAAAACGGATGGTTTGCGGTACATAACAAATCCACATAAAGGTTATGATCAGTTAGTTGTTCGAATGGTAAGTCGTCTACAGACTCAGGTGTAAAGGTAGCAAAAAACACAGGTACATCTTCAGTAATTATAGTACGAAGTACGGGCTTATAGACTAGCTCACCTTCCACGTTATGTTGATCTTTAGATAAAACCATATCGCCGACTTTAATATCTTTGATCGGTACTAATCCTTTTTCAGTATGTACCAGTGTGCCACCAACGAAGCCTGACGTATTCATAATCACGTTATCCATATGTGTGTCTTAGTTCTCATTTATAGCAACTCTGATAATAAATCAGTCAAAGTCTCTAACCCACCATCCACCAATAAAAACAACAACCCTGCCATATTAATGACAACGGTCATATAATAGGTCATGCGAAATTCTGCCTTTTGCGACTTATGACGCAGATACGTCTGAGCCAATAACGCCCCTACCCAGCCGCCAAGTGCGCTCAGCACGTGCAGTGTGGACTCAGGCGTGCGCCAATCGCCATTTTGGGCAGCGGCTTTGTCTTTGGCATAAGTAATATAAGTGACGATGCCTAGCACAGCGTACCAAGCCACCACCAGCCAACTGAGCTTTTGAGTTGCCGTCAATAAAATTAAAACCCCATAAAAACCAATACCAATAAACAAGCGTTTCTTTTGCCCTGCTGCAAATTCTGCTTGGGCATTACGTTTGCGATTACGCTGACGGATTTGGCGGTTTTTTTCTGCCATTTTTTGTTGGACAAAGCTCAGCTCTTGGACTTTTCTGGCTTGCAGGCGACCTTGGCTATCTTGTCCGACATCAAAGACCACCGCTTCACCAACCTCAGGACGGCGCTGCGCTCTAAACTCACTAATGTGAAAAAACAGCGACGCCCCGCTTGATGTTTCAATAAAACCAAAACCTTTGTCGTCTTGCCATTTATGCACGTGTCCCTGTTGTTTGCTGGGTGCTTGACTTGCCATAATTCTGCCCTATTTAAGATATGGCAGATATATTACACCATTTGCGTTACACTATTTGCGCTTACACACCCAGCAAAATGACTTATCATTTCTCTATTATATTTACGACAACTGGCTTTTGATTATGACTGAATCACAATTTATCAACCCCAACGAAGACACGCGCATCGCCTTTGGTAGCCTTGTTAGCCTACACTTTGAAGTTTCATTAGAAAACGGCACGGTGATTGACTCCACCTTTGGCCGTGAGGCACCAGTGACGCTGACTGTCGGCGATGAAAGCTTGTTGCCAGGGTTTGAGCAAGTACTTATGAATCTACGCGCAGGCGACACGCGCACAGCTCACCTTGAGCCAGAGCAGGCATTTGGTGAGTGGAACCCTGACAACGTTCAGCACTTTAGCCGCCCGCAGTTTGCTCTTATCGCCGATCATCCAGAAGTCGGCATGATGGTTGAGTTTGAGGATAAAGGCAAAAATACCTTACCCGGTATTATTAGCGCGATTAATGAGGATGAGATTGAGGTCGATTTTAACCATCCGCTGGCCGGCCAATCGGTATTGTTTAAGGTCAAAGTCTTTAAAGTAACCCCGCCTGGGGTGACTGGCATCCAAATCATGTAATGCCCTGACCACGCTCAATACTCAATGCTCAACCCTAAAATCAAAGTCCACAAGGAGACTGACATGCAATATACAACGTTGCCGCAACTCGATGAGCAGGTTTCTAAAATCTGTCTGGGCACTATGACATGGGCGCAGCAAAACACCGAGGCTGAGGCACACTCCCAGATGGATATGGCACTGAGCGAAGGCGTCAACTTTTGGGATACAGCAGAGATGTACCCATCACCACCAGATAAAGACAAGCAAGGCGATACCGAGCGTTATATCGGTACTTGGTTTGCCAAGACCCAGCAGCGTGACAAGGTCATTTTGGCCAGTAAAATGTCACCCCTGAGCTTTTTGCGTGACGGTAAAACGCGCTTTAATGCTGAGCAAATTAGCAGCGCTATCGATAGTAACCTTGAGCGTCTACAAACCGATTATATCGATATTTATCAGCTGCATTGGCCCGAGCGACAAGCCAACTTCTTTGGGCAGCGCGGCTATGACAGCGAGATGTCAGCGCAATCGCTTGATGACTTAACGCCATTTTTGGAGACCATCCAAGCGCTGAATGATGAGATTAAAAAAGGCCGTATTCGTGCTTATGGGCTGTCGAATGATACCGCGTGGGGACTGATGCGCTATCTGTGGGAGGCGGACAAAAACGGTCTAATCGCGCCGCTGACGGTGCAAAACCCGTATAGCCTCCTAAACCGCCTCTATGAAGTCGGCATGGCGGAGATTGCCCATCGTGAAAACGTCGGCTTGCTTGCTTACTCGCCGCTTGGGTTTGGCGTACTATCAGGTAAGTACTTGGACGGCAAACGCCCAGCTGGCGCGCGCCTGACCATGTATGATAGATTCCAAAGATATATTAATGAGCAAGCGCTAGCAGCCACTGAGCAATACGCTAAGATTGCCAGCGATGCCGGACTAGATATGGCGCAGATGGCGCTGGCCTTTGTCAATTCGCGCCCCTTTGTCACAAGCAACATCATTGGCGCGACCACACTTACGCAGTTAAAATCCAATATCGATAGCATTGATCTGACACTCACTGACGATGTATTGGAGGCCATTGAAGCAGTGCACACGCGCCAGCCCAATCCGTCACCTTAATAAGCGGCGCCCAATGTGTCACTGACAAAACACGAAAAAAGACGCCAATCGCGGTAAATATTGCTACGATTGGCGCCTTTTTTATTCAGCGACTTTTCATTTGACTGTATAGCTCAGCTGATTATTGACTAGGCGGCACACTCAGTACCCGCGCATGCAGATCGGCCAATCCTTCTTGCATTTTTCTTTGCAGCAAGTCAGTCAGTTCGCTTTTGCTATAGCCTTTAGGGTCTATCGGCTCTAATGGTAGCACATAGGCCGTCACATCCTTACTATCTAGCACCTTTTTTAAGCTCTCTTTCATGGTAATCTTGCCATAATACGGCAATGCCTCACTGAGCGCTCCGTCTTTGTCAACATAAGCGATAAGGATCGGTCGTATAGGGACATCTGCGTCTATCGCAGCTTGTAGCAGGGTACCATGGATACGCTTGACCTTTTTGCCATCAGTAGTAGTCGCTTCAGGGAAGAAGATAACCGAAAACCCTTTGGTCAAAAACTCAGCAATCTGCGTGGCCACTGAGCCTGCATCACCGGAGCCGCGCTCAATAAAGAGCGTGCCGGCAGCATGCGCTAATTTACCAAACACAGGCCACTCACCAATCTCCGCCTTGGATAAGAAAAAAGCGGGGCTTACCGTTCCCACGACAGGGATATCCATCCATGACACATGATTGGACACCCACAGACCATGATGCTGCTGTACTGGCTCGACCTCGATGACTTTGACACCAAAAGAGCCTGCCATCTTACGACAAAACGCCTGAATATAACGGGGTAGCTTTTCGCGTGGCGGCTGCTTAAAGGCACCAAGACGCTGAGCGGCTCGCAGTCCACCGACCATCGTTGTGGTCATACCAGCGATTTGCTTGCCGCGTCCTAGCTGTTGTCTGAGTGAAAATTTTGACTTAGCTTGGCTCATTTTCGCCCTCATGATTAAATAACTGCTGTTTATATCAACAAAAAAACGAGCTAAGTATAGCAAAGTTATGCGCCTCAGTGATAGCCTGTTCACTGAGTCAGTGCCGAGTTTTATACAAAGTTTTATACAAAGTTTTATACAAAGTTTTATACAAAGTTTTATACAAACGCGCAATAAAGCCGCTTATAAACGCGCTAACTTACCAGCCGTCCTCCGCGCTAGGAAACAAAAACCTGTGTAACATAAATCTATCGCTAATTGTGCCGTTACGCTTTAATATCAACAGATAAGACCACATATAAAAGGTCATATGAACGCCGCCTCAATAGTTGACAGACAAATGGTAGCGATTTATTTACTTTATTAAATAGGTGATATTCTTTGGATTATTTTGAAAGACATGAAGGTGGCGAGCGTGCCATCATTGTACATTTAGACATTCGTCAAATCCAAGACCCTGACGATCTTAGCGAGTTTGAGCTATTGGCAGACTCAGCAGGTGCTGATCGTTTGGCATTGGTGACAGGCTCACGTTTAAAGCCAGATGCCAAGTTTTTTGTGGGTAGCGGCAAAGCAGAGGAGATTGCAGAGCTAGTGCGTGAGCACGACGCCGACATCGTTCTTTTTAATCACAGCTTATCGCCCTCGCAGGAGCGTAATATCGAGTCGGTGGTCAAATGCCGCGTGCTAGATCGCACCGGACTGATTTTGGATATTTTTGCTCAGCGCGCCCGTACTTATGAGGGCAAGCTACAAGTGGAGCTGGCGCAGCTCAACCATTTATCGACACGGCTGGTACGTGGTTGGACGCATTTGGAGCGGCAAAAAGGCGGTATCGGTCTGCGCGGGCCGGGTGAGACCCAGCTTGAGACCGATCGCCGCTTACTACAAACGCGAGTCAACCAGCTCAAATCTAAGCTTGAAAAAGTCCGGCAAACCCGCGCACAAGGCCGCGCCCGTCGACAAAAATCTGACGTACCGACCATCTCGCTAGTCGGCTATACCAACGCTGGTAAATCTACCTTATTTAACCGCTTGGTCGACGAAAACATCTATGCCGCCGACCAGCTGTTTGCTACCCTCGACCCGACGCTACGTCGCCTTGACTGGCAAGGCGTGGGACGTGTGGTACTGGTCGATACTGTCGGTTTTGTGCGTCATTTGCCGCACGAGCTAGTCGAGTCGTTTCACGCGACACTAGAAGAGACGCTAGAGGCGGACTTACTACTACACGTCATCGACTCCTCTAGCGCAGACATGCACGAGCAAATCGAAGCGGTAAAAAATGTGTTGGCCGAAATTGATAACGACGTACCCGTGCTCAATGTGTATAACAAAATTGATATCACAGGCGAGCCTGCTCATATTGGTTATGCCAGCGAAGGCCAGCCAAACCGCGTCTACGTCTCATCAAAAGAAAACCTCGGAATAGAAGCGCTGTCGCTTGCTGTACAGCAGCTGCTTACTGGCGCACTGACCACCTTTGATTTGACATTGCCTTATGGTGCAGGTCAATTTAAAAACACCTTGTATGAGCTAGGCGTCATCTTAGAAGAAAGCTACGATGACACAGGCCACGAGTGCCTAACCATTCGCTTGCCAAGCGATCGGCTCAAACAGCTGCTTGGACAAGCCAATCTCGATCCTGTAGATGTCCTACCGCTGGCGCAAGCGACGCTACTGATGCCGACGCTTGAGGAGTTTGAAAAGCCAGATGAGAACGTAGAGCCTACCTTGACTGCGGCCGAAGAAAAAGCCTTTGATGAGTTTGAGACAAACACAGCAGCGTCCTCGCCTCAAAAAAGCAGCCTACCTGACTCTTAACTTATAAGAGCAGACGGCGGGCGGGCGGCTCAGCTTTTATTTGCAAACCGCTTTGATATACCTACAGACAACGCCCTACACACAGACGGTATCGCTGATATCGTCTGTTTTTTATCGCCTCGCTTAAAGCCGTCTCTCTCAAAGCCACCTTCCCTAATACCATAAGACAAAATAGCGCGATGATACTAGGGCGGTTATACCTATAGTCAGGTCAATAAAAAAAGGATATAGCGAGACTGAAGTAAATTTTTCGTAGCATCTGTCGGCGCAAGCACAGCACGCAAAAAAGTTTGTACCAGTCTAGCGAATGTATGCAGTGTATCTCTTTATCTTACCTCTCTTTTATTTAGTCACGACGATAGGCTTTATTAGTTACGTGATTCTCTATATAATCGCCTATACGATATGCCATATACAAAATACCATAACGACACAATGTACTTATAAGGGTGCAGCTGCCATAGCCATGCGCCAACCGTTATCGCTGCGCCTACCCATCTCCGATTTGGCCAAAACTGCTTATGAAGTCCACTCACCCCTCCAACCTACCGCTATGGCTGGCGCTGATATTAACATTAGCGATGGTTATTTTTGTCCGTGAAACAGCGGTGCTGGTCTGTCAATGGGCGGGTATCGAAAAAGCGGCCAATATCGTCGGTTTGGTGGCGATGTTTGTGGTATTGATGGCGTGGCGTTTGCTAAAAGGCCTACCTATCTGGCTCACTCAAGCCAGCAATACGTTATTGGTTGATAGCGGTTTTGCTTTTTTGCCCGTTTCTGCTGGTGCAGGTTTATTGTTATTTGCCTTAGGAGACGAGCTGTGGGGCGTGATGCTGACGATTCTGATCAGCACCTTGATACCGCTTTGGGGATTAGCATTGCTGGCTAACCGCTGGCTCAATCAAGACACTGATAGTGACTCGCAAGCTGGCAACACCGGCAGCACTAGCAAGTAATAAAAGCAGCGCTCAGCTGAATGAACAAGGCAGACTTATGACTTTTGATAGCGTATTGACAGCAACCCTTGCGGCGATATTATTGACCTTGGTTGCCCATGTCATTGCCCGTATCTTAGCGCGTAAGCTATCGTGGCTACCGATGGTCATCACGGCCTTAGCGCTGGTTTTGCTGTTTTTGTTTGTGCTGCAGTGGGACTACAATCACTACTATAGCGTCGCAAAGCCTGTGTTTGACCATCTCTTAGGATACGTCACGGTTTTATTGGCAGTGCCACTCGCCGCCATGAACTTTAAAGGCTTACCTGTCAAAAAACTTACCCTTATCGTCATGATTGCAAGCGTGGTCGGTGCTTTGCTGCCAATGTCGCTCGCCTATCTGCTGTCACTCAGTCACGAGACGGTACTGGCATTTGCCACCCGCTCAGTGACCACCCCTATCGGTCTTAGTGTGGCGGATTTGATCAAAGCGCCGCTGGCGATGGCCAACCTTATCATCATTGTCTCAGGTATCTTTGGGGGTAGTTTGGCGCGCTTTTTATTTGGCCGTGTCGATGATGACCGTGCCAAAGGCTTAGCACTTGGCTTGGCCGCTCACGCTTTTGGTACAGTCGAAGCGTGGCAGATCAGTCATACCGCCGGACGCTATGCAGCCTTTGGACTAGCAGTCAATGGGCTGGTGACCGCGATTTGGGTACCGATATTCATTAGTGCCGTTGCGTTATAGCAACTCCCTGACCTCTTATCAATTAAAGACAAGCTCAAAGCATTGGCCGCTCTTATCTTCTTGCTCTTATCCCACCGGTCCTACTCACTTATCATAGCCACTTACTATCATCATCAGCCCTTGCGGCAGCTGAGCTGGCACTGACATGCGTACACTGCAAATGATAGCTTATTGATTTATTTCGTATTATTTACAAAATAATGCTCACTTTTTCTTATTATTTTGACAATCCCATGCGTCAAAAAGTTATTATATGTTATAGTAAACAACTATTATTTTTTGTATCTATTGCAAATGATTTTAACAAAACATGAAGACGTCAGGGTTGTTGCTAGGTAGCTGGCGACAAAACACGGCAGATAAAACAAGCACTTGCCTTTATAAGCTGGCCGACTCATCAGCGACAGTCATTTGCGACTACTCGATAAAAAGTGATATCTCTATGATAAATACGACTACCATCAAGACTCGCTGTTTGTCTCCGTTTTTATTAAATGCCATCGCTGGTATTGCCAGTGTCCTTGCTATCTCAAGCCTGAGCGTGAGTGCTTATGCAGGCAATATGTATATCTACAAAGACCAAGGCGGTCAGGTGCTCTTGACCAACGTTAGCCCCAGTGGCAACTTTGATAAGTTCACCAAAAAAGTCAAAGTCACTTACTATAAAGACTCTAAGATGTATGACGGCAGCAGCAATGGCTATGGCAGCAGTCCGGCGAGTAGTAGTGCCAGTCGCAACGCCTATGATAGCTATATTCGCGCATCCGCAGCACGTCATGGCGTCGATCCTGCCTTGATGAAAGCCATGATGCATACTGAGTCAGCTTTTAATCCAAATGCTCGCTCACCAGTCGGCGCTCAAGGGCTGATGCAGCTGATGCCTGCTACCGCACGGCGATTTAATGTGGGCAATCCTTGGAACCCTGCCGACAACATCGAAGGCTCAGCCAAATACATCGCCTGGCTGATGCGCCGTTTTAATAACAACGTCGAGCACGCTGTGGCAGGCTATAACGCAGGCGAGGGCAATGTCGATAAATACGGCGGCATCCCGCCTTTTAAAGAGACGCGTAACTATGTCAAAAGAGTGATGAGCCGTTATCATAGCTTATACAAAAATGACGCTGGTCTGTCTGGCGCCAGTATCAATGCCAGCAACCAAGTCAATATGAACAGTACAAACAATGGGCTACAAAACGTTAGCTATGGCACGAGCAGTAATAGCAACAGCCCAAGTTATATCAAATCTGCCTACGAAGCCTTACGCTAGTAAGTCCATAAAGTTGGTCAAACTCAGACACAAAAAAGCCCGTTATCGAGTAACGGGCTTTTTTGTGTCTGACGGCAAAACCAAGGGCTTAACCGTCCTCATCAGTGCAAGTGCACAGAGATGTTACTTGGATATTACTTGCTAGCCGCTTGAGCCGCTGCAACTTCAGCTGCGAAGTCTTCTTGCTTTTTCTCGATACCTTCACCCACTTCTAGACGTTTGAAGCTTAGTACTTTTACGCCTTCCGCTTTTAGGACATCGCCAACTTTTTTGTCGTTGTCCATGACGTATGGCTGACGTAGTAGAGTGACTTCGTCTAGGTACTTACGTAGGCCACCTTCGATCATTTTTTCAATGATGTTGTCAGGCTTGCCAGACTCTTTGGCTTTGGCTTCGATGATGTCTTTTTCGCGAGCCAATACATCAGCATCAACGCTTTCGTCGTCGACCGCTACAGGGTTGAACGCTGCGATATGCATCGCTAGGTTTTTGCCAGTCTCTTCGCTGCCGCCTTCATACGATACCACAACACCGATACGTAGACCGTGGCGATATGATGCTAGGTTGGCACCTTCTAGGGTTTCTACACGGCGCACCTGAATGTTTTCGCCGATTTTTTGTACCAAAGCCACGCGTGCTTCTTCAACGGTTTGGCCATCGCCATATGGTAGCTCAGAAATAGCAGCAACGTCTGTGACGTTATTTTCTAGCGCGATGTTGGCTACTTTCTCTGCAAAAGCAGTAAAGTTGGCGTCTTTTGCCACAAAGTCAGTTTGGCAGTTTACTTCTAATAAAAACGCTTTATTGTCGCCTTGAGCGATGATGATAGCGCCGTCAGCTGCGATGTTACCTGCTTTTTTGGCCGCTTTTGCTTGACCAGACTTACGCAAGTTATCAATGGCAACTTCAACATCACCATTGGCTTCTTGTAGGGCTTTTTTACATTCCATCATGCCAAGACCAGTACGGTCGCGCAATTCTTTTACCATTTTGGCAGATACTTTTACTTCTGTCATAAGAGTCACCTTAGTATAGTTATGTATAGGAGGGCTTAATGTCTATTTTTCTCAAGGCTGCTGATGACTTAAGAAAAACGCTCGTATTATCTGCTTATTAATAAAAACAAATCATGACATCCAGCAACTCTACCCACTGGAGTAAACGATAATACTCGTTTGGCCAGTTTATGATAGATGACGATCATGTCATCAGCATGTATTTAATATACTTTATGTAATAGCAGTTACTGATTGAGGGCGTTTGACAGCCATCATTTCATCACGTTATGTAATAGCCATGGTTTCAGCGCTATTATTTAACAACAAGGCATGACGAGTAAAACTGCATCATGCCTACTACGAGCTTATCATTAATGACTTTATATGGACGCTGCTAGCGGTGCTATCAAGACATCCTTACAAAGTAACACTTTTAATGCAGCGAATTATTCAGCTGGCGTTGCTGCTTCTTCTGCATTGGCTTCTTCGGCAGGTGCTTGCTCAGCTTTGCCGCCCGCTTGAGTCTGTGCGTATTCTTTACCAGCGATGATCGCATCAGCCATAGACGTGACGTATAGAGTCACAGCACGGATAGCATCATCGTTAGCTGGAATGATGTAGTCAACGTTGTCTGGGCTAGAGTTGGTATCAACGATACCGATTACTGGGATACCAAGGTTTTTGGCTTCTTTGATAGCGATTGCTTCGTGATCTACGTCTACCACAAAGATAGCGTCAGGTAGGCCGCCCATGTCTTTGATACCGCCTAGTGAACGCTCAAGTTTTTCCATATCGCGAGTACGCTCAAGCGCTTCACGCTTGGTCAACTTAGCAAAAGTACCGTCTTCTGATTGCTTCTCAAGCTCTTTTAGACGGCTGATTGACTGACGTAGCGTTTTCCAGTTGGTCAACATACCACCCAACCAGCGATGGTCGACGTATGGCATGCCAGCGCGCTGGGCTTGCTCACGGATAATACCGCTAGCGGCACGTTTGGTACCAACAAACAATACTTTGTTTTTCTTGGCAGCTAGGCCGTTTACGTAAGTCAACGCTTCGTTGAACGCTTTTACGGTGTGCTCTAGGTTGATGATATGAATTTTGTTACGTGCACCAAAGATATAAGGACCCATTTTTGGGTTCCAAAAACGTGTTTGGTGACCAAAGTGAGCGCCGGCTTGTAGTAAGTCGCGCATTTCGATTTTGGTTGGGTTGTTTGTAGCCATGTGAAATATCCTGTTGGTTGGGTTATGCCTCCACATCACAAAAACTGCCTATCTAGCAACACGCATCTGCCTGTGGGTCATGCCTATAATCATGGCACTGACCTAACTTGCAAATTAATCAAGTCGCCAAACACCCAGCAATTTTTTGCCATGATGTGTGTGTCATTGGTTGGTGTAAAAAAGAAGCCATGTCGGGTTTTAGCAAAAAACTCAAACCCCTCCTATAAAGCAAATTATAGAAATAGCTGCGCCGTATTCTATCATATAACGCCTCACAACCTCCAGCGCTTTATGAGGACAAACCGCAATTTAACAACTCGTGAGCCTCACGCCTCAAATCGTCGTATCAACAAAAAAGCGATACCATTGTATCGCTTTTTTGTCGCTTTTCGTTGAGGCAAAGTGATAAACGAGACGCTATCAGTTGATTGTCGTTGATCAGTTAATTGTCATTAAGTGATGCAGATACCGATGACGGCCTTGTGACCACGCCAGGTAAAGGGCGTGATATAGCTTTGCCGATCTTTGGGTAGATACGACACGTCAGGCGCGCTCTCGACGATATGCGGCGGCGAGATAATAAACTCTGACCCAAACTCCGTCCGAGCGTTACCAGAGATGGTGTTGGCCATCTCTCCGAGCAAGTCCTTCAACATCGTAATAGAGGAATCGGTCTCGCCCATCGCCTGAACCACCGCACGCAGCATCGCGCTTGGCGCACTGACATAGACGCAGCCTTGTAGCGGACCTGAGATTTTGATAACGCCGCTGTAGTCATAGCCTACCGCTGTCTTATTGTTATTTAAATAAGGCGTATCGATGTCTACTTCTGTCCCATCAATCTGCGTAAAAAACGCATTAATCGAACTTAAAAATACGCCCAATTTTTCTACTTTAATCATAATAACGAACATCCGTATTAAAACGTAATAGCGAGATCATCAGTCCTGCAAACAGACCACAATCTCACCGACTTGCGAATGCCAAGTAATCGGGATAATAAAAGAACGCTCATCGTTTGGTAGGACGATACTTTTGGGCGCTCCTTTAAACACAAACGGTACCGAGATATGAAACTCTGAGCCAAACTCAGTACGGGCGTTGCCTGCGATGGTATTGGCAACCTCGCCTGCTAGATCAATATAATTGGCATCACTTTTATCAGTCTCGCCCATGCTATCTAGTAGCGAGGACAACAACTTGTGAGTCGCCGAAAAATACACCACGCCTTTTTGACCACCAGAGATACCAATCACACCAGTGTAGTCATGTACTTTGGGCTGTTTGTTTTCTAGCAAATACGGCGTGTCAGCGACGAGCTCTTCTCCACCAAACTGATCAAAATAATTGCTAATGATGTTTAAAAAAATCTGTAGCTTTTGTTCTTTCATATAGACATTACTCAAGTCGTTGAATGGTATTAATCTTGCACCAGCTCGTGCAAAGACTCTACAAGCTCTTCTTCTGAAAACGGCTTGCACAAAAACCCACTGGCACCAAGCGATAGCGCCTCAATCCCCGTGGCCTTATCAGACAAGGCAGATACGACTAAAATACGGACATCAGGATCAGTGGCGATGATTTTTTCGATACACTCCAGACCATCCATTTGCGGCATGGTCAGATCCATGGTGATCACATCAGGACGATGGATATTAAACTTCTCTAGCGCCTGCACACCACTGGTCGCAGTAGCGACCAGCATAAACTCACCTGAGTCATAAGCACGCTGAATACGGTTTCTAATGATATTAGAATCATCAACAATCATTAATTTATGCATAACCTATTACCTGTAATGAGGCACATTGTTGTGGTGCACAATATGCCTAACCTCTCTTATTAAGCTTTTGGTAGTGTAATGACAAATCTTGTCATTTTGCCCCGTTCACTATTTACATTCAGCTTGCCGTCGTAGTCCTTGACCAGTGATTTGATGATATCCAAACCCACGCCGCGGCCACCGTCTTCATCAGTGTCTTCTTTGGTAGAAAAACCTGAAGAAAACAGCTGCTTGAGCAGGTCGCTATGCGTCAGCTGACTTGCTGCTTCATTATCGACGTGGTTTTCTGCCACCAATTTATGACGGATACTGTCGTAATCGATGCCTTGACCGTCGTCCTGCACGATGAGCATGACCTCTTGACCGTTGTCTTGTACTTCTAGATCAATCTTGCCTGCTGTTTCTTTACCGAGCGAATGACGGACGCTGGGTGCCTCGACACCGTGCACCACGGCATTTCGTAGCAGCTGGATACCAATCTCTTTGATGGGCTTGGCCAGATGCTCTGGGATATTGACTTGGGTCAATGTATGGCTGTTGAGCTGTACTTGCTTGCCCTGTCTTGCAGCGATATCTTTGGCAAAATCTCGATAAAAAGACAGCTGGTCTTCACCTGCATCATCACTCAAATCGATATCTTGACCGCCATCCAAACTGATGTTACCAATCGATAAGCTGGTTGGCTGGCTTTTGGGTGCAGTGCTCTCAGCAAGCGGCCTGCTTTGCTGTGCCACGGCATCACTTAATGCGGTGGTAGAGGTAGTAGCGGGTTTACTAGCGGCAGGCTCCGAGCGATTGATCCGCTCACCTAGCGTAGCAATGGTGTTCGATAGGCTGAGTAAGTCATCTAGATGAACCGCCAATGGCAAGAAGTCATTACCTGATAGCTGACCTTGGTTTTGTAAGGCATGCAACTTGTCTTCGGCATCTGAGGCAATCTTGGTAAAGCTGTGCAGTTTTAGCGCTGATGCTTCGCCTTTTAGACTATGCATTTCGCGATAAATGGCTTTTAGTTTGGTTTCGAGCTCGTATTGTGAGCTACCAGGATTTTTTAAGATGTTGTTCATCTTATTGATATGCGCATCAGTGTTGGCGATAAACTCATTAATGATCTTAGGATTTACATTTAAGATGGTGGTGAGCATCTCGATTTGCATGTCGTTTTGCGAGCGCTCTTTTTCTAAGCGCTGCTCTAGGTAGACGGCATCAGAGACATCATTGACGTTGACCAAAATACGGGCGATGTCTTTTTTGTCATAAACGCGTGAGAATTTAAAATCCAAGAAGCGGCTATCAGCGCCTTTATTTTCACCGGCGTTGTGTAGCATGACCTTATGTAAAGGGTTTAGTGAATCCACCAGCTTTTCTTTGACGCGCGGGTTGTATAACTGCTCGATAAACTGCTTGGTGGTGTTTAGGTCTTTATCAGAGATACGACCACGTAAGACACTGGTAAAGTTCTCACCTGCCAAATTGTCAGCACCGATGATGCCATTGAGGGCACGAGAGTGCTGTTGACCAATCTTTAAGTCTTTATCTAGCAAGAATAGACCAGTATTGACCGTTTCCATGATTTCTTGTGTTTCGCGGCGCGCAGCAGCAGCTTCGGCATCGGTCTCACGTAAGCGGCGCACAAAGAAGAATACGAAAATCAAAAAGTAAGCAAAAATCGCCGCAACACCCAACACCTGAATCAGACGAATGGTGGTGGCTTGGCGCTCTGCATTACTAAATACGTCGCGTGTCAGATTATCTAGCGAGTCGTTGATCAGCAAACTGGAGGTTTTGGCTTGCTCAACCGCTCGAGTCAAGTCATCTGCCGACGGCACCATGATATTATCAGCGTCTTTTAGATAGGTCTGAATCTTGGGCTCTAGCGCCTGCCATTGTTCTTTGGCAGCTGCAACATTGGCTTGGGCGCTATCATCAACCTTTGGCAGATCATAGCTTTCGCCTGTACTGTCAGTAATTCTACCGCCTTGCTCAATAGCAGAAAGAGAGTTGGTAATCAGTGCTGTGTTTTCTTCTAACCGGCTCAATACCCGCTGAATATGCGGCGAGCTCGTGTCTTCACCATAACTGTTATCTAAGTCAAAAAGATCTTTGATGACCGACTGCGCACTGTTGGCGACTTGGTTGGTCTGGTCGATCAAAGCGGTGTTTCTTTCTAACAGGCTGGAGGTATAAAAGGTAAAGGCTAGCAAGGCACCGATGAGTGATAAAAACAGTGCAATAGAGATGATCAGACCTTGATAGCGCTTATTGTCGATATTTGGTGTGGTTGCCATGTTTGAAAATCCTTAATTCGCTTGAGTAGCAGTCGGTTCACTGTTGGTGCCTGGCTCCGTTGAACCCAACCACTTTTCTTCAATCTCTTTAAACGTCCCTTTTTCTTTTAGCTTAGTAATACCTTCATTGACATTTTTAATAAGCTCGTTATTACCTTTGGCCATCAGTATGACTTGTTGCGCCGATGGGTTGTCTTCACTCTCGTAGGGAACGATAGTGACGTCGTATTCTGGATGATTTTTCGCTGTGTACTGCAAAATAGGCAAGTCATGCAGAATTACATCAACGTTGCCTTGTATCAGATCTTCATACAATAAAAAAGCCGTTGCTCTAGTAGACATCTGACTATACTTACCCATTGCTCGGAGCTGATCATCTTGCTTTGAGCCTTCCATAGCGGCCACGTGCATCCCCTGCAAATCCTGTATGTCATTAATTTCTACATCACTTTTGGTATACATAATAGAGGATGGATTAAAGAAGTATGGCGTTGATAAACCGTATCTTGCCGCTCGATCGTCTTTATAGGAGATGCCAGAGATTGCCAAATCACGCCTCCCTGACTCCACGCTATCAAACATGTTTTGCCACGTTTCTTTATAAAACTCGACTTTAAACCCTTGCTCTTCACCGATAGCACGAATTGAGTCAATATCAATACCCTGCATGTTTCCATAATCATCTTGCAATGAAAAAGGGGGCATCGTACCTGTTGTCGCTACTTTTAGTGTTGGTGCTGTATCTGGTAAGTTACTTACAAAACTGTCTTCATTTTTTGTCACTGGTGTGCCAGCTGCGTTGGTATTTTCTGTGGTAGAAGAATTACCACATCCAAATAAACCGACGCTTAATATAACTGGTAATACTCGATATAACTGCATCATGTTTTGTCCTTAAAGTTGCAACGCTTGTTGTCTTAACATCACTGTATGGTAACTGTCAGTTTCAAAAAACCTTACATTGTAAACATAAAGTTACAATCTACACTAATTTTTTTCTAATTGAAATATTTCTGACAAATTTGTTTGGTAACAACAAACTATTTATTTTCAATCAACTACGATTAAACATGACACCTCAGTCATTATAAGGCGTGTCTTATAAAAGCATCAGGCTCTGCATTAACCACGCGTAGCGCTCATGTAACAGAACCCTTTTATTAAGACAAAAAAAACACCCAATATTGGGTGTCTCAAAAACTTGCAGCCGCTACTCTGCGTCATCGAGGTCTAAATTACGATCTATCTGCCAGATTAAAAACGCACCCAAACTCATCAGGACAAAAAGTGCAATACCCATTTTTAACACTGGATTAAGAGGGAATAAATTTAATAATAAACCACCAAAAATACCCACTGAAAACATCAGCGAGCCTTGCAGCGCGCTTGCCATACCCGCACGCTGCTTTTGAAAAGCCAGCGCAATCGCCGAGGCGTTTGGCTGGGTCAATCCCAAGCCTGCAATACAAAAGAAAATACACGCCAGCACCAGTGGCAACCAAGCATCGGTCCCCAAAAATATACCGACAAAAAATAACGTGCCTGCAGAGAGCACCTGCATCATCGCCCCGAAACGTAATATGCTCAAGATACGAAAGCGATTGGTCAACCACTGATTCAGCTGAGTCAAACCCACAAACCCTGCCGCATTCATCCCAAACAACCAGCCAAAATGCGTGGCCGAGACGCCATAAGTGTCCATGATTAATTCAGAAGCTGAGCTGATATAGACAAACATCGCACCCATCAACAGTCCGCCACCGATCGCAGGGTAGTTAAAGCTGGGATCTTTTAACAAGTCCCAATACTGGCTCAGCACTTCTCTGGCAGGGCGTACGTTACGATTTTCTTCGGTCAATGTCTCGAAAAAGAAAAACTTCGTCAGTAATAGATTGAGAGCACCAAAGGCGGCCAAAAACCAAAAGATAGAGTGCCAATTAAAAAACTGTAAAAACAGTGCGCCCAAAGACGGCGCGAGTATCGGTGCCAGACCCATCACCAAAATCATAATCGAAAAAGCTTTTGCGGTTTGTTTAGCCGTTAGCCGATCACGAATCGCAGCTCGAGTTACCACTGCCCCAACGCAGGCACCAAGAGCCTGCATGGTACGGCCGACAAACAACACATACTCATTATCCGTGGTCGCGCAGATAACAGAGGCAATCACATAAAGCGTCATGCCCATATACAGCGGCTTGACTCGACCAACGCGATCGCTAAAGGGGCCGTAAAACAACTGACCAAATACCAAACCCACAAAATACGCTGGCACAGAGTTGGCCATAAATGCGGTAGATACGCCAAAATCATCTGCCATTGACGGTAACGCAGGCAGATACATATCAATGGATAACGGTCCTACCGCAACTATCAACCCCAGCATCATAATCCACGCAACAGGCAGATCAGCAGAACGTACTCGTTCAGCGGTGATAGGTTTCTTTGAAAGAGAGGATTTTGGGGCAGACATAGTTAGACCGTTTATATATTGATAATTACTTAAGCGCTTGTAAGATGCATGAAATAGATATTTTTAACGACAATAATGCATTTTTATCTAAATCTGTGCAAGCGGACAGTGTTATATCGTGCTGTCCACTCGTATTTCAATAGCCATAACACGCGACTTAACAACTAAAAACAATCAATATAAAGCATAAGACTCTGTCTAAATTTTTCTACCTCTGATGTAAACCCTTATGATTTATGACTCATTATAAAAGACTAGCGAAACTGTCGCTTGGCAAAGGTGGTGCTTGCTTGCTTGGCTTTTCTAAGGGCCAGCTTGCGATTGCGGCCCAGCATCATCTTAATCTGCCAGATCTTTTCTTTATAGAGCGTGGTTGCAGGCTGATGATGCATGGCATTAATTACGCGTTTGCTGGCGAGCACAGCGTCAGGAGAGCGCTCGGCAAATTCAGCCGCCAGCTGCTGTGCTTGCTCAAGTGGCGTCTCACTACAATGACTGATTAATCCTAATTCTTTGCCGTCAGTAGCATTGATGATACGCGCCGTCATCGCCAGCTCTTTGAGAACGTCTTCTCGTACCACGCCAAATGCGGATTGCGTCAATCCCATATCTGGTACCAGCCCCCATTTGGCTTCCATAATAGACAGCTGACAATCTGGATGGCTAATACGCACATCACAGGCCAATGCCAGCTGTAACCCAGCACCAATACAGTAGCCCTCTAAGACGGCGATGACCGGTACTGGCACATCACGCCATATTAAGCAGACACGTTGAAACGAGCTTTGCCATGGCTTAATCAGCTCCCAAATGGCAAAGGCTTGGTTTTTGGGATGGTTTAAATCGCCCAAGTCGATACCGGCACAAAACGTCCCTTCTGCACCGTTTAAGATGACCGCTCGTATCGTCTTATCTTTGCTCACTCGGCCTGCCACAGCGATCAGCTCATCGATGACTTGAAAACTCATGGCGTTTTTTTTGTGCGGACGATTTAGCGTCACAGTGAGTATATTATCAGTGACACTCACTTGTAGCGTTTCGTATTGGTAAGTTGCAATGGCGTTCATAACGATCCTTATTTATGAATGGGTAAAAGATAGACTGATAGCGATAATGTTAGCAGGCTTATCCATATCCTACCTTAGCAATAACTGACTGCCACGATACTTTATAGCGAGACTGTATTGTCAATCCTACATAAAAGAAGTACGTGATTTTTTGCGCGCGACTGGTATCAACTTTGCTTGCTGTGCGATGCAGACAGATGCTGCGCAAAATCACCCCCAGTCGCACGGTATTTATTTTATGGTGGATCGACCATACGAGCATGGCAACATGAAGTCGCGCTTTTTACTGTTTCTCAATCACTATTACTCCATCACTGCTCCTAAACCACTACTCCTAAATCATTTTCCACGTCATGTCGTTTTCGCTGAGACGATGGTAATTGAGCTGCGGATAAGCGGACAAATCCAGCGTTTGCAAATTATTTAATGCGGTCAGTAGCGCTTCGTAATAAGGCTGGAGCATGGCAAACTGCGCAGGCGTGGTATGCTGGATATTTAATAAACACTTATCTTCTAAATCTTGGCTAGCCTGACGCAGCTGCGGCACGCCAGTATAACGGCTACCGCCCAATATACGATGGGCAATCTGCGCCAGCATACTACGGTCACGCGCCTCCCATGCTTGAGTCAACGCTTGCTTTTCATCATTGATGGTGTCGAGCATCATGATGATCAGCTTGGCTGCCAGATCAGGCTTGTTGGCTGAGCGAGTCAGCGCATCTTGCCAGTCCAAAATCTCTGAATGCGGGCTGTCCATCGCTGTATCCTTTTGCTCCTGCGGCCGCGCGGCTAGATCCGTATTTGGTTCGCTGGCATGATCCATCGACCCTGACGGCGGACTCAGCAACGGCGCCTGTCCTTGCTTTTGTAAGCGTAAGCTGTCGTAGCGCGGCTGAGTCTCTCGCGGTGTCTCTCGTCTATAGTCTTCGCGCGGCTGACTGTCACGCAAATAGTCATCACGAATTTTTTTGAGTGATAATGGTCGCGTTATTTTTGGCGGCTCGCTGGCATCTGTGGTGCGCGCGCTTTTACTGACAGGATACGTGCTGGTCGTCGCGCCCAGCGGCCATTCAGAGAAGGTTTGCGCGTCGGTGTCTGTTGATACGTCGGTGTGACTAGAGGCCGCATCCGTGTCTTGCAAGCCCAGTCCATGTAGATTGGCCTCAGACAGCGCCGTTAGTTGCGGCGTGGTCGAGGTGCGGCCCAGCCATTTTTGCAGCACTTGCAGCAGCTGCGGCTGACTAATGGGTTTGCCGACATAGTCGTTGATACCACTGGCTATCAGCTTGTCACGCTCATCAGCTAGCCCATGCGCTGTCAAGGCAATGATAGGAATGTGACTGTCATCGCTTTCGATACTGCGGATTTGCTTGGCCGCTTCATGCCCAGACATACGCGGCATTTGGATATCCATAAATATCAAGTCGATGCTGTCTTTGTGGGTGTCTTTATAATTGTCTTGGTTGCTGCCTTTATCTTCATTGGCTGTCTCCTCTGCATACAGCACAGAATTTGACTTTTTGCTCATGTCATCTCGCGCTTCGGCTTTAGAGAGCTGGGTTTTGTTTGACAGGCTTTGCTTTTGGTTTTTGGCAGTTTTCAGGTTTTTGGTTTGCTGCTTACTGATAATCTCTATCGCATCAAAGCCGCTACTGGCGGTGACGACATGAATACCCAGCTCGCTAAGCAGCGCATCGAGTACCAAGAGATTGGGCAGATGATCATCCACTGCCAACACCGTCACCCCTTTCCAGCGCGGCTCTTGCAGACTCGTTGGCTGGCGGCGATTTTGTGTATCGAGCATGGCATACAGCTGCCTTTTATCCAAAGGCTCATATAAGATATTGGCATGATAACGGTTGAGCAGAGCCTGATCGGCGGCCACTTGATAGCCAAAGACAGCGAGCTTGCCCTGATAGTGCAGACGAATTTGTCTTAATAGTGCCATCATATCGTCTTGGGTATCATCATCGACGATGACCCAGTCCCAGTAGTTACCACGCTCTTTTAACGATTCAAGCACACCTGGCAATGAGTTGGCTTGGGTCAGCTGAATTGGTAGATACTGCAGACTGGCTTTGAGCACTTGTATCGAGGCTGGATGGTTGATCCACACCAGCACATTAAACTCATCAGTCTCGCTAGCAAGCGGCGCGAGCACAGGCAGCTCAATGGTCTGCCCTGTCGCCGCCTCGAGCACATCGACGTGCGCTGGCATGCGAAACCAAAACGTCGCGCCTTGATTGGCAATGTTTTCTTGCGCATTGTCATAAAATCCAATATCACCGCCCATCAATCGCGTCAGCTGCTTGGATATGACCAAACCCAGCCCAGTCCCGCCATACTGACGCGTGATAGAAGGATCGCCTTGACTAAAGCTTTGAAACAGCATTTTTTGATCAGCAAGCGAGATGCCCTTACCGCTGTCTTGCACACTTATCATCAGATAATTATCACGGTGATCATCAAGGCTGACCCGCACCACCACATCACCACTGTCGGTAAACTTAATCGCATTGCCAACGATATTGGTCAGTACTTGCTTGAGGCGTAAGGCATCGCCATTGATACGCATCGGCACATCATTATAAAACAGCACTGCCATGCGCAGGCCTTTTTCGGCGGCGACTGGCGAGAGCATATCGACCACATCATAAATGGTGTCATAAAGATCGAACTCATGACGATCAAGCACCAGCTTGCCCGCCTCGATTTTAGAAAAATCTAAGACATCGTTGACCAGCGCCAGCAGATGCGCTGAGGATTTACGAATGGTCTGTACGTACAAGTCTTGCTCAGGATTTAGCTCGCCGTGACGCGCTAGTAGATTGATAAAACCATCAATACTGTTGAGCGGGGTGCGTAGCTCATGACTGATATTGGCCAAAAACGCCGATTTGGCTTGGCTGGTTGAGATGGCGGCATCACGCGCGTTTCTGATCGAGATGTTTTGCATTTCCATCTCATCAAACGCCAAACGCAAGTCATCCTCAGTTTGCTCGGCATGGTCTTTGAGTTCTTGAAAGCTTCTGTGCAAGCGGCGCAAGGTATTGACCAAATCTTGCTGCAATAAATTTAGCTCGCCATCCGACTCCACCGGAATCGGCTGATATAAATTGTCTACGTGAGTGCGCTGCAGTTGCAAGCGCAGCTCATAAATCGGTGCGATCCAGCGTTTTGAGTAAATATTTAAACTCAACAGCAAAATCAGGATGGTAAACAACCCCGTAATCACTAGCGCCATGGCGATGCGATAACGCGCGATATACAGCGGCTCGTTATCCATATCGACAAGCAACCACAGCCGCTGCCCTTCAAATTCACCAAGCACACTGCCATAAGCGGTGCCAATCGGCGTGGGTTTTTGCGAGATAAATTGCGCTGAAGCATCAATCGATGGCCAAGGCTCATTGAGCCCATAACCGACCGTGGCCAGCACCTTATTGTCTTCATTGACAATCGCGATGCGCTGCACGTGCTGCTCGGACTGCATGCGGCCTAGCCTGTCACGAATGCCCTCTAGCGTCGAGACGGCAGCCTTGGAGGCACTGCCCGCCTGCTGGCGCTCTTGCTCTAACAGCTCAGGAATCAGATCTGCAATCTCTGGGGTATAACGAATCAGCACCGCCTCGGCCAACACTTCTTGCTCAGAGTCGCTGGCACGCATGGTCTCATGAAACACCAAAATACCGCCGACAGCGGCCAATATACATATCGGCAAAAACACCAATATGATCAGCTGACCATAGGCGCTACTGGTATCAAAACGTTTTTTGTGTGCCATGCAAGCTCGCTCTCATCTCAATGTTTTGCTAGGGCGTGTCCTCATTTTAAAACGATGATAAAAACAAGATAAGATGACTATCAATTGAATGGAGGACATACGCTAGGTTTATCACAGCGACTTTGCGCCATCGCGTCCTGTACTATAGCGCTATCGTTATCACTTGGCTATAGCTATCAGTCGTTGGGTATCAGTCGTAGCGATAAGTGCGGTGGCTGCATCATAACGCCTCTGAATCATAAAAGTATTTTAACAGTATTTGTCTGAACTACCATTTATAAGCATCATTCATTTACCAAAATCTCTGCATGCATTCAGCGTAGGCAAAAACAAAATGATATAATGGCGCAGCTTTTTACTTGCCGCTATTTTTGCGCGCTGTCATGCCCGTTTGGCGACAGTCTCATCGTATGCATCGGTAGACGAGCGCTTGCATGCACGGCGACAACGATAAAAAACTGTCGTTGATTTTAGACAATCAAGGTCAACACGGTCACGCTTTGCAAGTGCATAAATCAGGTTTGAACATTCATATTAACAATAAGGGTATCTTATGTCAGCTACGGCCACGTCAAACGCCACCTTCATCTCTCAAGTTACCGCCCTTGCCGATTGCGTCGGGCAGACACCCTTGGTGAAATTGCAGCGCTTGCCTGAGCAAGAGCAGATTGCTGGTGGCACAGCGGTCTTGGCCAAGCTAGAAGGTAATAACCCAGCAGGTTCGGTAAAAGATCGCCCAGCATTTAACATGATTTATCAAGCAGAGCTGCGCGGTGATATCAAGCCAGGTGATATGCTGATTGAGGCCACCAGCGGCAATACTGGTATTGCGCTCGCCATGGTTGCCGCCATGCGCGGCTATCCGATGACGCTACTCATGCCGACCAACTCAACCCAAGAGCGCAAAGACGCCATGACGGCTTATGGTGCCACCCTCATCGAGGTCGATGAAGGCATGGAAGCGGCGCGCGACTTGGCTTTGCAGATGCAAGCCGATGGCAAAGGGATTGTGCTGGACCAGTTCAACAACCCTGACAATAGCCAAGCGCATTATCTCACCACAGGCCCTGAGCTTTGGACACAAACAGACGGTAAAATCACTCACTTTATCAGCTCTATGGGGACCACAGGCACGATCACTGGGGTGTCTCGCTATCTAAAAGAGCAAAATCCAGATATTAAGGTGATTGGTCTACAGCCTGATGAAGACGCCTCTATTGCAGGCATCCGCCGCTGGCCTGCTGAGTATATGCCGGGTATCTTTGATGCTGATTTGGTCGATGAGGTAATGGATGTCGATCAACGTATCGCCGAAGTCTATATGCGCAAACTGGCCAAAACCGAAGGCATCTTCGCTGGCGTATCATCTGGTGCCGCTGCATGGGCGGCGCTACAAGTCGCCAAAGCCAATCCAGACGCCGTCATCGCCTTTATCGTCTGCGACCGCGGTGATCGTTATTTATCGACTGGTTTATACAATGTAGATGACGACAAGGTTAATGACAACAATGTTGTTAACGGTACAGAAAACGCCGCACAATAAGCTAACAATTAATTAGGTTTACCTATGTCACAAGCCTTACCATCCGACCCGATACTGGTCTTCGATATCGAGACCGTCGCCGATACCGATGCGGCGCGCCGTATCTATCCACAGTTGACTGAGCTTAACGATGCCGATGCCCTCAGCGCACTGACAGCAATACGCACTCAAGAAGCGGGTCATGATTTTATGCGTCTGCCACTGCAGCGTATCGTCTGTATATCAGCGCTGTATATCAAGGACGGTCAGTTTTCTTTGTTTTCTTTGACGGCGGACAAATTTAGCGAAAAAGACATTCTTGCTAAGTTTTTTCGGGCGTTTAATGATCTTGAAAAACTGCCGCAACTGATCAGCTGGAACGGCTCTGGCTTTGATATTCCGGTGCTTATTTATCGCGCCATGCAGTATGACTTGGCAGCGCCGTGGCTATTTGAAGAAGGCGAGCGCATCAAAAACATGCGTTTTGATAATTATGTCAATCGCTTTCATACTCGCCATTTAGACTTGATGGATAGATTTAGCCAATACGGTGCCAGTCGCCGCGAAGCCATGGATGTGGTCGCAAGCCTCTACGGCCTGCCTGGCAAGACCAGTGTCGATGGTAGCATGGTGGGCGATCTGGTTAATGAGGCAGATTGGCAGACACTGTCGATATATTGCGAGTCTGATGTCATGAATACGTGGCTGATTTATTTGCGCTGGTTACGACTAACCGGACAGCTGTCTTTGCAGGATTTTGATATATGGCAGCAGCAGAGCCTGACTTATTTAAGACAATATACCCAAGCAGATGGTCGCCCACGTCATCATGAGTTTATCGCTGATTGGTCGTCGGCACCCGACGCTTAAACCCTGTGATTGACCATCCAATATTACCGCAGTGCTATGAGCAAAGCTATACACAGTAGCACTCACCCTTATCTTATTTTTCGTTTATTATTAAGGCAGGTTTATGCAGCCCACCGATTCAAAGACTTCTACGGCACCCGAGGCGACGACGCCTGAGAGCGCTCGCCAAACAATCACCATTCCGCCCAACAAAAAAAAATCCAAACCCTCTTCAAAGACACGTCGACGGTTAAAAGAAGCCGAGCCGCTGCCTTTTTCGATTGATGGTCTATCACATGATGGTCGCGGCGTGGCGATATATGGTAATGGCTTTGGCGTAGATGACGGCCATATCGAAGACAAGCACGGCAAAAAAGTTTTTGTCAGCTTTGCTTTACCAGGTGAGAGCGCTTTAGTGAAGTTGACCAACAGTCGTGCCAGCTTTGAAGAAGGCGACGCTGTGAGTATTACGGCCAATCCAAATCCTGAGCGCGCGGTTCCGCCCTGCCCGCATTTCGGCGTCTGCGGCGGCTGTAGCTTGCAGCATTGGCAGCCAGATGGGCAAATCAATTTTAAACAGTCTGTACTGGCAGAGATGCTCATCCATCAGGCCAATGCCGAGCCTGATACTTGGCTGGCGCCTGTGGTCGGTGATCGCCTCGGCTATCGCACCAAAGCGCGCTTGGGCGTACGCTATGTCGCCAAAAAAGAAACAGCGTTGGTCGGATTTCGAGAGCGCTCTAGTAACTTTTTGGCGGAGCTAAATGAGTGTCATATTCTAGACCCGCGTATCGGTTTTGAGATTGAAAACCTAAAAGCGCTGATTAGTACTTTAGAGAGCCGTGACAAGATTGCCCAGCTTGAGCTGGCGATGGGTGAACAAATAGACGGACTACCAGACGGCAATCAGCCCGTTGCTTTGATCGTACGCAATTTAGCGCCGTTGTCAGAGGCGGATGTAGAAAAACTAAAGGCGTTTTTTGCAGCGCGCAGCTGGCAGTTGTATCTACAGCCCAAAGGTGCTGATAGCATTCAGCGTATCGCCTTGAGCGCTGATGATGATATGAGTCAGCAGTTTGGACGTTTGTATTATCAGCTACCCGAGTTTGACCTGACGTATGAATTTATTCCAACTGACTTTACGCAAGTGAACTTATCCGTCAACCGTCAAATGACCAAGCTTGCTTGCGACTTGTTGGATTTAAAAGCAGGCGAACGGGTACTGGATTTGTTTAGTGGACTGGGCAATTTTAGTCTGCCCTTAGCGCGGCTTGTCGGAGAGACAGGCTCGGTGGTCGGCGTAGAAGGCAGTGACGCAATGACCGCGCGCGCCGCAGACAACGCCCGCCGTAATGGCCTTAACAACACAGAATTTTATAGTCAGGATTTGACGCATGATTGCTCAGATCAGCCGTGGGCCAACCAAGGCTTTGATGCGCTCTTGATCGACCCACCACGCTCTGGCGCGTGGGAAATTATGCAGTATCTGCCTAAGTTCAACGCTGAGCGCATCGTTTATGTCTCTTGTAACCCAGCGACGCTCGCGCGCGACACCAAGGCTTTATTAGAGCAAGGCTATCGCCTGACGCATGCTGGGGTGATGGATATGTTTTGTCATACCGGTCATGTAGAGTCCATTGCCCGTTTTGAGAAGGTTGCGGTTTGATATTACCGGCGTGTCCTTATCAAAAAAGAACACGCTGTCTTTATTAAAACTATAGATAATGTCGCGAGGCAAACCCGCTAGTTCAACCTATCAACAACAGACATTACATAGCCTCGCTTGATTTGTCGCCTCAAAATGAGATAATAATAAACAATCTTCCTATGTCTACTCTATCAGCACATGGCGAAGACGTGCACTCATAGCTTTATATATTTTATTTGCATTTTATAGCTGCTAAAAAAGGATTTTTTAGCAGTTGTATTGGTTTATAGCTGACACTTTGTGATCTCATCCAAAGTGCGTGCAGAGTAGATGAAGTTATAATCAATTCAAGATAGCTAAGAGGAGTCGGCTATGGTCAAAATTCGTGAAGGATTGCCGTTGGTGGATGGACAAACCACTCAAGCTGACAGTGCCACACTAGCGGCGCAACTGGTTGCGAGCCAGCGCTCTCACCAATCTGCCAATAGCTATGCCCAAATTCCTCTCGATATCAAATACCAACTGGCCACTCATAAGCTGCACACCACCTTTGATCGCTCCGCCGATCATGCGCTGCATACACATGACCCAAAACTTGCCAATGATTATGCAAACAATCCGCTTTTGGACAAAAACAACAATTTAACCAAAAAAGAGCTGGAGGCGATTAATCTAGATCAAGTCAACATCGACGTCCCAACGTGGCTGGACAATGTCGCCAAACGTATCGGCCAAGATGCGGTGCCTAATCTCAGCGCGGCTTGTGAGTTTATTCGCAGCCATATGAATACCAGTGAGTCCGAGCGCTCAGGTGCTTATGTCACAGGTATTGGCATGACCGATATTTTGACGTACCTGTATCAAGACGAAGATGCCTTGGTGGCAGCGATGCTTTATCGTAGCGCGCGCAAGTCTATCATTAGCCTGACAGATATCGAAAAAAACTTCGGAGCAGACATCGCCACCTTGGTCAAAGATACCCTAGCGATGGGTAAGCTGTCGGAGATCATCGAGAGCAACAAGCGTTTAGAAGACCACTTTGTCAACAACCAGCGCGACCAGCTCTCTAACATCTACAGCATGCTCATCTCGGTCACCAACGATGTCCGTGTTGTACTGATAAAGCTTGCCGAGCGTACCTTTGCCATGCGTGAGCTGACTTTTTCTAGTAAGGAGCGGCAAAATCGCGTGGCGCGAGAAGTCATGACCATCTATGCCCCATTAGCGCACCGATTGGGTATCGCCCAATTAAAGTGGGAGCTAGAAGACTTGGCTTTTCGCTATCTGGCACCTGAGCGCTACAAAGAAATCGCTAAGCTGCTGTCAGAAAAACGCAGTGAGCGCGAGTCTTATATCCAGCGCGTGCAAGACAAGCTCAATGAGGCGCTGGCAGACGCCGGTATCGAAGGAGAAGTGTCGGGACGCGTCAAACACATCTACTCGATTTATCGAAAAATGAAGCTCAAAGGCTTATCGTTTGATCAGCTTTATGATATTCGGGCGCTACGGGTTTTGGTCACCAGCCCCTCAGATTGCTATCACGTACTTGGGCTCGTGCATGGCTTATGGCGTTATATTCCAGAGCAGTTTGACGACTATATCACCAACCCGAAGTCCAATGGCTATCGCTCGCTGCATACTGCCGTCATTGCCGAAAACAAATCGCTGGAAGTACAGATTCGAACGCGCGAGATGCACTTTGAGGCCGAGCTTGGCATGTGCGCGCATGTCAATTATAAAGAAGGCTTAAAAAACAAAAAAGACAATTACCTCAATCAAAGAATCAGCTCGCTGCGGCAGCTTTTGTCCATTAATAACGAAACCCGCAATCAGCCGCGCTCGGCAGTTTTAGCAGGCGAAGAAATAGAAGAGCTGGAGCTTGATGAAGAAGAACAGTTAGTCGATTTCGATGAGCTGGAGCGCATTTATATCTTTAGTCGTGATGGCGATATCACCGAGCTGCCAAAAGGCGCGACCGTCCTTGATTTTGCCTATTATGTCCATACGCAGGTGGGCAACCGCGCACAGGCAGCGCGAGTCAATCAGCGCTATGTGCCGCTGACCTACCAGCTCAAAACGGGCGAGCAAGTAGAGATTATCACCAAAGCCTCACGTGAGCCTAATCGTGATTGGCTGGTGGCCTCGCTTGGTTATATCCATACCAACCGTGCACGCTCAAAACTACGCCAATGGTTTAACAAGCAAGACCGTGACAAAAACATCGAGATTGGGCGGCAAATGCTCAGCAAAGAGCTTGAGCGCTTGTCCGTACATCCCAACAGCATTGATCTCAATGACTATACCCAGCATTTTAATGTCAATAATACCGATGATATCATCGTCGGGTTGGTCACCGGTGACATCGGCTTAAACCAGCTCACCAGTCATATCTCGCGTCAGCTACAGCTAGAGCCGGAGCGACCGCCAGAGGATTTTGTACCCAGCATCGATACCAAAGACACAAGCAAGCTCGATGCCTATAAGATACGAATCGATGGACTGGATAATATAGAGATTAGCTTGGCGGGCTGCTGTCACCCTATCCATGGCGAACCCATCGCCGGCTATATCACCTTGTCACGCGGTGTCAGTGTCCACAATCGTGGCTGTCCAGAATATCTGCGTCTCATCGAGCGTGATCCTGAGCGCGAGGTAGAGGCCAGCTGGCGCGTCCAACCTGGCCGCTATCAACCAGTCGCTATACATATAGAGGCCTATGACAGACGAGGGTTATTACGCGATTTGACACAGATTATTGACAAAGAAAACGTCAATATTCGCCAAGTTGAGACGTTAAGTAATGACGACAATATCGCTTTTTTGAAGTTCCATATCGAAGTATCAGGACTGGCGCACTTGTCTAAACTACTGGCCAAGCTCGAGCAGCAGCACGGTATCTTGCATGCCAGACGTGCCGTCGCATAAGGCGCGTATTTTTATAGCCTGTCCCTTGACCTGAGCCTACAAACTTACCTTAATCATAGAGTTATCATAAAACATCATGCCGGAATTGCCTGAAGTAGAAACCACCAAGACCAGCCTAAGCCCCTTACATGGTCAGCAAGTTGTTGACATACAAGTGTTTCAGCCAAAACTGCGCTGGGCTATGCCAGATGATTTGGGAAGTTTGATTCATCATACCTTAGTCAGTGTGGAGCGCCGCGCCAAATACTTGATCCTAAACTTCTCACCCTCTACTTCTGATGATGGCTCTCAGCACGCTCATATAAAGGAGCCAAAAAAGCTATTGGTGCATTTGGGTATGTCAGGCAGCCTGCAACAACACGAGCATGCGACCGAAAAACGCAAACACGATCATCTGCTGATCACATTTCGCGATACTGACAACAACAAAACCCAGCTGCACTACTATGACCCTAGACGGTTTGGCTCGGTGCTCTGGTATCGAGACTATCGCACCAAGCTGCTTGATCACTTAGGCCCTGAGCCTTTGTCAGAGGCGTTCACCGCTGACTATCTGTACCATCTGATTCAGCGGACAACTGCACCTAACGACAAGAATGGTACAGCGGCTGCCAGCACCACCAAATCAAAGAAACAGCCGATCGCCCGCGCAATTAAATCAGTGATTATGGAGCAGCAGGTCGTCGTTGGTGTGGGCAATATCTATGCGACAGAAAGCCTATATTTATCAGGTATTCATCCCGCCACCCCAGCCCATCAGCTCTCCTATGAGCAGCTATTGGTTTTGGTCGCTCATATCAAAGATATTTTATTAAAAGCCATAGAGCTGGGCGGCTCGACCCTACGCGACTTTACGGTGGCAAGCGGCACCACGGGTTATTTTCAGCAAACACTCAATGTTTATGGCAGACAAGGGGAAGCTTGTCCACACTGCGATACACTCCTCAAAAACATCAAACTTAATGGCCGCGCAAGTGTCTATTGTGCCAACTGTCAGCCTCTAAATCCTTAAGTGGTGCTCACCTGTTAGCAGCTCGGCTGACTGTTATCTCATTGGCTTTAAACAACCACTCATAACGCTCTACTATTTATTTATCGATAATACCATCGCCGTTCATATTTCCGCCGCGCGATTGTACGCATTTTTGTTGCTTATTGACGCACATCTTGCTTTAATAGTGCTAGCACTTACATAAGTTGTGCAAATCATTCATCTATCTGTAATATTCAAGCTGTCTATTATTGCGATAACTTTATAGAGACGCGGTTTCCTAGTTGCTTTAAAAGCACCAGCAAACTATATTAATCATGAGTTTTAGGATATCATTATGACTGTTAGAGCCAACAACCAACGCGCCGTTAAGCAGAAACTTTTTACAGCAGTCGCAAGCTTAGGTTTGATGGCGGCTAGCATGCAGCCTGCGTTGGCAGCGATAGAGATTGATGAAAGCGACTTTGGCCCCTCTTATGAAACCATGGTCGTGGATACCGTTGTGGGCAAGCCTTTGCAACTGGTCAATGCAGTTGCTGGCACCGCCGCTTATATCGTCAGTTTGCCGTTTTCTATCATCGGGGGTAACCCAGATCAAGCTCAGCAAAAGCTGTTCGTTGAGCCGTGGAGTGCCATGGGTCGCTGCTTAGGCTGTACCGTCGCCGAGGATAACTATTATAAAGCGCAAGCCGTCAATGATAATGTCGTACGTATCGTCGTAGACCAGCCATCAGAGATCTTAATCAATACCAATGATTATGTGGTCGTAACCCCTTAGTCTTTGCTGCTTTACTCTACACTCCTTACCTTAGTCTTTGCTCTAAATCTTATTATCTTTGTCCTAACGCATATGCAAAAAAAACGGCTAACCCTAGGGTTAGCCGTTTTTATTACTGAACTTTTAGCTTAAATAAACTTTCGTACTATATTTTAGCACTGAGTGTTTAAGCTCTGGTTTGTCTTACGCTTTTTTGCTACGGCTGTGACGCTTACGCTCACTTTCCGTCAAATAACGCTTACGGATACGGATAGCTTTTGGTGTCACCTCTACCAACTCATCATCTTGAATAAATTCAAGCGCTTGCTCAAGGGTGAACTTCACAGCTGGCGTCAATGTCAACGCTTCATCAGTACCACTAGCACGAACGTTGGTTAGCTGTTTTGCCGTCGTTGGGTTAACGGTCATATCATCACTACGTGAGTTTAGACCGACGATCATGCCTTCGTAGACTTCTAGCTGTGGCTCAGCAAATAGCTTACCGCGTTTTTGTAGGTTAAATAGTGCAAAACCTAGACATACGCCATTGGCCATAGACACCAACACACCATTAGCGCGGCCACCGACATCACCAATTTTTTGCGGACCATAATGGGAAAAGCTTGATGTCATGATGCCCGTGCCTGAGGTTAGCGTTAAAAACTCAGAACGGAAACCAATCAAACCGCGCGCAGGCATCGTTGCCTCAATACGCATACGACCTTTACCATCAAGCTCCATATTGGTCATCTCGCCTTTACGTAGACCAACTTGCTCCATGATAGGGCCTTGATGCTCTTCTTCGATATCAAAAACCACGTTTTCATACGGTTCTTGTAGCTTACCATCGACTTCTTTTACGATAACTTCAGGACCTGATACCCCAAGCTCAAAACCTTCACGGCGCATGTTTTCGATCAATACAGAAAGGTGTAGCTCACCGCGACCTGATACTTTAAATTTATCAGGAGATTCTGTATCTTCTACGCGCAGGGCGACGTTGTGAATCAGTTCGCGCTCTAGACGCTCACGAATATTACGTGACGTCACAAACTTACCATCACGACCAGCAAACGGTGAATTGTTTACTTGGAAGTTCATAGATACCGTTGGCTCATCAACCGTCAACGCTGGCAGTGCTTCTACATGGTTTGGATCACAGATGGTGTCTGAGATATTTAGTGCATCGATACCCGTGATACAAACAATATCACCTGCTTGCGCATCTTCTACATCGATACGCTCAAGACCGTGGTAACCCATGATTTTTAAAATACGGCCGTTACGTGTTTTACCGTTTTTATCAATAATCGTGACCTGTGTGTTGGTCTTTACTTTACCGCGCTGGATACGACCAACCCCGATAACACCAACAAAGCTGTTGTAATCAAGGCTTGAGATTTGCATACGGAATGGCGCATCTGCATCTACTTGAGGTGGCTGTACCACATCAACGATGGTTTTAAATAGCGGCGTCATGTCTTCTGCCAAATCATCAGCATCTAAACCTGCAATACCGTTTAGCGCTGAAGCATATACTACTGGGAAATCAAGCTGCTCATCGGTTGCGCCCAAATTATCAAATAGATCAAAGATTTGATCCATGACCCAGTCAGGACGCGCGCCTGGACGGTCGATTTTATTGATAACCACGATCGGCTTTAGACCTTGTTCAAATGCTTTTTGCGTCACAAAACGAGTTTGTGGCATTGGGCCATCAACCGCGTCCACTACCAACAAGACGCAATCAACCATTGACATAACACGCTCGACTTCACCGCCAAAATCGGCGTGACCTGGGGTGTCTACAATGTTGATACGGTATTCGGTACCATCAGTCTGATCTGTCCAGCGGATGGCTGTGTTTTTAGCCAAAATAGTAATACCACGTTCTTGCTCAATATCACCTGAGTCCATCGCACGCTCAGCAATGTTTGCACGGTCGCCAAAAGTACCAGACTGATGTAATAACTTATCAACCAAAGTGGTTTTACCGTGGTCAACGTGGGCAATAATTGCAATGTTACGCAGGTGTTTGATATCGTTCGCCATATAAAATGCTCGTTTCGTCTTAAAAAAATGCAGTAGCAATAAGCGCCGCTGGATAAAATTTTATCATCAATCAGACAGGTATTTAATACTGATTTAAAAAGTCGTCCAATAAGTATCGACTTTCTAATTATTTCAAGAGAATCAAATATCTACACTGATAAATTCATCATACAGATAGCTATGCTAATGTACACTCTGTCAATTTACAGAATGTTTGGGCTGCTAGTATAACATTATTGCCCGATAAATTTATGTAATTACTTGCTTTTCTCAATACATAAATAAAAAAAAGCCACCCTATGGGCAGCTTTTTTTGTAACTATATATGAGTGTTTTTCACTCAAGACTTGAGTCTATCAGTTGTTATTTACTGAACAACCATGTCTTTAGTTTGCTCAACAGTCATTGTTTTGTCACCAGTGATGATGGCATAAACACGACGGTTCATAGCACGACCTTCTTCAGTGTCGTTTGGCGCGATTGGGTTGTTATAACCATAGCCAACAGTGGTTAGACGGTTTGGCTCGATACCAAATTCGTTAGTTAGCATAGATTTAACCGCAACAGCACGAGCTTCAGATAGACGTTGGTTATAACGTGCTGAAGGACCAGTCTTAGAAGCATGACCTTCTACGCGAGCGGTAGAGTTAGGATACTCACGCATCTTCTCAGCAACTTTAGCGATTTCTGGCTTGTACTGGTTTTTGATCGTTGACTTGTCGTTGTCAAAGAATACGCGTAGTTCCATTTTTAGCTCATCAGTAATATCTACTGGAACTGGGCAACCGCGCTCATCAACGACAACGTTCATTGGAGTGTCTGGGCAAGCGTCGATGCTATCAGGTACACCATCACCATCAGAATCAAGGTCATCAACAACCACGACTGGCGTGTTGTCAACTACTGGCTCTTGCATAGGTGGTACTGCTACTGTAGGTGCTAAATGGCCACCAAGTACAACTTCTAGACCGGCCAATGCCATGCCTTCCCACCAGTTGTTGTCAAAGTTGTGAATCGCACGAGCTTCACCACGTAGGCTTAGTGCATCGTTGATACGATACATAGCACCTAGACCTAGGTTACCGATAGTGTCTTTAGAGTTTGCTACTTCAGTACCAGCTTCTACATTTCCACCAGCAGTAGTACCTTGAGCATCAGCTGTTGCTACATATTGCTCTTGGTTTTCTACTTCAATTTTAGATTGACCAGCACCAACCAATACATATGGTTTGAATGCGCTGTCAGTGTAACCCGTGAACTCTTCAGTACCGATCAAGAAGTTACCAGAAAGCATGGTTTGTTCTACGTCAAAACGGTTGACACCTGAAACCGCTGAGTCTTCTGACGCTTCGCCATTGGTATTAGTAACACCATACTCCACCTGGAACTGCGTAGAAGGTGTCAATTCGATACCTAATGCTGCACCAGTATAAAGACCGCTTTCTTGCGCTACGCCACCGTTATTATTACCGCGTGGCTCATTTAACCACTCAGTACCATTAGCATCAGCGTACAAGTTTTTACCAGTACGAAGGACTTCACGTTGCTTATCACTAGTATCGCTGAACTCTTCAGTCATGTGATAACCAAGTAATAGCGGGCTGATTGTTACGCCAGCATTTGCTGCTAAAGGCGCAGCTGCTACAGCAACCAGAGCTAGAGCAATTTTATTCAATTTCATGGACTTCCTCCAAAGGATAATTTTAGTGATGCGTTAAGCAAAACCGCTTCTCAAGACGCTCTAAAATAGACATCTTTTACGAATTTTAAGTTACAAAGCAAAACCAATTAAGGAGTAGCTTAGCGATTATCAATTCAGTTTACAACTTTTTTCGTTAACGAGCTACACATTATTACACGATAATGTCGTAACTAAAACACAATAACCAGCATAAGTTACCTAGAACTAACACACCTTACGCTTTTTATCTTTTGTATGTCAGTTCGCAATAGATAGTTCACTTAACAATACCTACTGTCTGAGCGTATTTTAATACAGTTAGTAATTTTTCTCTATTGTTAAAACCCAGCATTCACCAATTGAAACATTTTTTGACAGTAGACATATATTTTGTTTAAAATCCATAAGTCGACATTTATTTACTGTAAATTATAGTGTATTTACCCCACTCTCAACTTGAAATAAGCAAATCAAACTGAAGAGGCGGGTTACCAAGTTTTTTATTGAGTACAAAGCACAGATTATGCGACAGAATCTTACGAATCAATCGATGAGACAAATGCCATAAATCTCTTGCTCGCACTCTTTGTATATTAAATCGTTCTGATAGCTGACCAATGACTGTTTCAACGATACGGCGAG
>NZ_CAJHBJ010000015.1:0-65327 GCF_904846595.1 Psychrobacter sp. HII-4 | reverse complement strand
CACTTCTAGATAACACTTCTAGATAACACTTCTAGATAACACTTCTAGATAACACTTCTAGATAACACTTCTAGATAACACTTCTAGATAACACTTCTAGATAACACTTCTAGATAACACTTCTAGATAACACTTCTAGATAACACTTCAAGCAGTTTGGTTAGATAAGTCTTTTTAAAGACATACCTTCTGAGTATTTCAAGCTTAGATAAGTAAAGACACTTTGAGCTTAAAAGACACTGATGTGAACTTTCTAATAAGCTGTCTAAATAGTATGTAGATATAAACAAAAGGCCTGCAATCATTGCAGGCCTTTTGTTATCTAGCAGGCGTAGATTTTTATTTTAAACAACGGTCAAATCAGAATACATCAAATATATGGCTAAAAAATCGCTCAATTAAGTATAGTCAACTCAAAATAAAATGACGATACCGTTAAGTGCGCGACTCGGATGCTGTCTTTAAGTGTAGGTTGCACCACTACTGGCCGCGTAGACGAGCCAGCACGCAAGGAAGACTTATACCAGTAACGTCATATCCTTTTTTAAAATGCATCAACTCTAACCTATCAGCGTTATAGAGCGCCACTAAAGGTATCACATGCCTGTACATTGCCACTCTGCAGACCGCGAGTAAACCATTGCACACGTTGTTGGCTGGTACCATGCGTAAAATTATCTGGTACAACCGCGCCGCCGCTTGCACGAGCGAGACGATCATCACCGATTTGACCTGCAGCATTGATGGCCTCATCAATATCACCTGCTTCTAAGAACTGTACGCGCTCCTGATTGCGCTGCGCCCATACCCCAGCAAAACAGTCCGCTTGTAACTCTTGCATGACCGACAGTTTATTGGCCTGTGCGCGGCTGACTTGACGACCAGCCTCATTCACCTGCTGAGTGATGCCAAGCAACGTCTGCACATGATGGCCCACCTCATGCGATATCACATAGGCTTGCGCAAAGTCGCCTGCCTTACCTTGGTTATCTTGATCCCCTGAGCCTTGCTGATCGCCCGTTATACCTAGGTTTTGACGCATTTCCACAAAAAACGACGTGTCCAGATAAATGGTTTGATCCCCCGGACAATAAAATGGCCCTGTTGCAGCGCTGGCACTCCCACAAGCAGAGCTGACTTGACCGTTAAACAATATGAGCGACGGCTCTTGATACGTACTGCCCGCTTCATTAAATATCTGATGCCAAACGTCTTCTGTATCGGCCAATACGACTTTGACAAACTGCGTATCGCGGTCGTCACTGGTGGCAGGCTCACTTGCCGTACTGCCGCCACCACCTGCCACCACTTGCCCTGTCTGTAATGCCGTCATGGGGTTGACTCCAAAAACCAACCACAAGATACCCGCGATAATAATACCACCGATACCACCCCCTATCATCTTACCGCCGCCGCGACTGCTGCGCACGTTTGAGCTGCCTCGCCTACCTTGCCACTTCATACCATCTCTCCTTAAATATATGATTTATACCATCATACTATCGACCATTTATACAAGTATTTTCGTTCTTTATTGTCTGACTCATTGTCGCACCTAGCTTTTACGGTATCTCCAAGCTTTTTGCTTATTATGTTTTATGAGTTTTATATGCCTATCAGTAGCCTTTAGCAGATACAGTACAAAAACAACGCCGAAATTGATTACGTTATCGTAAAATTTACTGACCACAAGACGCCAATTACCGAATACCAGCCATCTTCAATGAAAGCACTACACAACACCAACAGTTGAAGAATATTAAGACAGCAAATATGCTTTTATAATAAGCCGATCTTATTGATTATACGTATATTATTTGGTGTTATTCTTTAAGAGAAGATGAGAGGTTTAAGATGTAAAATTACATTTACAATTTTATTGTTACTGAATTGTACAGCCTCTTTCCATTCAGAAAGAAAACATATAGAATGCGTGAAAGCTGAGTAGTTGTAACTAAGATTAGTTGAACTCTGAAAAACATCAGATTTCGACCTTTTTTTGGCTTTTGTTACTACTACTGCTCATTTCATTTTTTCGGAGAAACAACTATGAACCTTAAATTACTTGCTCTAGCTGGTATCATGACTGCATCTATGGGCCTAACTGCCTGTGACAGCAACACTGAAAACGCTGCTGAAGATCTATCTGACGCACAAGAAGAAGTACAAGACGCTCAAGAAGAGCTAAACGAAGCTGCTGCTGACGGCGAAGCTGTACCTGCTGACGCAGAAGCTGCTGTCGCTGAAGCTGAAGCTGACATCGCTGATGCACAAGCTGCAACTGCAACTGACGAAATAGACGCTGAAGTACCTGTAGACGGTACTACTACTAGCGTTGATGTAGCTAGCGAAACTGACACTGCAGCTGTTGATGCAGCTGACGAAGTGGTTGTTGAAGAAGCTCAGTAATTTTATTGGTCATACAATAAACACTGTAGTAAAAAAGAGAGCCTATGCTCTCTTTTTTTATGCCTGCTATTGAAGCAAGATAATAGCAGGATAGCCTGCTAACTAGAGGGACACTGATTGTTTGCGCTAAGCTAATAGATAAGATATACCCAAAAAAGTCCCTATTAAACAGCGTTATCTTTGGTTCTTTTTTCTCTGAGCAGCGCCTAGCCTATATGCATAGACACAGACTAAGCATCAAACAAACGCTCATCAACCTGCTGGCGAAATTTTTGACCTGTCTTAAAGGTTACCACTCGGCGCGCAGATACGGCAACGGGCTCCCCTGTCTTTGGATTGCGACCAGGGCGGCTATTTTTGTCTTTTAGCTCAAAGTTGCCAAAGCCTGAAAGCTTGACTTCTTTGCCATCAATCAAACTCTCTGACAACTCCTCAAAAAAGCGCTCTACCAAACAGCGGCTATCTTGGCGCGTTAGGTTTAAGTGGCTCATCAAGTGCTCAATCATGTCAGATTTGGTTAAAGTGCTCACAGTACGACTCCTATGCTATGTCGTGATGTCGAATATCATGGTTTAGCGGTATGAGGGGATAGCAGTTATTATAAAGGTTTTTTGTGGTCTTTTTAATATAGACGTTATAAAATCTCTTTTATTAATAACCACTTACCATTTTTTAGACAAAAAACGCCTCAATCATAATTTTTTTTGACAAATAAGGCACCACAGCCTTTTAATTAAAAAAGGCCATGATGCGTTATCAGCTTTCGGGTGTAGAGGTTAGCTGTCACGCAGCTGTACTGAATGCTGCTCAATCAAAGCCTGAACGACTGTATCAGTGGCAGTTTTTACTGCCTCGTCAGATAGGGTTTGTGACACATCTTGCCATATCAGAGCAAACGCGAGCGAGCGCTGACCTGCCGGTACTTTATCACCTTGATAGATATCAAATAACCACATATCACTCAACAAGGCTCCAGCAGCACGGCGCACCGTCGACTCTAGCGTCTGTAGGCTAATCTCGGTATCTACCAAGATGGCGATATCACGGCGCACTTGTGGAAACTTACTTGGCGTGGTGATGTCATGCTGCTCGCGGGCCAAGTTAAGCAGCGGCGCAAGCGATAACTGGGCAACCCAAGTGGCAGGCAGGTCCAGCTGTTTTGCGGTGCTCGGATGCAGCTGACCCAACCAGCCGACATAGATATCATCGATATACAGCTTGGCGCTTTGACCAGGGTGCAAAAATGCTAGCTGACTGCGCTCGTAGCGTACGCGCGCACGATCGATTTGGGCTGGAAGTAGCTGCTCGATATCGTGCTTGAGATCATAAAAATCTAAAGCTCGGTTTTGATAAGCTTGCTCATCCCAAATATCGCCAACTGCGACCAGCGCCATGCTCGGCGTCTGCACCAAGTCACTGACACTCTGACCGACAAAGCTCAGACCTGTTTCAAAAAAACGTACACGCGGCTGCTGACGATTGAGGTTGTATTGCACACAAGGCAACAAGCTTGAGAGCAATGTACGGCGCATGACCGCCAGATCGCTTGAGATCGGATTGGCCAATGCCAACACTTCACCTAATGCTTCATCATCAAGTAGCGTCTCAAGTTTAGCATCACTAAAGCTAAAACTAATCGCTTCCATATAGCCATTATTGACAAGTGCCAGCTTCATCTCATGCGTCAAATCAGCCGTATCGTCATAATCCATACTGACTTGCAGATGCGGCAGGACGCTTGGAATATTGTCATAACCGTAGATACGAGCAATCTCTTCGATAAGGTCTTCTTTAATACTCATATCAAAACGATACGACGGCGGCGTACAGATCAGACTCTCTGCTTGCTGCGCGACCTCAAAGCCCAGCTGGGTTAAGATACGCACCATGACCGCAGGCTCTATCTCGATACCAACGACCTCACGGACTTTGCTGATTGGCAAGGTAATCGGCGTACGGGCTGGTAAGTGCTCGCTATTTTCTACTTTTACTATTTGCCCAGCTTGCCCGCTTGTGACACTAGTAATCAAATCAACAGCACGCGCCAAAGCAAGTGCTGGCAGCGCAAAGTCTACCCCGCGCTCAAAGCGCTGCGAGGCATCGGTATGCAAGCCAAAACGACGCGCGCGCGCCGCGATAGCCAGCGGATTAAAAAACGCACTTTCTAAAATAATATTGGTGGTGCTATCGGTGACGCTACTGCGCTTACCGCCCATGATTCCCGCTAAGGCAAGCACGCCCTCATCATCGGCAATCACTAGCTCATCACCAGTTAGAGCAATGGTTTGCTCATTCAGTAGCGTCAATGTCTCTGCAGGCTGCGCCAAACGCACCACAATATCACCTTGAATGGTATCGGCATCAAACGCATGTAATGGCTGACCAAGCTCCATCAATATATAGTTGGTCACATCCACCAAGAAGTTATGCGAGCGTAGTCCTGACTGAACCAAAGCATCAGCCATCCATTTTGGCGTATCGATACTACGGTCAATATTGCTGATTGGTTGTAAGAGATAGCGTGGGCACGCTTCATTGGCACTAATGGTGACTGCAGGCGTTGCATCACTGTTCGTTACCGCTACATCAGTGGCAATCTCCGGCTGCTGCATCGGCAGATCATTAATCACTGATATCTCACGGGCAATACCGCGCACGCTAAAGCAGTCGCCACGGTTTGGCGTGATAGAGATATCGAGTATTTGATTGTCTAAACCTAGATAGTCACGGATATCAGTGCCAATGGGTGCATCTGCAGGTAGCTCAAGTAGGCCATCTATGTCGTCAACCAGGTCGATCTCGGAGGCACCGCACAGCATACCGTTTGAGGCCACGCCGCGTAGTTTACTTTTTTTAATCTTAAAACCTTTTGCGTCATCGCTTGGTAGTATCGCACCAACGGTAGCAACCGGTGCTTTCATACCGACTGTCACATTCGGCGCGCCGCAGACGATTTGTAATGGCTCAGACTCACCAATATTTACCTGCGTGACGCGCAGCTTATCGGCATCAGGATGCGGCTCGACACTGATGACCTCACCGACCACCACACCGCTAAATGCACGGGCAACGGCAAAGCGATCATCAATCTCAAGCCCTGCCATGGTCAGCTGTTCGGCCAATTGCTCGCTGGTATTATTGGGGTTCACCCATTGACGTAGCCACTGTTCGCTAATTTTCATAAATATCTCGGATCAGAATTTTGTAATAAAGATGTTGGAGTAAAGCTTGGCACATATACTTGTTGTATCAACAAGGCGCGCTTTTTATATAAAAAAAGCACTCTAGCCAAATTGCTTTAAAAAGCGCACGTCATTTTGGAAAAACAAACGCAAGTCATCGATGCCATAATACAACATGGCAAAGCGCTCAATACCCATACCAAAGGCGAAGCCAGTGTATTTGTCGCTATCGATACCGCAGTTGGTCAGCACCTGCGGATGCACCATGCCGCAGCCCATGACTTCTAGCCATTTGCCATTGTCATCGAGGATATCCACTTCAGCTGAAGGCTCGGTAAATGGGAAAAATGACGGACGAAAACGTACTGTCAACGCTTTGGCAAAAAACGCCTCTAAAAACTCACTGATCAAGCCCTTTAGCTCAGCAAAGGTGCTCGACTCGGTCACCATCAGCCCTTCTAGCTGGTGAAACATCGGCGAATGCGTTTGGTCTGAGTCGTTACGATAGACGCGGCCTGGGCAAATGATACGAATCGGCGGCTCGTTCTTTTCCATGGTGCGAATCTGTACCGGACTGGTGTGCGTACGCAGCAAGTAGTGCGCATCAAAATAAAACGTATCATGCATCGCGCGCGCAGGGTGATGCGATGGGATATTAAGCGCTTCAAAGTTATAGTAATCGCTCTCAACTTCAGGGCCTGTCGCGACGTTAAAACCTGCCTGCACAAAGTACTGCTGCATACGCTGGGTCACCATCGTCACTGGATGCAAATGGCCTTTTTGGCCGCCGCGCGCCGGCAGGGTGATATCGATACTCTCGCTTGCAAGCTTGGCATTCAATGCAGCGACTTCTAGCTGCTGCTGCTGCTCGGTGAGCGCCTGTCCGATACGGCTACGCACACTGTGCAACCAGCCGCCGTAGGTTTTTTTGTCATCGCTACCAAGCTTACCCATCTGTTTTGACCAGCCGGTAAGCGAGCTTTTTTTGCCCGTTAGCTGTACACGCAAGTCTTGTAGGGTACGCGCGTCGTTTACTTGCAAAATTAGCGCTTCAGCAGCACTGGCAAACTCATTGAGCTGTGCTTCATTTAGCTCATTAAGCTCTGAGGACAAGGTCGGTAGCGCCGACAAATCGGTGATAGCAGCAGGGGTAGTCATAAGACGCATTATTCCTGATTTAAACGGACTATTAAGTAAGTATAGTGCTTGGTAATTGTAGGGATTTGACCAAATATTGCAAACCATTTGCTCAGTTATCTCACGATGACCATGAGTGATGCTAATGGCTTGAATATGTGAACATATATATCTAGAAAAATAGATATTTAGCAAAAACGCGTGTGTTTAACCGCAATAGTGATGACGCCAAAATAATTTACTATAAAAAAAGCCACCGACCAGCGGTAGCTTTTATTAATATCGTACTATTAATCAATATTAGTCCGATCCATCTAGGTATTTGCTAAAAAAGCAGGCTACCTAACGGAAAGGGTAATATTTAGGCCAATTCCGCTTTTGCTTTTTCGACCAATGCGGTGAAAGTAGCTGCATCATGCATAGCGATGTCAGCTAAGACGCGACGATCGATTGCGATGTTAGCTTTTTTCAAGCCATTGATAAAGCGGCTATAGCTTAAGCCGTTGATGCGAGCACCAGCATTGATACGTGCGATCCAAAGACGACGGAAAGTACGTTTTTTGTTGCGACGGTCACGATAAGCATATTGACCAGCTTTGGTCACTGCCTGTACCGCTACGCGGTAAACACGTGAACGGGCACCGTAGTAGCCTTTAGCACGCTTTAAGATTTTTTTGTGACGGCGATTTGCCTGTACACCACGTTTTACACGGGCCATAAATTACTCCAAGATTTGTTAATCATTATTAAACGAATCACGATGTCGTTATATAAGTGAATACCAGACATCGTTATCAGATTGCAAAGTCAAATACCTTTAATACATTAAAGCTAAGTGACCATAGGCTATTAGATGTATGGGCACATACGACGAACTGCTGCTTCGTCAGACTTGTCCACCATCTTTAGACCGCGCAACTGGCGAATACGCTTAGCTGATTTCTTGGTCAAGATATGGCTTTTGAAGGCTTGCTTACGCTTAAAGCCGTTCGCTGTTTTTTTGAAGCGTTTAGCGGCACCGCTTCTGGTTTTCATCTTAACTTTCATGATGAGTTGCCTCTTTGTCTTTGATAGAACCTGGTCGTCAAATCGTCAGTCATAAATAGTGGCTTTAAAAACAACCACTAAACTGTTATTTGCCTCGAGGTGGGAGGCGCTATTTTAGCAGATAGCGCCCTGTTTTGCCAAGTGAATTTTCGCCCAAGCGCTCAGCTGTTTATATAGCCAGCGCTTTTAGTAAGCGCATATCACTATGGCTCCCCTACACTCCGCCAAATAGCCCGCCACAAAGACGGCGATACACTTTATAAGGTCGGGTCATAAAACCAGGTCATAAAGTCGGGGATTTTTTTGCAAATAGATTGAATGTGAGGCAAAGCTGTGCTTAAGTAGAGGTTGGGCTTGATTGCTTATCGTGCACGAATTGTATGCCAGTAACGATAGCCATTGACTCGGTATTGTGCTCATCCGTTTTATGACCATAATCCGTCCTGACGCTGTACACCTATAACATGATTGGCAACCCCCATCATTGCCTGCCATCACTCTAGGAGATAACGTGTCAAATCAAGAGTTAGACTTTGATGACAGCCTATTTGTATTTGAGACAGTGATGCGCGTGCGTCATACTGAAATCGATAGGAGTCAGCATATCTCGTTTGAAGCGTTGACCGCTTTGCTTTGTGAGGCGCGGCATCGGTTTTTGCATGCAAAAGGTATACAAGATATCAATGCGGACCATCGAGGACTGATCATCGATGGCATACAGCTAACCACCAATAGCCGTGTACGGGCGCGCGAAGAGCTGTTATTTGAGGTGGGGGTCGAGCCACTGTATGATAACGGCGGCCATATGATCATCAAAATATCACGTATGCATGGTGGCGAGGTGGTGGCAAAGGCGCGGATCCATTTTATCAGCTACGATTTTCACCTCAACAAACCCGCCGCCTTGGATAAAGAAACAAAAGCGGCGCTATATCCGCATTGATTTAGGCTGTGATGCCCTTGACGCTCTGAGCTCCTACCACTATTAGGCCAAAATGTCACATGGAGGGTCGAGCACAGTCCCACTAACTATCTATTTCCTATTTCTCATCACAAGACAGACATATTATGACTTTACCTGCTTGGCTTGCCGCCATAAAATTTAATGCTGATGGTTTGATTCCCGCTATTGCTCAAGATCATGAATCTGGGCGTATCCTCATGATGGCATGGATGAATAGCGAGGCCCTCCAGCTCACCGCCGAGACAAAGACAGCGGTGTATTTTTCGCGCTCGCGTGGTCAGTTGTGGCACAAAGGAGAGTCGTCAGGTCACACCCAGACAGTCCATGATATCCGCTTAGACTGCGATGCAGATGTGATTGTGCTGAGCGTGACACAAGCGGGCGGTATCGCCTGTCATACGGGACGTAAGTCTTGTTTTTATCAGCGTTTAGACTTATCAGGTGCGCAGCCCCAGTGGCAAACGGTGGATAAAGTATTAAAAGATCCGGCAGAGATTTATGCGGCTACGTCGGCGACCGAAGCCGTCTCTGACCCCCAACGTCACGATGCCAGCACTAAAGGGACTACTGAGAAAGAGACTACTCAGATCGATACCCACTCGATTTTACAGCAATTAGATCAGGTATTAGCAGAGCGCAAGCAAGCAGATAGCGATAGCTCTTATGTGGCAAGCCTTTACGCAAAAGGTCTTAACAAGATATTAGAAAAAGTGGGCGAAGAGGCGACCGAGAGCATTATTGCGGCCAAAGACTTGGCCCATAGTGATGCGCAACTAGATAAAGAAGCCTTTGATGCCGCGCGTCATGAGCTTATCTATGAAGTGGCTGACGTGTGGTTTCATACGTTGGTCGGGCTGGCATGGTTTGATATCGAGTCAGACGCCATCTTAAACGAGCTGGGGCGACGCTTTGGTCTCTCAGGTATCGATGAAAAAGCGTCGAGATAACCTATCATATAGTGAGTTCAGTATAAAAACGATACAGTGGGACTGGAATAAGTTTTTCGCAGCCTCTATCTGCGTAGGCACAGCACGCAAGAAAAATTTAGACCAGTTGCACGTTGATATATAATGTATCTGTTTTATTTAGGATCGACTATATGTCGAAAACAAAAGTGCCACTACCTATTTACTCTGTGTGATTGTTGCGACTTTCACCTTTTTGTCATAACAGCAAGGTATAATAGTATTTTTACATCAGCGTTATGTCTGTATTTTTGTCAAATAGATCAATATTCTATAAAATAACAGTAGCGCGGTGGCGGCAACACTGATGTCAACAACTAAAGAGCAGCATTCACACTCAGAAGTCTCAGACATGAGGTCTCAGACATTAAGGATATCATTATGGGCAGTTTTTCTATTACGCATTGGCTGATATTACTGGTGGTGGTGGTGGTGGTATTTGGCACCTCAAAGCTTAGAAATGCCGGCAAAGACTTGGGCGGTGCGGTCAAAGGCTTTAAAGACGCAGTCAAAGACGAAAATGCTGAGCATGCCAAAAAGCAAGTGGTACTCGATCACGACGGCGCAGCTCATCCAGCAGAGCGCCAAGCATCTAATAAAGTCGATGAGCATAGCAGCACGCTCCCTACTGACGATAAGCATCATTGATCATAGCAAATACCATGCTAGGTATAATGCCGCTAGCATCCAGATAGTGACAATCCACCATTATGTTTGATATTGGGTTTTCTGAATTACTGCTCTTTGGCGTGATTGCTTTGATCGTCTTGGGCCCCGAAAAGCTGCCGCAAGCGGCGCGCACGGCTGGGCAGTGGTATGCCAAAATTCGCCGCACTGTCTCCACCCTACAATCGGAGATAGAGGCTGAGCTCGACTTGGCTGAGACTCGGCAACAAATGCAAAAAGAGCTGGCAAAAATCCGTCAGACAGAGGCGGAGATGAGACGTGAAATGGCAGAGATGCGCGGCAGTATGCAAGAGTTTGAGTCGTCACAGAACCGCGCCCTAACAGCCGATCCGCATGCAGAGCATCAGCCTGTGATTAACGATGACACAGCGCGTCACAAGGCTGATACTGCGCGCAATACCGTAAATGAGCAGCCTGAGGTGGCAACGGCATTTGCACACGCCTATGAGCATAATCAGCCCTCTGACGGCATCGATCAGCAAACAGCGCCGCCCATCATGACCAAACCTTGGGAAAACATGTGGTTTCGCCTCGGTGATTATGATAAAGCACGCCGCCTACCCGCTGCCCCCTATCTCCCCAATTATCAAGCAGACATCCTATTAAATAGCGCACCTACCAATCCTATCGCCTCACAAGCGTCTGACCAGATGCAGGAGGCCGACTGATGGATTTGTTTAAACGCAAAAAAAGCCGACAAGAAAAAATCGGCGATACAGGGCCAGAAAAAACCCACTCAGCCGATATGGCCTATGATAACGATGATGGGGATATGTTAAGCTCACTTGGCGATATGCCCATCACTGAGCATCTCATTGATTTACGCCGTCATCTGATCAAAATATGCGTGGCGGTGCTGGTGGTATTTTTGGCCTTGGTTGGGTTTTCACGCGAGCTTTATAACCTGTTATCGGACCCATTGGTCGCGCAGTTGCCTGCCAACTCGACAATGATTGCCACCGATATCACCTCAAACTTTATGGCGCCGATACGCTTGAGTATCTTTGTCGCCGCCTTTGTGGCCATGCCTTATATCTTGTATCAAATTTGGTCATTTGTCGCCCCAGGTCTGTACAAAAAAGAAAAAAAAGTCGCCATTCCAGTGCTGATGTCTTCTATCGTATTGTTTTATGCTGGGGTGGCGTTTTCTTATTTTATTGTGCTCAAAGGGGTTCTGAAATTCTTTATTACCTTTGCACCGCAAAACGTCTTACCCATGACAGATATCGACAGTTATTTGAGCTTTGCCCTAAAGCTATTTATGGTATTTGGCTTGACCTTTGAGATACCAGTCGTCACCTTGCTGTTGATATTGGCCGGCATCGTCTCCATTGACAGCTTAGAGGATAAACGCCGTTATATCATCGTTGGCTGCTTTGCAATCGCGGCCGTGGTGACACCGCCGGATGGGGTGTCGATGTTGATGCTGGCTTTTCCGATGTGGCTGTTGTTTGAGCTGGGGCTGTTTTTGGCGAAGATTTTGATTAAAGAAGAGCGCCGCCCTGCTTTGGCAAATGAGAGTCAACTTGATAAAAAGTAATACCTTAGACAACAAACAACGCCGTTGATGATAAGCTACGCCCCTGACGAATATCGGTATTTGACAAGCGCCATTGACCTCATCGCCAGCCATTGTTTATGCAGTGGCTTTTTTTGCCTTTATGGTTTTCGACCCTATGGCTTTGCCCTTATGGTTGTTGTCCTGTCTTGTTTGTCCGCAGATTGTTAGATCATTTTTTACTCATCCATCGTGTCAATAGATGTTGACACCGTTAGTATTTTAGGTAGCTTTTATGTCCGCATCTATGCCCGCTTATATGAGCGACCCCACCGATGAGCAGCTAAATGCGCTAAATATGGCGATGGATCACAAGTCGTTTAAAGTGGTGGCGTATGCTGGCGCGGGTAAAACCACAACGCTCAAGCTCATCGGCGAGCGTCTGCGGGGGCGCGGCTTGTATTTGGCTTTCAACAAAGCGATCGCCAATGATGCTCGGCAAAAATTCCCCAGTCACGTGGACTGCCGTACGTTTCACTCACTTGCTTATCGCCATGTCGCGCGTGATATCACTGCCAAATTGTCCTTACCACGGTTTTCACCCAAGCGTTTGGGCGATGATTTGGGGCTACAAGCGGTGCAAGTACGTCGGCAAATGGATGGGGTAAATAAATACATCACTTTGACCCCAGCCCGCCTTGCGCGATTTGTCAGCGATGCGGTGAGTAACTTTTGTAGTACGCATGCCAGCTACCCGGCACCTCGGCATTTATTGTTTCCCAGCTGGCTCGATGCGGCAGATAGCGAGCAGCTGCGTGAGATGCTCTACCCTGCCGTCGAGCAGCGCTGGCTACAGTCTATCGATGCCCGCCATCCAGCTGGTATCGGTCATGATATTTATCTTAAATTATGGGCACTCTCCAAGCCCAGTATCCCAGCGGATTTTATCTTGTTTGATGAAGCGCAGGATGCCGATCCGCTGATGATGGGGATTTTGACCCAGCAGCCACGGCAAGTCATCTATGTGGGCGACGCTCATCAGCAGATTTATGAATGGCGCGGCGCGGTGAATGCAATGAAAAAGCTACCACTACCACAAACCCTATTGACACAGTCGTTTCGCTTTGGAGAGCCGATCGCTGAGGTGGCCAACACTCTACTCAAAGCCTTACAAGAAGAAGTACCGCTAAAGGGCAATCCTGCCAAGCAGTCCTCTACCGATAAAGGCATGGTCCATAGTAAAAAAGACGCCATACTCTGTCGCACCAATGCTGCTGCGATGGCGCAGCTATTGACGGGACTCAAGCTTGGGCACCGCGTGGCACTGCAAGCCGATACCGATCGTATGCTGAAATTCTGTCAAGCGGCTGAGAACCTAAAAAACGGCAAATCGGCTTATGGCGTACCAGAGCTGGCGTATTTTTATAACTGGTCGGATGTGCAAGAGTACTCTGAAACCAATGAAGGCAGCGATCTTAAGACATTGGTCAAGCTGGTCGATGATCACGGTACCAACGTCTTAAGCCAAGCGGTCAATAGTTTGACCAGCATCGATAACGCCGATTATGTCATCTCTACCGCGCACAAGGCCAAAGGGCTTGAATGGGGGCGCGTACAGCTCGATGACGATTTTTATTACGACGTGACCACCAATGCAGTCAAGATCAGCCCAGAGGAGCTGCGCTTGCTCTATGTTGCCTGCACACGCGCGCAGAGCAATCTCGACATTCATCATATCAAAGACTTGATCATCGGGTTGCAAACGGGGAAAAAGGTCATCTTTGGCAATACCTAACACCGCTCCGCTCTATTCGATCACGTTATCGCCTTTCATTTAGATACTAAGCCTTAATCATGACTCAACATTCATCCCTCGAAATACGCCAGCGCACCCTGCAGCAACTATTTGCCCATCCTGTGCGCCTACTCGCTCCAATGGAGGGGCTAACCGATCCGTTAATGCGGCAAATCTTAACACAGATTGCCGCCGATTTAGGCCGTCCTTATGATTGGTCAGTCAGTGAGTTTATACGGGTGACTCAAACGCTGCTGCCCGCGCATGTGTTTTATAAATATGTGCCAGAGCTACATCAAGACACCAAAACGACTGCTGGCACGCCCATACATATCCAGCTGCTCGGTAGTGATGCTAGCCTGATGGCAGAAAACGCCGCGTACGCCTGTGAGCTTGGCGCGCCCGCCATCGATATCAACTTTGGTTGCCCTGCCAAGACCGTCAATAGCCACCGCGGCGGCTCGGTACTGCTCGATGAGCCAGAGGTCATGTATGATATTATTAGTACCGTACGCCGCGCAGTGCCTGCCCATATTGCCGTCTCAGCAAAAATCCGCTTGGGCTACACAGATACCAGCCGTATGGACGATATCCGAGGTGCGATTGGAGCGAGTGGCGCAGACTGGTTGACCATTCATGCCCGCACCAAAACCCAAGGCTACAAGCCGCCGGCTTATTGGGACAAAATCCAAAATTTTAATAAGCTGGATATCCCAGTGATTGCCAATGGCGAGATTTGGAATAGTGAGCAAGCAAAGCAATGTATGAGGCAGGCAGGCACGCCGCACTTGATGCTAGGACGCGGCGCTGTGACCCGTCCTGACTTGATTGCCCGTGTCGATAGCAGCCATGATGATGAGAGCGCGGCGGCCAGCGTTAGAGCAGGTAGCAAGACCTTGACATGGCACGCGCTCATACCGCATCAAATTAAGTTTTTGGAAGGGGCAGCAAAAAACGATGTGGTACTGGTGGGCCGCTACAAACAGTGGCTGGGGATGCTAACCAAAGGCTATGATGAGGCGCAGCCGGTGTGGGAACACATCAAGCGTGAAAAAGACAAAGCCGTCATCATCGATGCTCTTATCACCAGCGTCTCATCAGCGACGGCATAAACAACAAATACAATAACGGCTCGTTTTTTATCATAAAACAGAAGCTCAGCGGCGGCTAATTGTTCATAAGCCCTAGCGCTAGACGCTCACACGTATTGCTAAATAAAACAACATGAGTGGACACGCCATCGACAGCGTCCACAGTATCGAACGAAACGTCGCTAAATTGCTGATATAAGCGATGCAAAAGCCAATACGAATCAGTATGTACAACCAAGCCAACACGTTGACAATCAGCTGAGGCACAAAAAACAACATCGCCACCAGCACTGCTGCCAAAAATACCGGCAACGTCTCATAGCTGTTTTGCTGAGCGGCATTGGCGCGCGCAGCGGCGCCCGTTGTCTCTTGCAAAAAACGGCGCGGATGGGCGTTGTCAGCCAGCCGAAAGCTGCCAAGGGCTTTTGCACTCAGCGCCATCACGAGTGGCAACAAGCTTGCCACCACCATCGCCCAAATCGCGGATGCGGCGGTATCAGGAATCAACCCAAAAAATACATTCATGCGCGCCCTCGCCCCTACCCTGCAACCACTTCAAAATCATGCGTGATATTCACCCCGCCCTGTACCAGCATACGACTGGCCGAGCAGTATTTTTCTGCTGATAGGTTCACCGCTTTTTCGACCTGCTTATCCTTGATGTCTTGACCGGTCACGATGAAGTGCATATGAATGTCGGTATAGACAGCAGGGACGGTCTCAGCGCGGTTTGCGGTCAGCTCACAACGTACATCCGTGACCTCTTGACGTGATTTTTGTAAGATAGACACCACATCATAGCTGGCACAGCCGCCCAAGCCGAGTAAGATCAGCTCCATCGGGCTTGCGCCATTTTCTTTGTCGGCGTCGATTTGCACATTATGCCCTGAGGGTGAGACACCCAAAAAGGCTTTTTTCTCTTGCCACGTGACACTTGCTTTTGATTCTGACATGTTCGTTTTTCCTTATTTTGATTGGCAGATAACCTGATTATTATTTTCAATAATACACGCGATAAGGTTAGTGTAGCACAAGCCAAAACCAGATTTTATAGAGACCTGATAAAGCAGCAACCATCTATATTTATTTGACGGCAACGCACCACCATAACCTTACATACCTTATTGTTAAGCAATAGTTAACAAACTCAACCTGTGTTTGGTCATATTTATCAAAATTACTTTAATAAACTAACTTACAAAAGTCTGTTTATAAGCTATTGATTTTAATAGGTAAAACTCGTGAAACATTTTATAGCAAAATACTGTTACACATTTTGCTTGTTTCTTGGTTTAATAACGGTAATGAATCTTATTTTGGCCAGATATAGGTGACAGTCGACTTATAATAATTAAGATAGTCATCATGGTATCGGTTTGAAATAAGCTATTTTTAAACAAATTAAAAGGGTTAGTCATGATAGATGCAGACGGCTTTCGCGCCAATGTCGGCATCATCTTGGCAAATACACAAGGGCAAGTACTGTGGGCAAAACGTATTGGTCACAACGCTTGGCAGTTTCCTCAAGGCGGCATCGACCGCGGGGAAACGCCGATGGATGCGATGTATCGCGAGCTCTGGGAAGAGGTCGGCCTACATCCGCGTCATGTAGACTTATTGGCAGTCACTCAAGACTGGCTGCGCTATCGTCTGCCTAAGCGTTATGTACGTCATGGACAGCACCCTTTGTGTATTGGGCAAAAACAAAAATGGTTTTTGCTGCGCTTAGATGAGCCAAATACTCAACACATTCGCTTTGATGAAGGTAAACCAGAATTTGACCACTGGCAATGGGTCAGTTATTGGTATCCTCTAGGACAAGTGATTCATTTTAAACGTGGGGTATATCGCCGCGCCTTGCAAGAGCTGGTGCGCGAGCTTCCCCTAAAACAAGAGCTGATCCTTCCGGAACAGGACAACCATTTGCTGGCATGACTTTGATAGAGTTTTGACATAGTTTTGGTGTGATTTTGACATCGCTAATTAACTACATATGCTCACTGTGATACTGTTATGGAATCACCGTGAGCATTTTTATGCGCCGGTTGCAGCCGCACTTGCCTCGCGGCTAACGAGCGTGGCAGTGGTTTTACTACTTGCCCCTTTATGCTTGTCTTGGCGCAAGGTTAAGATGCTTTGAGTACGGGTACCATAAGTAGGGAGAGGGGTCTGCCGCTGATCAAATGCCACAGGCTCGATATAGACAGAGGACAGCATCTGCTCAATCTCCCTACTCATGCCGGTATCGGGTAGCTGATCGGCGGGGGCTTGTCGGTTGTCAGATAGCACCGCATAGGCAGCGTCCTGCCAGTAAGCAGGCGAGCTGTCTTCGGCGATAAGTGGCAGCACTTCTTGACGCAGCCTACCACGCAGTTTTTCGGTTTTGAACCAACTGTCGTCTGGCTGACCGTTTGAGATCACATGCAATCCTGCATACAGTGGCGTAGGCGCATGGCCGCGATTATTGACCATCACTGCTTGCAGCGCATCGCCAATGATTAGGTTAAAACCTGCATAGTCTTGCAACTCAATTTGCCGCGCAAAGTCCATCGGGCTTCTATCACTGGTCAAAAAATCTGTAACCAGTGCCCCGCGCGAGCGCTCATCTGCCCCTGCCTGCACCCCATCGCGAAAGTTTAGCACCGCCGCCCAGCGTCCATTTTGCTCATAAAGACCGTCGTGCATGACTTGGTGAATACCCAGCCAAGTACCGCCACTTTGCTGATCGCGACCTGCATAAATCGGCTTATCAGGCCACTGGTGCAGCGGCTCAGTCGGACGCTGCAAAAACTCATCTCGGTTGGATAAGAGTACCAGCGGCACCTCATCAAACAACTGCCAAGCGATGGCGACGATACACATAGTTTTCCTTTTATGGGATTGGTAGTTTATGGGACTGGTCGTCTTTTTAATAGGTAATCTTTTCAGTACAAAATAGCGTCGTTTAAAATGGCCTGCATCTTTCTATTCTTATATCAATTGGTGCGGAGTTTTTTATCAGCAGGATAGCTAATCTGTGTGGTCGATCGAATCACTTTTGATTGTTTACTTGGCAAATCAAACTCCCAAGCGACCATGCCGGTATTGTCATTCCAGTCGCGTTCAGTGACGGGCGGGGTGTGCACTGTGGTTACTTTAATACTGTCATCACGGCTGATAGGCTCACTACCCAGTACCTGCAAGCGTCTGGTGCGGCTATGCTGATTGGTCAATTGATAAGCTTCGGTACTACTTAAGGTTTGCTTACGATTAAACGCGCCCTTATCGCCTTGCTTATCTTCGTCGGTTATTTGTTTGATGAGGATATTTGGATCAACGCCAAAGCCGATACCCTGCTCTTTGAGCGTTTGATACTGATAGCGCGCTTGACCAATATAGTTATCATCACGGTAGAGCTGAAGCGCTCCATCGGCCCATGCAGGTGTCAAAAATGGTGCCGATGCATACCAATAAGCCGTTTGCTCAACACTTGGCGTACTGCGGATCCAAAGCTTGCTACGCCCAGACTGCTCATCGATGATCGTACGCACGTGCCTACCGTCACTTGGCAAGCTCACGCGCTGCGGCAACCGGTACTCGATGATGCCGTTTTTGTTTTGACGACTCACGCTAAAGCTCGGTAGCGGTGCCATCGTCGGTGCCGACGCCTCCCTGTCATCGCTACTTCTTTCTGAGACGACGATGGAAGAAGGCTCCATCATGGATGATGCAACCCTAGCACGTGATACTTGCTCTTTTTCATATAAAGACAGGCGAGCCACATTTGGCAGCTGGCCTGTGGTGCGTTGATTGGGGTTGACTGAGCTGAGTACGACAGGGACGTTTTGCCAATTCTCTCCGGTTTGCTGAGCGATGATGGCTGATGCGGTAATGCTAAGCTGCTCGGTATTGGTATCCAGACGCGCCTGATAAGTCGGCTGCCAACCTGCGCCGCGCACTTGATAATGGAGCTTTACCGCGGCGGGCTTGCGGCTGGCAGTACGGACACTGACCTGTGTCACGCGATTTTGCGTCGATGTACTACTGCCCGCCATCGTTTGATTAAGCGCAGCCTGTGCCCGTGCTTGCCGCTGCTTGATATCCCATATGCGTTTATTGATACTTGCCGCTTGTATTTCTATATCACGGGCGTTATTGGCCACTGTGCCCTCTGTACTGATTTGACTGACCTTGGTGAGGTTTTGTAGATAGGCTTTTGCCAGATTGGCGGCTTCTAGCTCGGCATTGATTTTAGCAAGCGCGGCTTGTTGCGATTGTACGTTGGCATCGCCCTCATACTGACACTGCGCTGCTTGCTCACCGCTTAGCGTCTCGATACTGACTTCACCGAGATTGACGCCTGTGACGGCCTGCACGCTCACGCTGTCTTCGTCGATATAAGGAGACAAGCAAGAAAACACCAGCGTCTGCTCTCCATTACCCTTGACAGGTAGCGCGCGGGTGACACTGGCCAAGCCTTGATAAATGGTGACTTGCTCGATACTGCTACTTGCTGCATATGCAGGCGTCAGGGATAGTGCCAGCAGACTGGGTAGACTGAGCAAGATCGGGCCTTTTTTTGCCCAACGGTACTCAGTGGCTGTTGCTACTTTTGATACATCAGCTTGCATAATCTATCCTTAAAATACGGTTTATCCATTCATACGGCCTATCAGCGCCAGCCCATATCCGCTCATGCTTCTGAAAATATTGAGGTATTTATCATTAGCAGCTTTTTTATATCTTAGCGGTTTTCTGTCTTGGTTTCTAGCGGCTGGCAGGCGCAAATCACATTTATGCAGTCTCTGTGATGCAATTGTCTAACCGTAATTTGGTATGCCTGCCAAGCTATTTTTGCTATTATGACCCCCATTCTATTATCAATAATTATGATGTCCTTATGATGATTCATCCTCAGTACGATCCCGTAGCGCTGTCCTTGGGCCCTGTAGAAGTACATTGGTATGGCTTGATGTATCTGCTGGCATTTGCCACCGCGTTTGGTCTGGCATGGTACCGCAGTGGCCAGCGTGAGAGCTGGACCACTGACATGGTGTCAGACCTTGTTTTTTATGGCGCGCTCGGTGTCATTTTGGGTGGCCGTATCGGCTATGTGCTGTTTTATCAATTTGGTGAGCTGCTACAAAACCCCGCCTATTTATTTAAGGTGTGGGAAGGCGGTATGTCGTTCCACGGCGGCATGATTGGGGTTTTACTCGGCATGTTGTATTTTGCCCATAAGTACGAAAAAACACCTTTTCAAGTGCTGGATTTTATCGTGCCGTGTGTACCGACGGGGTTATTGTTTGGTCGTATCGGTAACTATATCAACGGTGAGCTGTGGGGGCGCGTCTCTGATGGCGGCTATAACTGGCTGACCTACTTCCCGCAGGCCGCGGCTTTTGATATGCAGCAATTGCAAGCCAATCCTCAATTACAGGAGTTGATGATGGAGGTCAACGGCCAGTATTTACTGCCCCGCCACCCATCACAGCTCTATGAGGCCTTTGCTGAAGGTCTGCTGCTATTCTTGTTTTTGTGGTGGTACTCTGCCAAGCCGCGTCCACGTATGGCGGCATCGGCGATATTCTTATTAGGTTACGGTATCAGCCGCTTTATCATCGAGTTTTTCCGTCAGCCAGATGCCGACCAAGGCTTTATTTTACTCGGCTGGATGACCAAAGGCCAAATACTGAGCACACCAATGATTATCATCGGCTTTGTACTGTTGGTTTATGCCTATAAACGCGGTATCTATGACTGGGGTAAGCAAGCGGCTTATTAAGGTATTAAACAATGATTGATCCAATAGATCATTATGCTGTGCTAACAAGATATGTACCCTTTATTAAACTAATTTCTATGTTAGAGGAAGGCTTCTTTATTCCTAAAGCAAACCTTTTTAGCGACAAATGGGAAGGCAGTTTGCACTTATTTGATGGCATAGAAGATCCTTTTTTAACTAAGGAAGAACTTACAACTGCCAAAGATTGGGTTTACGTAAGTTGCTGGTATACAGACGAACCAGAGAACCATGCCATGTGGAACTCTTACGGAAACTCAGACAACGCTGTAGCGATACAGACAACGCAACATGATTTCAAAGCCGCTTATCATGGCTCAAAAATAGAACCAATGAGCTCTTATTTTGGTAAAGTTCAATATCATATGCCTGCTAACGCTAAAGAGCTTTATGACAATAAAGGTATTCAACCTTGGCTTGGAAACAATAATAATGATTCGAAGGACCCGAAAACTATATATCCTCGATTCTATTTATTTCACAAACATCATGCTTTTTCTTTTGAGAAGGAAGCAAGATTTTTATTAGTCGACAACGATGCTACAGTGGCAAAAAGTAATCACAGACTTGGTATCCACCTTTCGGCTAAGCATAGTAGAAGAATGATTAAAAAAATTATATTGCATCCTAACTGTTCGGACTGGTTAGAGAATACCATTCGAAAGCTTATTGAAGACACATACAAACTAGATATTCCAATCTGTAAATCATCGTTAGTTGGTTATACAAATTAATCTAGCTGAAGTTTAAAACCTCTTAAATATTTATTGAAGTTGCAGACCATGATTACTAGCAAAAACGAACAAGCTTATCTTGATTTACTCCAGTATGTGTTGGCGAACGGCACTGAAAAAGGCGATCGTACGGGCACAGGTACGCTAAGCCACTTCGGCGCGCAGATGCGTTTTGACTTATCAGACGGCTTCCCATTACTGACCACCAAAAAAGTCCACTTTAAATCCATCGTGTATGAGCTATTGTGGTTTTTGAGCGGTAGCACTCATGTCGATTATCTACAAGAAAACGGCGTGCGTATCTGGAACGAATGGGCCACAGCGGAACAGACGGCACGCTTCAATCGTCCTGCGGGCGATTTAGGGCCAGTATACGGTCACCAGTGGCGCAACTACGGCGCGACCAAAGACGAAAATGGCCGCTATAACAATGACGGCGTCGATCAAATCGCCCAAGTCGTGGAGCAAATCAAGACCAACCCCAACTCCAGACGCTTGATTGTCTCTGGCTGGAACCCAGGTGAAGCCGAGCAAGTCGCCCTGCCACCTTGTCATACGCTGTTTCAGTTTTTTGTCGCGGACAACAAACTCTCCTGCCAGCTTTACCAGCGCTCAGCGGATTTATTCCTAGGTGTGCCGTTCAATATCGCCAGCTATGCCCTACTGACTCACATGATTGCGCAGGTTTGTGGGCTGGGTGTGGGCGAGTTTATCTGGACCGGCGGCGACTGTCATATTTATCAAAACCACCGCGAGCAAGTCGAGCTGCAACTGACGCGTGAGTGTTATGCACTACCGACATTGACGCTCAACCCTGATGTCGATGATATTTTTGCGTTTCGTTTTGAGGATATTAGCGTAAACGGTTATGCATCACATCCCGTTATCAAAGCAAAAGTCGCGGTATAAAGACTGTTTTTTACTTCATATGACTGACGAAAACAATAAGGACATATTATGAGTTATGCCAATACCCAAGTCGCCCAAATCGCTGCTATCAGTAGCAATCGCTGTATCGGCAAGGACAATGAGCTGCCGTGGCATATCTCAGCAGATTTGCAGCATTTCAAACAAATGACCACCAAAGCAACAGGCGGTGCGGTTCAAGGTATCGTCATCATGGGGCGCAAGACCTTTGAGTCAATGGGCAGCAAGCCGTTGCCAAAACGTGTCAGCTTTATTATCAGCAGTCAAATGGACTACGCCGAAAAGAGCGGCCTAGTAGGCAAAGACAATGCGCATGTGGTGCATAATTTGGATGATGCTTTAACGCAAGCTGCCAGTCTCGCCCATGGTGCTCACTTAGATACGATTTGGGTCATCGGCGGCGAGCGGGTATTTCGTGATGCCTTTATGTACACCGATCGTATTGAGCTGACACACGTCGATACCGAGATCCCTGACGGCGAGGCGTTTTATCCTGAATTGCCGAGCGACTTTGCAGCCGTAGAAGCGTCTGAGTCGATGCATGATGAAAAAAGCGGATTGGATTTTAGATTTGTGACTTACCTAAAACAGGCTACTGAAGCATAAAAACGTACTCTTCATCAATGACTCAAAAATGGGGCTGTTTCTTTATCTAGAGCAGCCCATTTTTCTATACGCACAGCGAACCTTTACCCATATATAGCCTACTCATGCAGCACTTTATAAATGGTCTTGGCCAATACTGGACCGATGCCCTGTACACCCGACAGCTCTTGCTGCGAAGCCCCTAGCAGTTGCTGCATCCCGCCAAAGTGATTGAGCAAGTCGCGGCGGCGCTTTTCTCCCAGCCCCGGTATCACCTCCAGCACCGACGACGAACGGCGCTTATCCCGCTTCTTACGGTGCGCTGTGATGGCAAAACGATGCGCCTCATCACGAATATGCATCAATAAATGCAGCGCCTTGCTGTCCATGGGCAGATCCAGCGGCTCATGATCGATAAAATGTAATACTTCTAAACCCGCCTTGCGCCCTTCTCCTTTTGCCACACTCACAAGCAGCGTGTCATTTAAGATACCCAGCTCGGTCAAGACGTCTTTGGCGATATTAAGCTGACCTTTCCCGCCATCAATCAGCAACAGATCAGGCAGTGGCTGTTTTTTATAGCGCCGCGTCAGCACTTGTTGCATCGCCGCATAATCGTCACCGCCTTGGATATCATGAATCGCATACTGACGGTAATCGCGGCGGCGCGAGCCTCCTTGATCGAACACCACACAGCTACCGATGGTCGCCTCGCCCATGGTGTGCGAGATATCAAAGCACTCGATACGGTCTATGGCGCGATCAGTGACATCAGCCAGTACGTCCTTTAGCGCACCAAAGCGCGCATACAGCTCTAGATAGTCGCCCAGTTTGGTTTTTAGTGCATTGTTGGTATTCAGTTTGGCCAAGTCCAGCCACTCTGAGCGGTGCTCGCGCACATTGGTTTTGATAACGACTTTGCTCTCAAAGTGGGTGGTCAATGCTTCGCTGATTGCTTGTTGGTCAGGTAGCGCATGACTGAGAATAATCTCACTTGGCAAGTCGTCGGTCACCTGAAAATAAAAAGAGGTAATAAAGGCGGACAAATTATCCGCGAGCGACTCACTGCTATCGACATCAGGGAAGTAGTTTTTACCGCCGAGTACGCGGCCGCCGCGCACCGTCAGCACATTGACACAAGTCATGCCTGCCTGACTGGCAATGGCAATCACATCGGCCTCACCTTGCACCGTATAGACGGCCTGCCGCGCTTGTACTTCGCGCAGCATAGAAAGCTGATCCCGATAAAAGACTGCTTTTTCAAAATCCAACGATTCAGCAGCACTTTCCATCTTTTCAATTAGCGCACTGTGTATGTCACTTGAGTCGCCTTTGAGAAAACGAATGGTGTTATTCACATCTTCTGCATATTCTTCTGGCGACACCAAGCCCACACAGGGCGCACGGCAACGCTTGATTTGATACTCAAGGCACGGACGCTTACGCTGCTTAAAAAACGTATTGGTACACTGGCGCATCTGAAACATCTTTTGCATGAGCACCAAGGTTTCTTTGGCCGCATGAGCAGAAGGAAAAGGTCCAAAAAACCGACCTTTTTGGTGATTGCCTTTGCCGCGTCCATACGCCAAACGTGGATAAGGCTTATCCGCTGAGATAAACACGTATAGATACGACTTATCATCACGTAGCAAGACGTTATAAGGGGGACGGTATTCTTTAATCAGGTTTTGCTCAAGCAGCAGTGCCTCGGTTTCACTACGGGTAATGATAGTCTCAATATCGTGAATCCGTGCCACCAGTGCCCGCGTCTTTGGATGGTCAATGGTCTTAGCGAAGTAGCTATTGACGCGACTTTTTAACGATTTTGCCTTGCCCACATATAAAATATCACCGTTTTTACCCAGCATTTTATAGACCCCTGGCAAGTTTGGCAGGCGCTGAATTAGATGTTTGAGGCGGGCTTTTTTATCATCGACAGGACTCGACTCTGAGACATTAACCATAAAATTTATTGCTCTTAAGACACTGATATACAGCTATTTATGGGGCGGCAGCCTACGTTTTACAAGCCATCAAACTTATCCGCTTACACACAAAAAAACCAGCACGAGGCTGGCTTTTCTGTTTTTGTGGTAGGCAAAATTTCTAATGACGGAAGTTCGGTAATAGTGCAGGAATGCCCGGTAACATCCCAACCACCGCCATGACACCAGTCAATATCACAAAGGTAATGACAGGAATAATCCAGCGGCTCATCTTTGATAGGCTCGCACTACGCTCCTTTGAGCCAATCAAACCTAGGTTATCAAGCACCAAGGTAATCGACCAACCAAAGGCTGGGTTCACTAAGGCAGAAGCAAACACCACAATAGCAGCAGACTGCGTGGTTTTACCTTCGCGCGTCATCTCCATGCCAGCCTCTAAGAGTGGGATGAAAACCCCAACGATCAATGCCACGCACATCACCGGCTCCCAAATCGCCAAATCCATCGGATAGCCCCAGATACCAGCGATCAAACAAAACAGTCCTGTGAGTACCGCACCCGCTGGAATCGGGCGTTTGGCAATCGCAGCTGGTACGATATACGTACCCCATGATGACGCAAAGTTTGCGCCGCCAAGGATAGAGCCTGCGACCTGACGGATAGAGGCACTGGTCATCGTGTCATCGATATCCATCAACACGCGCTCGGTACGCTTTGGGTAGCTGATCTTTTGAAAGACCTGATGACCCAAAAAATCCGGCGACCACATAGCGACGGCCAATACTGCAAATGGCAATACCACCACAAAGCTTTCAATCGTCGGTAAGCCTAGCATCCAGCCCGTGTCCTCCCCCCACCAGTACATCGGGTTCATATTTGGCAGGCCAGGCGCTGTCTCAAAGGCAAAAGGCGCGCCCATAGCAAAGGCCACACCGCCACCTAACAAGCAGCTTAACGGTACAGCCAGCCAGCGCTTTTGAAAGTTTTCTAACACCGCATACAGGATGATGGTCAGCAAAATCACCACAAAGGCGATATGCGCCATGCCAATACCTTCGGCCCATGCAAAAAGATTTTTGACCTGCGAGAGGGTGCCAATAAAACCCAAATAAAGCAGCAGACCACCACACACGCCTTTACTGGTCAAGTTTGCCAGCAGACTGCCTCCTTTACTAATGGCTAGTAATAGCCCAAAAGCACCGATGAGCAAGCCAAAGGCCATCGGGTGACCACCAGCAGCAACGACGATAGGAATCAGTGGAATCAGTGGCCCGTGCGTACCAGCGAGGTTGGCTGTCGGTAGCAGAAAGCCTGAGAATAAAACCACAAAGAAAGCGACAATTAACAGCTCATAGCGCACGTTTTCTAATACAAAGGCATCGCTTAGCCCAAGCGGCCCTGCAAACGTAGCGGCAATAGCGCCTACCATCACGACCTTACCGATCGTTGCGGCCATCGCAGGGATGGTATCTTCATACTCAAAACGATAATCACGAAACGGCAAGTTTACCCGCCAGCGCTTGGGCTGCATGATTTGTAGTTCATGATTTAGATAGGCGTCACGACTCTCAAAGCTTGAGCTGGGCTTGTGTAGATCAAGGTAGCTGCCTTGTGACTCGCTGTCGTAATTGGATGGATTCGATGGTGGCGGATTAGACCCTGAGGCAGGGATCTGAGTGTTACTCATCACATTTCCTTATGTCGACTGAGGCTTCGATGGACGGGCAGTGCACTGATGTGACTTGATAAAATCACAGGGCAGTACAAATTGCAGGCTATTGTATGTCACAGGACAGTGAAATGCGAGCGCGGAACCATGTAAAGATACTATGCGTCTCGGTTTGATTGATAACTTAAAGTTTTAAATTATCATTTTTGCAAACTTATCAATCATTTATCTTAGAAAAACAACCACAGATTGCTTAGCGATGACCGTGCTCAGGGCGACGTGCTGCCTCATATATTCATCATTTATCTTATTTATAATGAGGCATACTTACGCTTTAAACCTAGCGGTAAAGACGATTTTTACTTATGATAAATAGCTTTCACGCTAGATACCCTGCAACAGGTGTCAGCCATTTGACTTAATAATTAAAAATCGAAAAGAAGTAACAGGATTCCTTTATGAGCTTACTACCCACCAACCTTGAGACCTTAAAGCGTCGCGCCAAACAAAGCATCATGCCATTGTTGACACCGCATTTACTCAAACTGCGTATCAACACCTACGCGCCTTACGTCGGAGCTGGCATCAAAATCGAGCATATCAGCCTCGATCAAGGTTTATGTGTGGTCAGTATGGGTTTGAATAGCTTAAATAAAAACATCGTCGGCACCCAGTTCGGTGGCAGCCTCTACTCTATGGTCGATCCGTTTTATATGCTCATGCTGATGCATCAATTGGGCAGTCATTATGTGGTATGGGACAAAAGCTCACATATCGACTTTGTCGCGCCAGGCCATAGCAAAGTCACCGCAAGGATGAAGATACCGAGCGCTGAAATCATTACCATTCAAGAGCTGGCCAAAGATGGAGGGGCGGTATTTCGCGACTACAGTGTCGATATCGTCGATGAGCAGCAAAAAGTTGTGGCCACTGTCACGAAGACACTGTATATCCGTTTGCGTAAGCACAGCAAATCAAAGGATCAAAGCATACGCATCGACACCGCTGATAGCGCCTAATCTCATGCATCTGCGTTCATAGGCACACATGTATTTCGCCCATACAAAAACCCCAATCCAGCTATCGCATAGATTGGGGTTTTGTCTTTTTGGTATAGCCCGCTTATTTATAAATAAACCTATGAATAAGGGCTGGTATCTATGCTCGTCCGAGCCTTTGCTGGCGGTGATAATCACAGACTAACAAAGACTCAGAGCACCGCTTAGATACTTATGATCACGTATGTGCTCACGTAACTTGTGCTTAGATACCTGGCGCTGTTTCAACCGCATCAGGAACACCAGCGTCAGTTTTTTTCTGAGCTGTTGGACGAGCACCAAGCTTTTCGCGGATACGGGCTGATTTACCAGAGCGCTCACGTAAGTAGTATAGTTTCGCACGACGAACCGCACCACGGCGTTTCACTTCGATGCTATCGATCAGTGGTGAATGCAACTGGAATGCACGCTCAACACCGACGCCGCTTGAGATTTTACGTACGGTAAATGCTGAGTTTAAACCGCGGTTACGCTTAGCGATGACCACACCTTCAAAAGCCTGTAGACGCTCACGCTCACCTTCACGTACTTTTACTTGTACGACAATGGTATCACCGGGTGCAAAGCTTGGGTGTTCACGCAATTGAGCGTTTTCGATGACCTGAACCAATGGATGCTTGTTGCTCATGAGAGTTATCTCCTCACATTAGATAATAGAGGCTTCACGCATATCACCTGTTTGTAATAATGAATTGCATCTTATTATGAAAAGACGCAACGTAAATGGGTTATAACCAACGGCCACAATATGATGACTCGTTTTATTATTGCTCAAAATTTTATTGTTTAACTGTTTATCAAATTCAAAAACGATAAAACGAAAGGTTAACCCCTATTTTTATCTGTTTTTGCCAGTGCCTTTAGCCACTTCGCTTGCTCTGCCGTTGGGGTAAACGCCTGCCATAAGTCTGGCCGACGCGCTTGCGTGCGACTGACTTGCTGAGCAAAACGCCACTTAGCAATATTGGCATGATGACCTGAGAGTAATACCTCAGGGACGCTCATACCTGCAAACTCATGCGGCTTGGTATAATGTGGACAATCAAGCAAACCATCGACAAAGGAGTCTTGCTCAGCGGACTGATCATCGCCCATGATATCAGGCAAACGACGTATCACACTATCCATCAATACCATGGCAGGCAGCTCACCGCCTGTCAGCACATAATCCCCCAATGACACTTCCCTATCGACATATCGTGATAGTAAGCGCTCATCAATACCCTCGTAACGACCGCACAATATAATCATGCCATCGTACTCAGCCATGCTGACCACACTACTCTCACTGAGCGTCTGTCCTTGTGGCGACATATAAATCACCGGACAGTGCTCACTATCGACACGGCAGCCGTGCTGACTCGCTCGCAAGCGCGCATCTTCTATGGCTTTTGATAATGGCTCGGCCATCATCACCATGCCAGGACCGCCACCATACGGGCGCTCATCAATACGGCGGTAGTTATCGGTGGTATAATCACGTGGATTAATGCACTCAATCGTCACATGCTCTCCAGCGACTGCCCTTCCTGTGATACCAAAATCACGAATCGTGGCAAACATCTCAGGAAAAATACTAATGACGGCAAAATACATCTGATATCTACTTAGTTGACGCAGTGATCATACTGGCGCTAACGCCAAAAAATTGTCTTACTCATACTATTACTAGTTATTAGCTACTTGATTAATATCTATTTAATTAATAGTCACTTGGCCATGCCACCAGCACCGTTTTTTCAGTCATATCGACCTCAATGACGGTTTGTTTGTGCCATGGAATCAGGCGCTCTTCACCATCCAAACTGTCTGAGTTTGCTTTCACACGCATGATGTCATGCGCGCCAGTTTCAAACATTTCGGTGATATCGCCTAGATACTCTTCTTGCTCGTTTATCACGCGCAAGTCGATCAAGTCTGACCAATAATATTCATCCTCAGCCGTTTCTGGCAAGACGTCTTGCTCGACCCAAACGGTCACACCGTTCATCGTCTCTGCAACATTGCGATCAGGTACCTGCTCAAACTGAGCGACGATTCCTGTGCCTTGTTGACGCCATGCTTTCACCGTCAAAGGCTTCATGCCAGTGGCAGTTTTCATCCACCACGGCTGCATGTCAAATATTGCCGTCCGATCCTCTGTATCACTAAATACCCACAGCCAGCCTTTAATACCATAAGGCTTTTTAAGCTGACCGATTTTCATGAGGGTACTAGCGTCTGGAGCAGATGACATAACGGCTAACCTAGTAATGACTAACAAACAGTAAGTAAAACAATCACAATTAAAGCAACAATCATTGAAAACTGCGTTAAAAGCGATAAACAGTTAATGGCGCACCCTGGTCAGACCAGTTACGCTATGTGTTTTCAAGTCTATTGAGACTGCCATAGTCAAACTATAGGCACCTCAGCGACTAACAAACTTAAGCAGTGGCTTCAGTTTGAGCGGCAGACTTGCTATAAGCTTTTGCTAATGAAGCAACGCGATCTGAAGGCTGAGCACCTTTGGCGATCCACGCATTGTACGCTTCCATGTTTAGGCGTACTGCTTCTTCAGACTCTTTAGCGAGTGGGTTAAAAAAGCCGATGTTTTCAATATAGCGACCGTCACGCGCGCGGCGTTGATCAGCAACAACTACTTGATAAAATGGGCGTTTCTTGGCACCGCCCCGTGCTAAACGAATAACAACCATGTGAATTCTCTCTTTCGCAGGTATACCAAAAAGGGCATAATTATATCACAGTCTTGATTTATTGAAAACATAAACTGTGCTTATTTAATTATTTATTAACAATAGCTTAAATGGCTATCGATGTAAAATCCTTCTAGAATTTGCATATGGCAATCCTCTGCTATTGCGCCGTTATTTTTGGTGGATGACATCCTTTCTAGATCAAATAACGCTATACTTTATAACGCCTCATGTAACCTATTGGATTATTATGACTCCATCAAATCTACCAACCCGTCGCAAAGGCTGGCTTGCGCGTTCTTACTCCAACACTTGGCTGACGACTTTGATGGTCGCCTTTATCGTGCTGATCAGTGTCAGTTTATCGATTTTATTTTTTTGGCGCAGTCTGTATTTGCCAGAGCTCAAAAATCATGCGCGTTATTTGACCAGCGAGCTAAAGCTGATGAATAGCGCCAATAAAGACTGGCAAACGCGTCCTGAGGTACGCCAGTGGATTTATCGGCACTCACATGTGGTGGTGGTGGATAATCCAAGCGACTTTCCGGAGGTGGCTGATAAAGCCTTTGTCGGTATCTTTACCAACGTGTTGCAGCAAGAGATTGGCGCTCAATTAGGGCGACCTGTTGAGGTGTATTTTAAATTTAAGCCCACGCCGCAATTATGGGTACAAGACAGCCGTGACGACAGTTTTTGGATTCGTGAGCCTGTGGTGTATTACTCACAGTATAGCCCAAGTCTGCTGGTGTTATTTTTGATTGGTTTGCCTATCTTATCCTTGCTCACTATTGTTTTACTGGCGCGGCAATTAAACCGCCCGCTGCGCTATCTGCAGCGCGCCGCGACCAATTATATTCGTCTTGGTCACGCCACCACCCTGCCCACCCAAAAAGGCCCAACAGAGATACGTCAGGTCAATATGGCCTTTAATCGCCTATTTACCACGCTCAGCCAAGCGCAAAAAGAGCGTACTATCATGCTTGCCGGTATCTCACATGATTTGCGGACGCCGCTAACCCGAATGCGGTTGACCGCTGAGATGCTGCCGGATGATTTTTTTCGTGAAGGGCTGATTTATGATATTGAAGATATGGATGCGATTTTGGAGCAGTTTATCTCGTTTATGAAAGATGGCTCCGATGAGCCTGTGAGCCTGACCAATCTGGACACCATATTTAATGAAATCATGGTGCAATTTGCGCCAATGGAGTTTATCTATCAATCTGAGTGCCATAAAGTGGTACCCGTCAGGCCGCTTTCTATCAAACGTTTGATTATCAACCTTATAAATAATGCCAATCGCTACGGCAAACCGCCCATTTATCTATCGGCAACCGTCATACCGACCTTTGTCGAAACCGATGTAGATGAAGAAACCGATGTGGTGACGGAAAACGTAGTAAACCAAGAAGCACAAGAACAATTGGTAATCTGTGTGCGCGATTGCGGCGATGGCGTGGCAGAAGACCAATTAGAGCGAATCATGCAACCATTTGAGCGCGGCGAGACGGCACGTACCACACAAGGCAGTGGTCTAGGCTTAGCCATCGTCAGCCGTATTGCAGGGTTACATCATGGTACGGTTGAGGCCATCAATCATCCTGATGGCGGTTTACAAGTGTGCGTACGTATCCCGCTACTCTCTAAGGTGGCTGGCGATGAAACCTTAGCCGCCGATACGCCCACTACCTCAGAGCCATCTGATGAGAAACAGGCCACAGACAAGCCGCCTAACCCTTAAAAGTTAAGGTTAGGGGCAGACTCAAGCCGCCCCTTGGTCTTAAATCTCAGTCTTTGCTGCCAATCACCGGCGGGATATACTTAGCACTATTGGTAAAGGCCAGCGGCTGGGTAATCTCCGCTTTGGCCGCCTCTACGGTCTGAGTGCTACTCGGCTGCTGCACAAATAAATAATACCCCAAGGTAATCGCATTTACTATCACCAACCCGCCAAATAAGTATGGCATCCTTTGCCCTCCTCTACTATTGCTCTGCTGATCACTGGCTGTCTTTGCTTATCATTGGTTTTCAATATCACGCTCACTTCTTTCTTGCGTCAACTCATCTGCCGCCAATATCTGTGTCAAGGGCTTAATCGGCCAAGTCATGACAAACCTTGCGCCGCCAAGCTCACGGCTTTCATCTACCTTCATACTACCGTTAAACCAAAAAGCAATGCGCGAAACGATAGATAGACCAAGTCCATAGCCACCCGATGCACGGGTGCGACTGTCATCCAAGCGCGAAAATGGGATAAACACCTTTTCGCGGTCTTCTTCTGGGATGCCATGACCGTCATCTTCGACACTGACAAAGGCATTGCCCTTTTTGACGCCAGCACTAATGATAATGGTGGTTTCTGCATAGCGTAGAGCGTTGCCTGCCAGGTTCTGAATCACGCGGTGCAAATAGCGACGATCGGCAATTGCGGTCACCTTTGCATTTGGCAAGTTGGTGACTATCTTGATGGGTTTACCTAGCGCGTTGGTTTCGCGCTCGACCTGCTCTAGCAGCTCTCGAAGATTGACAGGCTCTAGATCAAGCTTTGGCGAGCCTTCTTCTAGCTTGGCGTACGTCAAAATCTCGTCAATCAAACCATTTAGCGACTCAATATCTTCATCGATATAGTCACGCTGCATAAAGCGCGAGTCCTCATCATCAGTATCGGCCAGCATATCGACGGCAAACCGTATACGGGCAACAGGCGTACGCAGCTCATGCGAGACCGCGCGTGTCAGCTCACGCTGTGACTCAATCAAACGCTTGATATGTGAGGTCATGGCGTTAAATGTCGCTGCCAAACGCGCAATCTCATCTTGGCCAATGACCTGTACTTGGATATCTAGATTGCCTTTACTGACTTCGTTGACGCCCACTTGTATCAGTTGTAGCTTACGCTCAAGCGGAAAAATCAGCGCATAAACACCCAAACTAATAAGGAACATACTGATCAAAATCATACTGATGATCAGATTGAGCGGAAACCAGTTAAACAAAGGAATCGGGCCGATCAAGATAGCCATGTCATTGATTTCGGAGGGCACTATCACTCTGATCGCTGAGTTGCTCTTACTACTGTTGGTATCCTGCAAAGAGATGACCACCTCATCACGGCGCAAACGCGCTATCTGATCAGAATCCAGATCGAGGGTGTTGACCGCCTGAAACGCAAGCGGAAAAGAAAACTTGTCTTCTAGCTCAGCGAGGCGTGCACGCTTATCCGATAAAGTCATGTGATAAGACAAATCATCTAACAAAAACACAGCAATAGCACGCACTTGCTGTTCGGTCACCTGTGATACCCTCGCGGTCAAGACGCTCTGGCTGTCGGGCAGACGATAATAAACATCTGCATATACCGGCTGATTGCTATAACGAACCACGGTATTGTCATTTTCAAGACGGCGTAGCTCGCTGGCGGTGAAGTCCACTTTATCAATCGGTATGACACTAAATGTCGAGCCAAACAAGCTACTGGCATCTGATAACCAATACGCTCGCTGCTGCTCATTGTCCTGATGCGCAATTCCTTCACTGACCAAATGAAACGCCCCTTTGGCCATGGTTTCTCGATAGGACTGCACCCGCTCTTTATTGATCGTGTCCATCAATAACTGCGCGAACAAGGCCACGCATAAACAAACGATAAGCAGCCCGGCATAAATCCGAACGAAAATACTGTGCTTTAAAGAAGAAACTAATGACATACGTGCCGTGACCAACTTAATAAATAAAATCCGCTGATAGTACCCAGCATAGTGCTGCTACATTATGATGGCTTAATTAAACCACATAACGCTGTATTTAAGTTTAAAAATTAAAATTTAGCCACAAAAAAAACCAGCAAAGGCGCTGGTTTTTTTGTGAGAATGCGAGACAATCTGTCTTCACTCAGATGTGAGCTGATTAGTTGCCTTCTTTAACAAACAGATAACCCTTACTACGGACAGTCTTGATACGCTTAGGGTTTTCTGGATCATCACCAATTTTTGGACGGATACGCGAGATACGCACATCAATGGAGCGGTCTTGACCATCATACTCAATACCGCGCAGGCGCTCAAAGATATCTTCACGCGATAAAATGCGACCAGCATTCGATGCAAGTAACCATAATAGGTCATATTCGGCGCTAGTAAAATCTACCAGATCATCACTAAGCGTGACTGAACGGCCACCGTTATCGATGACCAACTCACCAAACTCTAAACGCTGCGGCACATCTTCTGATGGCGCGTTTTCTGAGCGACGTAGCAACGCACGAATACGAGCTAATAGTACGCGTGGCTGCGCCGGTTTGGCAACATAGTCGTCAGCACCCATCTCAAGGCCGAGTACTTGATCCATATCTTCAGTACGGGCGGTCAGCATCAAAATTGGATTCTGGTAATGGGGACGTACTTCACGGCACACTGTCAACCCATCGCTACCAGGAAGCATGACATCAAGCACCACCATATCAGGCTGTTCGTTGACGATACGGCGAATCGCACGGTTGCCATCGGTTTCGATGGCGACTTCTAGACCGTTTTTGACCAAGTAGTCTTGGGTCAACATGGCCAGACGCTCATCATCTTCAACAATCAAGATTCGGGGGGTGTTGTCTTCTTCAGTCGTTGTCATTGTTATATCCTCTAATACATCTCATTTAAAAGCAGTAAAAGTAAGAGCGGTAAAATTAATAGCACCATATTGTGGCACGATTGATGTTTGTATAGCTGTTACAACTTGGTAGCACAGTATACTATTAAACGTACGGCTTCCTATACTATAGCCTATAGTCGGTAACAAAACCTATAAACTATAATGATTAAAACTTTAGTTTACGTCCAAAGATTCTACCTTCTTCATGCAAATTAACGGTTTAAAGACTTTTTTAGCGCTTTAATACTGGCATAGACATTGACGCATCACTGTTTACGCATCGCTCAGCACCTATGACAATAGCAATCATGTTTTCAACGCTCACGCAGCATTTACATATTATCGTCTCTAATATAACCAGATATTCTCATTGTCGCCAGTGTCTTTTTATCTCTGTTAATAAAGTCAGCAGCAAACCGCGATATTGATTACTTTTGTCATATGATTTTAGCTGATACCGAATATATGACAGACATAAAAAAACAGCCCATAAAGGACTGTCTTATTGTTGCTTGAAGATCCAAGCTAAAAATATCTAACCAAAACTCTGCTTTACGCGCGGTTTTTATATTTACGAATCGTTTGTAGCTGTGCCACAGACTCTGCTAAAGAAGCCAAAGCGGCATTGGTCTGAACCGTATCAGACTGATTGACCAGCATTTGCTCCGCTTTTTTACGCGCTTCGATGATTTTACTTTCATCAAGATTGTGTGCACGCATGGCGGTATCCGCCAATACAGTGACCATCTTTGGCTGAACTTCTAAAACGCCACCTGAAACATAAATCACTTCTTCTTCACCGTTTGGTGTTTGCACGCGCATCGCACCCGGTTTTAGCAAAGTAATAAGCGGTGTGTGACCTGGCAATACACCAATCTCGCCTTCGGTACCCGTAGCTATTAGCATGCTGATCTCGCCCGAATACAACTCTTCACGAGCACTTACGACGCGACATTGTAACGTTGCCATATTTAACTCCTTACGATCAAAACTCAATCAAAACTGCGATGCGTTATCTACTGGCAAGTAGACAGATAGTAGCCCACTTGCCTTTTAGCAATTGCTAACGCAACTTACGCTGCAGTAGATTTCATTTTTTCTGCTTTAGCCACTACTTCTTCGATGCTACCAGCCATGTAGAACGCTTGCTCTGGTAGGTCATCGTATTCACCGGCGATGATTGCTTTAAAGCTGGCAATGGTATCGCGTAGCGGTACATATTTACCAGGCGCACCAGTAAAGACTTCGGCAACGTGGAATGGCTGAGATAAGAAGCGCTGGATCTTACGAGCGCGATAAACAACCAGTTTGTCTTCTTCTGACAACTCGTCCATACCTAGGATGGCGATAATGTCTTTTAGCTCTTTATAGCGCTGCAACACTTCTTGCACACCGCGAGCGACGTTATAGTGCTCTTCACCGATAACTTGTGGATCTAGCTGACGTGAGGTTGAATCTAGTGGATCAACCGCAGGATAGATACCTTGTGAGGCGATGTCACGGCTTAGTACGACTGTCGCATCCAAGTGAGCAAACGTCGTTGCTGGCGATGGATCCGTCAAGTCATCGGCTGGTACGTAAACGGCTTGAACTGAAGTAATAGAACCTGATTGCGTTGAAGTAATACGCTCTTGCAGCAGACCCATCTCTTCAGCGAGTGTTGGCTGATAACCAACCGCTGATGGCATACGACCAAGTAGTGCTGATACTTCAGTACCGGCTAGTGTATAACGGTAGATGTTATCAACAAATAGCAGTACGTCACGACCTTTACCAGTGGCAGGATCTTTGGTATCACGGAAGTACTCAGCCATGGTCAAACCAGACAGTGCAACGCGTAAACGGTTACCTGGTGGCTCATTCATCTGGCCATATACCATTGCTACTTTAGACTTACTAAAGTCTTCAGTGTTTACAACGCCAGCTTCCTGCATTTCGTGATAGAAATCATTACCTTCACGAGTACGCTCACCAACACCTGCAAACACAGACAAACCTGAATGTTTTAGAGCGATGTTGTTGATCAGCTCCATCATGTTTACGGTTTTACCAACACCGGCACCACCGAACAGACCAACTTTACCACCTTTGGCGAACGGGCATAGCAAGTCAATAACTTTGATGCCTGTCTCTAGTAGCTCAGTGCTGTTTGATTGTTCAGCGTAGCTTGGCGCTTCGCGGTGGATAGACCATTTAGTGTCTGCAGCAACGTCGCCCGCTTCGTCGATAGGACGACCTAGAACGTCCATGATACGACCTAGGGTGGCTGTACCTACTGGCACAGAAATCGGTGCACCCGTGCTGGTCACAGGCATGCTGCGCTTAAGACCTTCGGTTGAACCCATTGCGATAGTACGTACGATACCATCGCCCAATTGTTGCTGTACTTCTAGGGTAGTTTCGGTACCATCGACCTGTAGGGCATCATAGACCTGAGGCACGTCTTCACGGTTAAATTCAACGTCAATAACCGCGCCAATGATCTGTACAATACGACCGCTACTCATTGCGTTCTCCTTGAACTTCTATATATAGGTGTAGTCAATTATGAAACAGCAGCAGCACCGCCAACGATTTCCGAGATTTCTCGGGTAATCGCCGCTTGACGCAGCTTGTTATAAACCAACTGTAAATCGTTAATTAAATTGCCCGCGTTGTCTGTCGCTGCTTTCATCGCAACCATACGAGAGGACTGCTCAGAGGCAATGTTTTCCATTACCGCTTGATAGACAATCGATTCGATATAGCGACCAAGCAATTCATCAATCAATGTCTTGATGTCAGGCTCGTAGATATAATCCCAGCTAAGCTCTGTCTGTAAGCCACTCTCTTCGTCACCAAATGAACCCTCTGGTAGTGGTACTAATTGATTGACTATAGGCTTTTGAGTCATGGCATTTACAAACTGGTTGTATACCACATAGATACGGTCGATATTACCGTTACTATAATCTTCAAGCATGGCCTGAACTGGTGCGTTTATCTGCTCAAACGTTGGTTTGTCGCCGTAGTCAGTCACCGCTGACGTCACTTTACCACCAAAGTTTTTGAAAAAACTCACCCCTTTAGCGCCAATGACTGCAAACTCAGTTTGTACAGACTGGTCTTGATAATCTTGGATACTTTTAGATAAGGCTTTGAATAAGTTAATATTCAAACCACCCGCTAGGCCACGGTCAGAGGTAATGACAATATAGCCAACCTTATTGACTGGACGCGATTCCATATACGGATGTTTGTAATCTGATGAGGCATGCACCAAATGTGAAATAACCCGGCGCATACTATCAGCATACGGGCGACCCACTTCCATGCGCTCTTGCGCACGGCGCATCTTACTCGCTGCTACCATTTGCATAGCGCGAGTGATTTTTTGGGTGCTTTTAATACTGGTGACTTTGGCACGTATCTCTTTTAAGCTTGCCATAATGATTCCAATATAAGAGGGTTAAAAAGCATTGGCGCATGCAGCATTTGATAAACACTCACCTTTAAAAAAGGTGATATCTTGTGCATAACGCGATCTAATACCGACGGTGGTTAAGACAGTGGCGCTTTTGTCTTAGCAAAAAGCGTATCAGACAACGCGCCACCTTTTAAACGATCAGTCATCACCAGATCGGCTTAACCCATTAAATTAATAACTGTGATTTTGTTTAAAAGTCTGTACTGCTGACTTTAAACGACCTGCGATATCATCGTTGTAGTTCGCAGTGTCATCAATCTCTCGCATCAATTCACTTTGCTCATCATGCATATAGCGTAAGTAGGCTTCTTCAAAAGCACCAATCTTTTCAACTGGTACATCGGCTAAGAACCCTTCGTTTGACGCATAGATAACGGCCGCTTGTTCAGAAATTGACATTGGCTGATACTGTTTTTGTTTCATCAGTTCAGTCACGCGCTCACCATGATCAAGCTGTTCACGAGTCGCATCATCAAGATCAGAGGCAAACTGAGCAAATGCTGCCAATTCACGATACTGAGCCAGAGCGGTACGAATACCACCAGAGAGCTTTTTGATGATCTTAGTCTGCGCAGAACCACCAACACGAGATACCGAGATACCAGCGTTGACTGCAGGACGAATACCTGAGTTAAACAAGCTAGACTCTAAGAAAATCTGACCATCAGTGATTGAGATCACGTTGGTTGGTACGAATGCTGATACGTCACCTGCTTGGGTTTCGATGATAGGCAGGGCGGTCAAAGAACCGGTTTTACCTTTCACTTCGCCATTGGTGAATTTTTCTACATAATCAGCGTTGACGCGTGATGCACGCTCAAGTAAGCGTGAGTGTAAGTAGAATACATCACCTGGGTATGCTTCACGACCTGGCGGACGACGTAGCAATAGTGAAATCTGACGATACGCAACCGCTTGCTTTGATAAGTCATCAAAGACAATTAGGGCGTCTTCACCGCGATCACGGAAATACTCACCCATCGTACAGCCTGAGTATGGTGCAAGGTACTGTAGTGCTGCTGGCTCTGATGCCGAAGCGACTACAACGGTGGTATATTCTAGCGCACCGGTTTGCTCAAGCTTACGTACGACGTTGGCAATAGTAGAGCGTTTCTGACCGACTGCGACGTACACACACTTGATGCCAGAATCTTTCTGGGCGATGATCGCATCGATGGCCATGGCTGTTTTACCAGTCTGACGGTCACCAATGATAAGCTCACGCTGGCCACGACCGATTGGAATCATGGTATCAACGGCTTTATAACCGGTCATCACTGGCTGATCGACTGATTGACGGTCGATAACGCCTGGAGCGATTTTTTCGACTTTATCAGTCATTTTGGCATTGATAGGACCTTTGCCATCAATAGGATTTCCCAAGGCGTCAACAACACGGCCTAGCAGCTCAGGACCTACTGGTACTTCAAGGATACGACCAGTACAATAGGCTTTTTGACCTTCTTGCAGCTGTAGGTAATCACCAAGTACTACCGCGCCGACAGAATCACGCTCTAAGTTAAGCGCCATTCCATAGATTTCGCCTTCAAACTCAATCATTTCGCCGTACATGGCATCTTCAAGACCATGAATCTGCACGATACCGTCAGATACTTTGACAATCGTGCCTTCATTCTTTGCAGTTGCACCCGCATCAAGGTCTTGAATACGCTGCTTAATCAGGTTACTGATTTCCGCTGGATTCAATTGTTGCATTGCCTTGTTTCCTTTAATTTATGATAACCCGCCCACTGACTTAAATGCTCTTACGCTCACGCAGGTTTTATTTGGCTGCGCTACTGAGTGGCATTAGGCAGTTAGCTGTGTTTTTAACTGTTGTAACTTGCCGCGCATCGAATCATCAATGATTTTGTCACCGACTTTGATCGTAGCGCCTGCCAATAGACTTGGATCGACCGACTCGTGAATCACCACACTCGCATTTAACGAGGCAGCAAGACGTGTTTGAATCGTTTCACGCTGGGCGTCGGTCAATGGATAGGCAGAGGTCACATATGCGTCAAGCTGCTTTAAGCTTATTGCCTTGTGACGGCGATAATGCTCATAAACTTCAGGAAGCAGCGCCAGACGCTCTTGTTCTGATAACTGTTTAACGAAGTTACTAAGTGCTACTGATACTTTAGGATAGCTGGTGTCAGCGCTTGGTTGAGCACCTCGGTTCTTATCTAATAGCTGCTTAAAAGCAGAGTCATTAGAACCCGCTACTTGTGTATCATAAAGATCGACCAAAGCAGCTGACTTATGCTCAGCAGAAACAGCTGGATTGTCCAGCCAAGTACTGAACGACTTGTCATTGACAACGTGGCTGGCAATAAATAAGAAGTTTTCCCACTCATTTACCACACCATTTTCGTTGGCATAGTCAAACGCGGCTTTAGCGTACGGTCGTGCTAAGGTTGATAAGTCAGCCATGATATCCTCACAATTACAGCTTCGCCGCCAGTTGGTCTAACATACTGGCATGTTTTTGCTCATCGACTTTGTCTTGCAAAATCTTCTCAGCACCAAGTACAGCCAGTTCAGCAACTTGCGCACGTAATGATTCACGCGCTTGATTGATTTCTTGGTCGATAGATGCTTGTGCTTGTTGGCGAATGCGCTCACCTTCTGCTTGCGCTTGCGCTTTTGCATCTTCGACAAGCTGGTTGGCACTCTTGTTGGCTTGCTCGATTAAAGCCGCGGCTTTAGTCTTCGCAAGATCAAGCTCCTGCTGGGCATCTTGCTCTGCGGTCACCAAGTCTGCTTTTGCTTTTTCTGCGGCATTCAAGCCTTCAGCGATTTTACGCTGACGCTCATTAATGGCCCCGATAAGTGGTGGCCACACGAATTTCATGCAAAAAATCACAAATATTGCAAAAGCAATGGCTTGACCGACGAGGGTAAAATTGATATTCACGTGATCACCTCTTTGTTAATGAAAAATCAGTTTCATTGATCATGTTTGGCAGTCAAATCTTGACTATATTGGATAATAAATCTTTGAATACCAAACATTTACAACTGAGCTTTCGGATTAACCTGCTAGAGGGTTAGCGAACAACAATAGCATAGCAATACCAACACCGATCATCGGAATAGCATCCAAAAGACCTGCTACGATGAACATACGAGTTTGCAACTGTGAGCCAAGCTCTGGTTGACGAGCAACGCCTTCTAAGAATTTACCACCTAGAATAGCAAAACCAATACCTGTGCCAAGTGCGCCAAGACCGATAAGTAGCGCTACTGCGATAACTGTGTAACCACCTAATACTGGATCCATTGATGTATCCTCATTTACCTATTGAATGTCTAATTAATGTTCAGTTGATGATGCAAGCGACATATAAACTATCGTCAGCATCATGAATACGAACGCTTGAAGTGTAATAACTAAGATGTGGAAGATAGCCCACGGTACCGATAACGCCCATTGAATCCAAAACGGCATTAGAGCAATCAGTATGAAAATCAATTCCCCAGCATACATGTTACCGAATAGACGCAAACCAAGTGATACAGGTTTGGCTATCAGAGTAACTGCTTCTAGGATGAAGTTGATGGGGATCAAAATCACTTGTACGATTGGGTTTTTGGCACTAAATGGGTGTAGCGTTAGCTCACCAATAAAGCCGCCCACGCCTTTTTCTTTAATGCTGTAAAAGATAATCAGTGCAAAGACAGAGAACGACATGCCAAGCGTGATATTAGGATCAGTCGTTGGAACAATCTTAAAGAAAACATGATGGGGATCATGACCCATAGCAGCGCCAACCTGACCAGCTAGACCTGGAATGAAATCAACAGGGATCAAATCCATCAAGTTCATCAAGAAGATCCAAACAAAAATAGTCAACGCCAATGGCGCGATCAATTTTGAGGTACCACTATAAGAATCACGAACGTTGTTATCAACAAACTCAACGATCATCTCAACCGCTGCTTGCGTCTTGCTTGGCACGCCTGAGGTGACTTTTTTGGCAACCATCCAAAAGATGGCACAAAATAAAATACCCAGACCAATTGACCATAGCATAGAATCAAGATGGATAGCGTTAAAGCCCATTTGCGCTGCCTCTTCAGCAGTATGAGCAACTTTCCAACCTTCGCCCGGCAGATAACCGTACGTCCAATTCGTTAAGTGGTGAGAGATATATTCTGATGATGTTTGCTCGGATGCCATAATGTAAGCTTCTTATTAATCAACGATTTAATCAACTACCAAAAATATGGTTGTCATCTGATGAGGCGTGGTCTTTCTATGTATGTTGCGACTAAGCAAATATATAGAACAAACCAAGGCACTCATGTAACCAATAACATCCAACCCATAGTTCTATTACGATGCGATGTTTGATGGCGTAAGTTAAATTTTAGCTATCAAAAAAGGGCTTATGATAATTCAGTAATAGCCCTTGCATGTATACGCAAAATTATTATATATGTGCTTGCTTACTGCCACATTTTTGTAGCTATCGCTCAATTCGGCGCTTATAAGCAAAATATTTCGCTGCCTATATTAATGCAGCGTTGTATTCGTGTAAAGTCAATTATGACTTTTTTATCCACCGTATGAATAAGTTAGCGGCCACTGAACTTTAGTCGTATAGGCTTGCTTCATTTGCTGGGTAGAAATATTTAATACTAAACCCAAAGCTTATTGAGACGTTGTGTTGTTTTCATCGTCATTTTGCGCTTATCAATGAATCTGCGTCGCCTATATCGCTATCTTTATATTCCTATCGATAAAAATCATATCAATAGAAATAAAGCACATGTCATTTTTTGACTTTATAGAATCAGTCATAGAGAAATTGGACGGCAGGGTGACTTGCCTAGTACTATTTAATCAGTAACCATCACAGATAGATCATCATCGATACCATCATGAGCTACCAGCACTAGCGTATGTGCCACAACATCCAACTGTGACTAATTTGCATTACCATAAAACCGATAAACAGCGCTGGCGCAGATAGGGGTTGTACGGTAATAAAAATTAGTGCAAAACCAAACACAGTCAATAGCCATTTGGCCATCTGACCTCGATATAGCTGGCTGACAATGTGTCTGCGCGCGCGATATCCGGTGTACCAAAAAACAAAAAAAGCAAATACAGCCTGTGTGATAAAGCTCAGTAGTGCACCGATTGCGGTGCTCTTTGCGATGATGAGCTGACTATGTAGCCAGCTTATATCTATCATCCAAGCGGCAATGATCAAGATAAATAACAGCCAGGCTTGGCGTTTGATATAAATACCAATCTTGTCTTTTTGGGTGCGTTTGGCAGGTTTGGTCATGGTACGCCTATAGCCTTATAGCATTGGGATAAGACAGCAGAAATACTCGCAGCCTTTTTATCCGTGAATGACTCACTCTACAGGTGTTACCTTTTAACCAAAATAAAACGCCACTTATTATAAGGAGGCTGCAGCCGTTAAGCAAGCAAAATCTACCTTTTATCTCTCCCCTACCCCAATCACTGCTCATGGCTGCCATCAAGAGCGGCAAGCCTGCGCCCGTTATCATTCATTCTAAATAGGAGTAGCGCTATGCCAGCATGCTCCTATGTTTATCTTATCGTCGATCAACTATTTTTCAGATAGCTTAAAATCAGATGCCTTAAAACATACTGTGGCATTTGTATAATAGCCGTCAGTCATGCACGTCAGTCAGACACTTGAGCGTTATTGCGCTTAATTGCACTTATTTATCGACACACTGATGGATTTGCTGCGCCATCGTTTGCCAGCCACTGATAAAGTCGGTGCTGTTACTCATGTCTTCTGCTTGTACTGTGGTACTGACGGGCTGTAGTTTGGCCAGCAAGCCTTTGGCAGGTGCATTTGGACTGACCAAGCACATTCGCTTGGTTGGGCGCTGCTCATTTAACCGGCGTAATTGACTGGCTTTTGGTGCTAAGTGGTGATCGACACTCAAGCTACCAATAAGCTGTAAATTGATGCTGTCTTCGATATATTGATACGCATCATGATAAGCCCAGTAGGGTGAGGGGTTTTTTGTGCTATCTAAGCTAGCAGCGGCCACCGCATTGTCTAAACGCTGGGCGAATTTTTGTGCATTGACATGATAAAGGCTTTTATATTGCGGATTGGCATGGCTATGGATAACAGCCAAGGCACGAGTGATGGCTTTGGCATTATCAGGATCGAGCCAGATATGAGGGTCGAGCGTGCCGGCGATGGGTTTGCCTTGGACATCACGTAGCGGATGACGATTAAAGGCATCAAACTCAAATAAGGCAATGGCATTAGGCGCTGTCTTTAAGCTTGAGGCCAAGTTATTTTCTAGCGGCTCACCAAACCAAACCACAAACTTACTGTCGCGTATTGCCTTGATATCACCAGGGCTGATACTGCCGTGATGCCCGACCTCGCCAGCTTGTAGTAGCCGCTTAGCAGACGGCGCGCCTTCGGTCACCGCCTCACTTAATAAAAACAGCGGATAGTTGCTGACGCTGACGGTGGCTGCATGCGCACTCACACAGGCCAGCCCCAACCATAGCAGTAGTGGTGCTAGCAGACGCTGCAAAATCGGATAGGCACGCAAATAATCATAAAACATTGGATTCATAGTCAGCTCTTTGGTATATAGTTGGCAAAAAGTTAAGCAAATATAGATGCTGGGCATCGGACATATCGTTTGACGATTGCTATCACCCCAGCTCGATCGCTCTCATCAGCTCACCCTTTGGCAGTGGCCGGTCAATTTACTTGGTTATTCAATATTTAGGTTGCTCGGTAATTTTGTTTTATTATGTTATACTATAACAATAGAAAACGCCATTGCTAAAATGCTACGTAATTTTTAGGAGTTTGCCTCATGTCTACGAGTTTGTCAGTCTGCGATCACTTGCATGATGTGCAAGACTTTACACCGGATGATGTGACTGAGCGCCTGCGCGCAGCAAAGGAGCAATGCCGACTCAGTGGTGCGCGTTTTACGCCGTTACGGCAGCAGATATACCAGCTGGTACTCGAAGCCAACCAACCCGTCGGCGCGTATGATTTGATCACCCAGTTGCAGCAAATGCGACTAGTCGCACCTGATGATGCGTCGGCGCAAAAAACGACAAAAAACGTGGCACCACCCACGGTATATCGCAGCTTGGAGTTTTTACTCGGTGAGGGCTTAATCCATCAGCTTACCTCTATCAACGCCTACGTGCCCTGCTGTCATCCTCGCGCTCAGCATACGGCGGCGTTTTTGATCTGCGCGCAGTGTCAGCGGGTACAAGAATGCAGTAGCATACCCGTACAAGAGATGATGAGCTTTGCTGAAAAAGATGTGGGGTTTGTGGTGGAGCGTAGTGTCATTGAGCTGAGTGGTCGTTGCCAAGCTTGTCAGTAATAACGACGGTTTATTATTTGCTCGTTAATTTATCATCCATCGTTTATCTTACCTTGAGTCCTTGCCCTATGAGCGCGCTTATGTCACCGTCTATATCTACCACTACGACTGATACAACACTTGATCGTAAAAAGCTACTGAGCTTGAGTGACATCAGTTTTCATATTGGTCAGCAGCGTCTACTGTCGCATATCGATATCGATATTGCTGTCGATGAAACACTTAGCCTCATTGGGCCCAATGGCGCGGGCAAGTCGACGTTGGTCAAGCTTATTTTAGGCTTGCTTGAGCCGACCAAAGGGCAAATCACCACTCATCAGCCTCTACAGCTGGGTTATGTCCCGCAGCGCTTTGCCGTGCCGCCGATACTGCCATTACGCGTCTGTGATTTGTTGGCACAAGCGGACAAAAAACGCCTAACGGCCGAGCAGCGGCAATTTATTTTTGACAACTTGTCTTTGACGCATCTGCTGTCACGGCAGATGCTGCATTTGTCAGGTGGTGAAACGCAGCGCGTGTTGTTGGCGCGGGCACTGCTGGACAAACCCAACTTGTTAATTTTAGATGAGCCGATGCAAGGGCTTGATCCTGATACTGAGGTTTGGCTGTATCAGTTTATTGATGAGCTACCAGCGTTTTTGCGCTGCGCCATGCTCGTGGTGTCGCATGATTTACATTGGGTGATGAAAGGCAGCCGGCGGGTGATTTGCCTCAACAAGCATATCTGCTGTGAAGGTCAGCCAAGCGAGCTTGCGATTAGTAGTGAGTTTCAAAAGCTGTTTGGTCACCACTATGAGCAACCGTATGTGCATCAGCCGCATGCTTGCGAGCATCATGCTCCCAGCGAATTATAATACATGCACTCAAACACGTTGATGACTGCCTTAAAAACACAGCGTTAATGCAAACTAAAAACTGTTACGGATATCTTTTATGAGCGCTTGGTTAGCCATCATTGCCCCGGCTTGGATTGCAGGTAGTATTTTAGCGTTGCTCTCAGCGCCTCTGGGGTGTCTGGTATTGTGGCGGCGCATGGCTTTTTTTGCCGATGCACTGGCGCATGGTACGCTGCTTGGCGTTGCTTTGGCAGTGTGGTGGCAATTACCGATGGGCGTTGGGATTGCTATCATTAGTGTCGCGGTGGTCCTAGGACTGGTCCTTATCGATGATGAGCGCTTGCCTGTCGATGCGGTACTGGCCGTCGTCGCGGTGTCGCTGCTGTGCTTGGGACTACTGGCATTGACTCAGCTGACCGACCAGCAAGCCAATGTATTGGGGTTTTTGTTCGGTAACTTACTTGAACTGGATTGGGCTGATCTGCCGCTGCTTGCCACCAGTGTACTGGTGGGTTTAGGACTGCTTATCTATATATGGCCTGCGCAAACCAAGCTGGCCACTCATGAGGCCTTGGCACGGATTCAAGGTATCAATCCTGCGCGCCAGCGGCTATTTTTTATGGGAGTATTGGCAGGGTTTTGTGCCATTGCCTTGCAGGCGGTGGGTAGCCTACTGATCAGTGGCCTTTTGGTACTGCCAGCCTTGAGTGCACGCTTATGGGCATCTTCGCCCAAACAAATGGTTCTCTTGTCTTTACTGATCGCTCAGGTTGGCGTCACGCTGGGCGTGTGGGGCAGTATTTGGCTGGACATCCAGACTGGCCTTTCTATTGTTTTGATATTAGCGATTTTGTTTTTTATTGCGTTGTTTTTTAGCAAATTAAAAACGCTTAGGTTTTGGTCAGCACAGCGCCGGCGCTAGGTAACCACTGGGTTATAAACAAGTTTTACCTTGATGTTGTCCAACTTTATTTCATCAATATTGCTAGAGCTTTCATTCACTTTATGTTATAAACTTGCTTTTCACCATTGTTTATCCATAGTCGTTCTGACAACTTTGATTGTTTTGAGTCGATGAGGGAGCGCCCCAATGCCAAGCTATCCTGTCAACACGCTTTGCCCACCTGATGAACAGCTCAATATTTTACAAATCACAGATTTGCACCTATCAACGCCTGTCAACAAGGGCATAGACGATGGTAGCGGTGACGCTGTTTTGTGTCAGCACAGCTTTGAGACGGTACTGGCGCAAGCATTAAACGATGATATTCGCTGCGATTTGATTGTGGTGACGGGCGATTTGGTCAACCGAGTAAAACCTGATATTTACGATCATATTTTTGCCGTCCTACAAGCGACTGGCATTCCTTTTGCTTGTATCGCCGGCAACCATGATGTGACCGATGAGCTGGGCGATGATTTGCCGTTTTTTCAGCGTGAGCTGGTGGCCAAACCAGCTGACCCGCGTTTGCTCAGTCGGCATGTGATTGAGTCTGCTCATTGGCAGTTGTTATTTTTGGACTCATCCATCGCAGGCAAGGTCTCAGGTGAGATCGCGCCAAGTGATATCGATTGGCTATGTCAGCAGCTCAGCCACTGTAGCAAGCCTGCGCTCATTGCCGTCCATCACCATCTGATTCCTGTCGATTCTGACTGGATCGATACCCATATGGCAAAAAACAGCGAGGATTTTTGGCGACAGATGAGTGCGTTTACGCACTTAAAAGCAATCATCAGCGGTCATACTCATCAAGAGCAAGTACGCCATTATCAAGGGGTCATGGTATATAGCACCCCTTCTACCTGCTATCAGTTCAAACCTTTTTCAGATGAATTTGCCTATGATAAACATGCCCAGCCGGGTTACCGTTGGTTGCAATTAGCCAACAATGGAGAGGTTGCAAGCTGGGTAGAAAGACTGGATACTTGACGCCCAGATTTATCGCGGCGAGCGTGATGTAGCTCTGATGTATCGGACTTCTTGCCGATATTGCTGGCTTAGATAAGTGGTGTCTGACTGCATTAAAACACCAACAATGATAAAAACTTCTTCATTATTATGAAAAACAGTGATACAACTTATAAAACCAGATGATGATTAAAATATAAAGATAACTTATAGCCGAGATTAGACAAAATTATAATAGCTAGGATGGCTAACCTGACCACACGCTAAGTATTCATAGTCCGTGTTTTGTTATATTGTTTAGCGACCCGTAGGCCAATTACCCTATTTACACTGAGGTATTTGCATCAAGGTATTTAAATAAAAATATACATAACCATATACTGGGGTACTGATATGTCGCTGTCGTCATATCGAGACAACTTTATTATTAGATCAGCTGTGTTACTTGTGTTACCAAAAGGGACAACTTATAGCGTTTATAAATTGATAACGTCTTGTCTTTTGATGCGTCGTTTTATTGAATTAATTTGAAAAAGTAGGATACCCATATGAGCACCCTGACCACGAATCCGAGTGAAGTGAAGTTTACTCCTTATGTGCCAGCCGAAGGCGAAGAGTATATGTCTGATGCGCAATTGGCGCACTTTAAGGCAATTTTATTGGACTGGAAAAATCAATTGATTGGCGAAGCAGACCGTACCAAGACTTATATTCAAGATGAGTCAAGCGCCATGCCAGACATCAATGATCGCGCCACTCAAGAAGAAGAGTTTGCTTTGGCGCTGCGTACGCGTGACCGTGAGCGTAAGCTGATTCGCAAAATCGACAAATCCATAGCAGAAATCGAAAATGACGACTATGGCTTTTGTGAAACCTGTGGCGTAGAGATTGGCTTGCGTCGTCTTGAAGCGCGTCCAACCGCGACCCAGTGCATCGACTGTAAGACTCTCTCAGAAATCAAAGAGCGCCAAAACCAAGGTGCGTAGGCGCATAGGCATATAAATCCGAGAGATAACAAATCAATAGCGTTATCTCAGCACAAGCGACCATCATGTGGTCGCTTGTTGCGTTTTATAAACATCTTTTGGCCAGCAGATACAGTATCCTATATGACCTAGTCCGCGATAACGGTGTCCCTTAACCCGTCATCGTTTATTTTAACTATCCCATAAACGCCTATGCCCACGACCTCCATACCCACGCCGCCTATCGGCCGCTTTGCCCCTTCCCCAACCGGCGAGCTACATCTTGGTTCACTGACCACCGCCCTTGCCAGCTACTGCCATATAAAATCACTTGGCGGTAAATGGTTATTGCGTATCGAAGACACAGATACAGAGCGCTGCGATCGGCAGTTTACTGAGCAGATCTTGATCGACCTAGAAGTGCTGGGGTTACACTGGGATGGTGATGTGGTGTATCAATCTGAGCGCATCGATATCTATAATGAGTATCTGGCCTCGACCCTGCGGCCGCTGACCTATGGCTGTCAGTGCTCACGTAAAGACCTAGAGCAATATTGGGCGCAGCAAGAGCAAATCCCTGCCCATACAGATACTGCGACACAGCTGACTGTGCTGCCAAACAGAAAACGATATCCGCGGCGCTGTGTCACCAAAGCACTAGATAGGCTACAGCACAAGCTACGCATACAGCTACCCGATTATCTCATTGGGTTTCATGATGGTATTCAGGGACAACAGTGGGGCAATCCGCAGCAGACCTTGGGCGATATGGTGGTGCGTCGACAAGACGGCATGATCAATTATATTTTGGCCGCCAGTCTTGATGATGGCTTGCAAGGGGTTACACATATCATGCGCGGCTTGGATATTCTGCCCATGACCACCGCCCAAATCAGCATCATGCAAGCAGCGCGCCTGCCCGCGATTGACCGCTGGTATCATCTGCCGCTGATCTGCAGCCCAAACGGGCAAAAGCTGTCTAAACAAAACCTAGCGCAGCCAATAGACACCCGCGACCCAAGTCAGCTAATCGCGACCGCATTACAGCTTTTGCAGCAGCCAAGTGTCGAGATAGACACACCTGCGCGGATGCTCAAACAGGCGACTGCACAGTGGGACAACGCGCCGCTACACGGGCAGCAGCAGTTAAGCTTGATAAATAATAGACCAACAGCAAAAAGCGCCACTCATAATAGCGACGCTTGTTAATCATCTTGCAAAGACACTAAAACTCTAGGAATATAGTAACGGTGTTTGGTTTAGGGCTTAATAGTAACGGCACTGACTCTTTTCAATCTCAGGGCTTTCTTTGTAGATTTTTAGCAGCAGCGCTACCATCACAAGGCTGATCAGCATAGATGAACCACCATAACTAAAAAATGGCATGGTCAAGCCTTTGGTCGGAATCGCTCCCATATTCATCGCCGCATTGATGATGGTTTGCGCAATAAACACCACACCGATACCAAAAGCGGTATAGCTCATGCGCATCTGCCGACGTTTTAGCGCGTTGTAACTGATGCGCATCGCACTACCGATGATCAGCGCCTCAAGTACCAAGACCATCGTCACCCCGACAAAACCCAGCTCCTCACCTGTAATGGCCAATAAAAAATCGGTATGCGCTTCAGGCAAATGCGAGAGTTTTTGTACACTCTCACCATAGCCCACGCCAGTAAACTGCCCACGACCAAAGGCAATCAAACTGCGCGCCAACTGATAGTCGGTATCTTGCACATCATCGAACGGATCCATAAACGACATCACGCGCACCAAGCGATACTGCGCCGTTGTCACCATCAACACAGCCCCACCGATGGCAGCGGCAGTCAGTGCGACAAAGTGCTTGTAAGGCGCACCTGCGATATAAAAAATCGCAAAAATCGTGCCTAAAATAACAACAAACGAGCCAAAGTCTGGCTGCGAGAGTAGGAGCATGGTAATCAGAACCACCACCAACATAATGCGCAAAAAGCCATCTAGACCATTGCGCACTTCAAACGAGCGGCGTACCACAAAGTCAGAGACAAAGACAATCATTACAAGCTTTGCCAGCTCGGCTACCTGAAAGTTAAAGACCCCCAAATTTAACCAGCGTTTTGAGCCGTTAATCGGAGTACTAAACAAGGTAGCAACGAGCAGCAAGCCGGTAACCCCCAGCAATATGAACTGGGTTTCTGTCTTATAAAGTCGCCGCAAAGATACCCCATAATAAGGGATGGCGGCGATGATAAGTCCAATGGTCATGTAAAGCAGCTGGTTTTTAAAAAAGTACAGCTCGCTCATACCACGGCTCAGGGCGAATGGGATAGAAGCAGAGGCGACCATCAATAAGCTGAGCACCAGCATACAGCCAACGCTCGCTATCAAAACAGCACGCGCTGACGGCATCGATAAAATACCATCAGCGCCAGTGGCTGTCTTTGGTTGGGACGAAGAACGAAAAAGAGAAGAGAGCGCCATAATTTTATATACACTAACGAACGAAAAACACGGCGTCTATACAACGCCACCGTTTAAAAAACACATACCAACAAACAAACCTGAGGCTAAGACAAACAACGACTGATCATCATCGGCCATCGGCACGATTAACCATTACTCAAGCAATGACACAGTCATCTCTTCGCTTGATTAGTAGGCTGGTTATAAAAGACAGTAGCAGCAATCTATAAGCAAGACAATCATTTATCAAAAAACACCTGTGCGCCTTGCCCATCCACCAGCTGCCGGCATAGAATGCCAGATAGCCACTCATACCACTAAGGGGTCGCTGTCTCTGCCGACTCGCTTGCTAACTGATGAACCAATCGACCAAAATGCTCACCGCGTGCGGCATAGCCGCTGTATTGATCAAAGCTGGCACACGCAGGCGACAACAACACAGCCTGTACTTGCGAGAGACTGCTTGAGGTCACTTGCAAGATGGTGGCAAAGGCGTTTTCTAGCGTTTGGCACTGATGTAGCGTCACGTCATGACTGATCTTAGCCGCGCGCAAATGCTGCTCTATCAGTGGTGCATCTTCGCCAATAAACAAAACTTGGCTGACGTACTGATTGATAAAAGGCGTCAGCTCACCAAACGCCTGCCCCTTGCCCTGCCCGCCTAATACCAGCAGCAGCTTGCCATCTTTTGGCGCATAGACAGCGCCAAGCCCTTCGATGGCTGCTATGGTCGAGCCGATATTGGTGCCTTTTGAGTCATTAAAATAATCGATACCAGCCACGCTTGCCACGTATTCACAGCGATGCTCAAGACCTGTGAACTGTTGCAAAGTCGTCAGCATACTCGCCAGCGGCAACCCCGCCAGCTCGCCTAATGCCAGCGCCGCTTGCGCGTTGAGCAAATTATGCCGACCTTTAATCAACAGTTTGTCTGCCGACAGTAGTTTTTGTGTACCACGCGCCAAATAAATCTGCCCATCGGAATCGACAATCAGTCCATATTGGTCTTTGTCAGGCGCATGAATGCCTGTACTGATTCTGGGTAAGTTATCAGCCACCAGTGGTCGCGTCAACGCATCTTCGCGGTTGATGACCACTGACTTAGCGCCTTGAAAAATACGATGTTTGGCTTGATGGTAGCCGAGCATATCGCCATGACGATCGAGATGGTCAGGCGACATATTGAGCACAGTTGCCACTTGCGCACCCAGATTGCTGACCGTTTCTAACTGAAAGCTCGACAATTCAAGTACAGCCAGCTCCATCTCGCTATTTTCTAGTAGCGTCAGCGCCGGTACGCCGATATTGCCACCGACACCGACATTGACGCCCGCATCTGCCGCCATCTGACCAACCAAGGTGGTTACCGTGCTTTTGGCATTAGAGCCAGTAATTGCGACGATAGGGACACGGCAAGCGTCGCAAAATAATTGAATGTCGCTGACCACTGGGATATGGGCTTGACGCGCCGCCGCCACCGCAGGCGTGCTAAGGGCGATGCCTGGGCTGATAATGATACGCGCCGCCTGCTGCAATAGCTCGGCGTCAATCGCGCCAAACTGACGCGTCGTCACGGCCTCTGGCAGCTTCACTGCCAACGCTGGCGCCGCTTGCGCATCGGTGACAGCGACCTGATAGCCTTGCTTGACCAAATAATGCGCCACCGACAGCCCCGACTGCCCCAAACCGACCACGACTTGTAACCCACTGCCTTTATGAAGTAAGGCTTCTGTTGTAGTACTGGTGGTCATATCTATTCCTTCTATTAAAATTAAACAAGCAAACGATGGGTAATATGGCTAAGATACAGGATAAGACGAATAAAAGAGGCTCTATATAGTGGCTGAAGCAGCTGGCATGGCATTAGCGATGCTGCTGTATCAAGCGTTAAGCGCTACCGTCAAGATAATAATCATGATAACGGTATCGTTCAGATTTCGGTACTGATTTTTTATGACTTTATGCTATTATGCGCCTGTTTTTATATTCAGGGTCTAATGCTATAATAGCCGCCCTGATCTGTCAGCACAGGTTTTTTGCTAAGTCTTACTCTAAGTCTTGAGCTTGGCATTTTAGTGTAGCATGTTGTTAGCGTTCGCCTGCTATTTGCCCCTCAGTCATTTTTGATTTGCGGCGACTTAGGCTACCTTACTATCAAAATCAAACTGCTGTGCTTGTTGGACAGCGTTTTATCACCTTCTATTGCAGCATCTCATTGCTGACTCTATACGTTATTGTAGGTGCTATTTTATATACACTACTTTAAGCACCCATTTTAAATACTATTTTTTAGGCAATCTGATAGGATTTATCATCATAGTTATTATTGGTGAGTGTATTTGTGATACCCATCAATAAATCCATCGATGTGTTGATGATTGACCTCTGATAATTCAATACCACAACATGACAAGGCGCATGTTGTGGTAAAAAAAAAGATGAACCGCTATTTTATAGCGACGCGATCATTTTATGGATGATTACTTTTTTTGCCTCTAACCCTATGCAGTTTACTTATGACATCTTTTATTGATAACTTACGTGACGAGTGGTTTTCCAATGTTCGTGGTGATGTGTTATCAGGTCTGGTCGTTGCCCTCGCCTTAATCCCTGAAGCCATTGCCTTTTCTATCATCGCTGGGGTCGATCCAAAGGTCGGCTTGTATGCCTCGTTTTGTATCGCGGTGGTGATCAGTTTTGTCGGTGGTCGTCCAGGTATGATTTCGGCGGCGACAGGCGCGATGGCACTGGTGATGGTCGACTTGGTCGCTGAGCATGGCTTACAGTATCTACTGGCCGCGACTTTACTGTGCGGCGGTATTCAGATTGTGATGGGTATTTTAAAGCTGGGTAATTTGATGCGCTTTGTCTCGCGCTCGGTGGTGATTGGCTTTGTCAACGCCTTGGCGATACTCATCTTTGCCGCCCAGCTCCCTGAGCTAAACCCAATGACTGAGCGCGTCGGGATGACGGTCTACCTAATGACCGCAGCGGGCCTTGCGATTATTTACTTGTTTCCGCTGATTCCGAAAATCGGACGGGTGATCCCATCGCCGCTTATCTGTATCGTGGGTCTGACAGCGGTGGCGATGTATATGAACCTTGATATTCGTAACGTCGGCAGCATGGGTGATCTGCCAGATTCGCTGCCGATGTTTTTGTTGCCAGATATCCCTCTAAACCTCAATACTTTACTGATCATCGCGCCTTACTCTATCGCGCTTGCCATCGTAGGTTTGCTAGAGTCTATGATGACGGCGACCATCGTGGATGAGTTGACAGATACGCCAAGTGATAAAAACAAAGAATGCCGTGGTCAAGGGATGGCCAACGTGGTGTCAGGGTTTTTTGGCGGTATGGCCGGCTGTGCGATGATTGGTCAGTCGATGATCAACGTCAAATCTGGCGGTCGGACGCGCTTGTCGACCTTGATTGCCGGTGTGATGCTGCTCATCTTAGTGGTGTTTTTGAGCGACTGGGTCAGTCAAATCCCAATGGCCGCACTGGTGGCGGTGATGATTATGGTGTCGATTGGCACTTTTAATTGGCAGTCTATTCGCGAGTTTAAAACGCATCCGATGTCATTTAACATCGTCATGCTAGCCACGGTCGTGACCACAGTATTTACGCACAATCTGGCGTACGGTGTCGGCGTCGGTGTCCTGCTCTCTGCCTTGGCCTTTGCCAATAAGATTGGTCAATTCTTAACCATCTTTAGTGAGTACGATGAGCGTAGCAACACGCGTTATTACTATGTGCAAGGGCAGGTGTTTTTTGCCTCGACCACGCAGTTTTTGCACAGCTTTGATACCAAAGAAGCCGTAGATAGTATCGAGATTGACGTCAGCCAAGCGCATTTTTGGGACGTCAGCGCCGTGGACACTTTGGACAAGCTGGTCATGCGCTTGCAACGAGAAGGCATTGATGTCAAAGTGGTGGGACTCAATAATGCAAGCCGAACCCTGATTGACCGTTTTTCTATCCACGATCGCCGAGACATTGGCTTGCTGGATTAATGCATTACCAGTAGATAATTGAATATATAGTTTAATAAACAGCTGCGTTGGCTGAGAGAGTTGGGTATCAGTCACATTGCCCAGCTTTTCGCCAAGCAGCTGTCTTTTTATTGTCGGAATGATGTGGTGGTCTTATGAGTAATTTAAAACCAGATAGTGTGATTGCCTGCTTGGACTGTCCTGATCACGTGCAAGCCGTGTTGAAAGCCAGTATGTGGGCAGCGACTCGCCTGCAAGTGCCTATCGGCCTCTTGCACTCGGTGCCAAGCTTGCAACAAAAAGCCGCGGTAAACTACTCTGGCTGCCTAAATATCGACGACGAAAACACTTTGCTTGAGCAATTTACCAATAAAGAACACCTAAGCAACTGTGAATTAAAAGCCCAAGGCAAGCTGCTGTTGCATCAAGCCACAACCTACTGCGAGCACCAGCGACAAAAACTCAAAACCTATACGTTGCATCGGCACGAAAACCTCAGTGAAAGTATCGATTATGTCGATGACAAAGCGCAATTGATTGTCATCGGTCATCATGTCACTTGCAAATCGACTTTGAGCCAACTCATCAGAGTCAGTCTTTGCCCCATTTTGGTGACTCATGCACCATTTTTGCCCCCTACGACGGCGCTATTTGCCTTCGACAACAGTCCCACTTGTCATAAAATGCTCAATTGGCTCTGTAAAACGCCACTTATTCGCGCCCTAACCGTCCACATCGTGATGGTGGGCAAAAAAAACTCTGAAAACTGCGATGCGCTGCGCGAAGCTTACGCGCGCCTCAAGCAAGCGGGCATCAAGTCGAAAAAGGCGTTACTCGATTGCCGCGACGTGACAGCAGCCCTCAATTATTATCAAACCGAAAACGATATTGGCCTATTGATGTCAGGGGCGTTTGGGCAGTCGCGGTTACGTGAGCTATTGCAAGGCAGCGATACGGAAAAATTACTGGTCAGCACCCAAACCCCTTATCTGCTTTTTCCTAAAGCATAAGAGCTATCCCAAAGGCTATACGCCACACCGTCTGCCGCTTGATTACTTTTCTTACCGGCGCTGAGTAATGTGTTTATGCTCGGCGCGTTTTTTGACCTCATCCCTTATATAGTGATGATAGGTATCCCTTTTCGTTTTTATTATTTATAAAAACCGCTTAGCAAATCGTCACATGAAATAAATCGATAGCCTCCCCAAGCGCCTAGAAAGTTGGTTATAATAAAGTTTTCATAGGCTTAACGCCAAAGGTTGATTGATGCGGTATGACGCATGACGATAAGTATAATCGCGGCGTTATAGAGCGTGATGTGTGTCATGATACTGGTGATTTTTGTACCAATAAGCCCACTCCTACCTACCCCCTTGAGTAGGTTTGGCACATTGGCACAGTTCTTGAATAACTATATCAAGCATCACCACGATGAGACGCACCACAACTTCTCTCAACCTGCGGCATCACACAAATAAGGAATTTTTTATGAAGCTAATCACTGCGATCTTAAAACCGTTTAAGCTCGATGATGTGCGTGAAGCGCTTTCTGACATCGGTGTCAAAGGCGTTACTGTCACTGAAGTTAAAGGGTTCGGTCGCCAAAAAGGCCACACAGAGCTCTATCGCGGCGCCGAATACGTGGTGGACTTTTTACCTAAAGTAAAAGTCGAAGTGGCTGTTATTGACGAAATGGTCGAGCCTGCTATCGAAGCCATCACCCGCATCGCGAGCACAGGTAAGATCGGTGACGGCAAAATCTTTGTCACAGCACTCGAGCAAGTCATTCGTATTCGTACGGGCGAGACGGGTCCTGACGCTATCTAAAGCGCACGACCTACTTACAAACGCTGATTTGTAAGCCCTACCTAACGCTCTATATTGCATCAATTCAAGGGGGAATTAACATGCAAAACCAAATCTTTGAGCTTCAGTACGCACTTGATACGTTCTATTTTTTAATGTGTGGCGCGCTCGTCATGTGGATGGCAGCGGGTTTTACCATGCTAGAAGCAGGGCTGGTCCGCTCCAAAAACACCGTTGAGATTTTAACCAAAAACGTCGCTCTATTCGCCACCGCCTGTACCATGTATATGATTTGCGGTTATGCCATTATGTATGGCGGCGATCTGTTCTTGAACGGAATTGCAGGCGGCGATACCTTAGTAGAAGACGCACTAGCAGCCTCTAGCGAAAACGGCTTTGGCGGTGACTCTGTCTACTCTGCAGCCTCTGACTTTTTCTTTCAAGTGGTGTTTGTGGCGACTTGTATGTCTATCGTCTCAGGCGCGGTGGCTGAGCGTATGAAGCTATGGTCGTTTTTGTTGTTTGCAGTGGTCATGACAGGGCTGATTTATCCATTAGAAGGCAGCTGGACATGGGGCGGCAACGATGTGTTTGGTTTATATAACCTTGGCGACTTGGGGTTCTCTGATTTTGCTGGCTCAGGTATTGTGCATATGGCAGGAGCGGCGGCGGCCTTGGCGGGCGTACTACTATTAGGTGCGCGCAAAGGCAAGTACGGACCAAAAGGTGAAATACGGGCGATACCGGGGGCCAACCTGCCATTGGCCGCCCTTGGGACATTGATATTATGGATGGGCTGGTTTGGGTTTAATGGCGGCTCCGTCCTCAAGCTGGGCGACATCGCCAGTGCCAACTCTGTGGCCATGGTGTTTTTGAACACCAACGCCGCAGCCGCAGGCGGCGCTATCGGAGCATTGCTGCTGGCACGTTTGATCTTTGGTAAAGCGGATCTGACCATGCTCTTAAACGGTGCACTCGCGGGGCTGGTCGCCATCACTGCTGAGCCGTCGACCCCTTCTGCCTTACAAGCCACGCTCTTTGGGCTGATCGCTGGGGTTATCGTGGTCTTATCTATCTTGGCACTCGATAAACTAAAAATAGACGACCCAGTGGGCGCAATCTCAGTACACGGCGTCGTGGGTCTGTTTGGCTTACTTATCGTACCTATTACCAATCCTGCAGCGACTTTTTTGGGTCAAATCGCAGGCGCGGCGACGATCTTTGTCTGGGTGTTTGTCGCAAGCCTAATCGTTTGGTCACTGATCAAGCTGATCATAGGTCTACGCATCTCTGAAGAGGATGAATACGAAGGCGCAGATATCGCAGAGTGTGGTATGGAAGCGTATCCTGAGTTTGTGAGATAAGGCACAACCTAGCGCTTCTTAATTAAAGGCTTCTCAATCCAGTGCCTCTTCATCTAATGTACTTTCACTTACTGTATTAAAGAGATGCCCCATCAAAAATCCCGCCAGACCTCTCGGTTTGGCGGGATTTTTATGTTCTAACGCTTAATATAACGCGTGTGGTTTATTTCTTCTTCCACTCTTGGCTACGTGAGAATGGACCGATATAGCCTTTTAGCTTTAGAGTGTTGCCATTTAAACTGGCTGTCATACGATAGTCTTTACCCTTTTCTGGATCAGTGATCGTCCCACCGCTATATTTACCACCACCGTCAGCTTTTAGGCCTTTGATGACAGTCATGCCGACATGTTTTTTGCCTTTGGCGGAGTTCGTTGCAATGAGTTTACCTGTCAACATCCCGTTAGACTCGGTGATTTTTACCGTGCCTTTTGGCTTACCGTCGTCATACGTCTGCCATGTTGTATTGTGTAATGGATCAGCGGCAAACGCCATGGTCGCCATACTGATACCGGCAGCTGCTAAAGCGGTTTTTGTAAATAGTTTCATAGAGTGACTCCCTTCATACAATGATTAATCAAACAATGATTGCTCGAAACGTGATGTTTCTGCTGTTCTATGCTTATCCTTTGCTAGAATCTTTTATATAAGCGCTGCGACTTTACTCATCAACACTGCACATCATGAGTTAGCATGTGCCGTTTAATAGTCGTTATCGCGATTGCTCACAAGCTTTTGTTCAAAGATTTGAGCGACATAAGCGATGTCTTGACCCATTATAAGCAATTTTATCTGTTTGCCTAGTAATTTTTTTGTACTTTATTATTTCTGTAAAACCAAAACTATATCAAAGAGTTACAGGAAAGGGTTGTCGATATTCTTGTCCGATTGGTCATCATTTTCTTTTGACTTTGCCTCGTTATTACTATAAGGAAAACCATCATCAAAAGCTTGCATAATTTTGGTTGTCAGCTCGTGTAGCTGCTGAGCTTGATGATGTCCTGCTGCATCGAATGTCACATCGATATCGCCATAAATCGTGATTTTGTCCTGCTGGTTTTCGATGACCAGCTCTCCAATTTGCATGCTTTGGTGGTTATTGGCAAAGGGTTCAATCATTTTGTCATCCTTTTTATAGTAATTCAGTCATGCATATCAGCACATTCAGATGTCGCTAAAAGCATGTTAAGCCTGTAATTGAGTCAGTAGCCACTCAATAATCGCCCAAACAAACAGCAGCCATGTCGGCTCCTCTACTGGCTGATCAGGCAAGTCGGCGCTCTCACCTGCCTTTAGTGGCAGCGCAAACGCTTGCGCTTTGGTCTGGCGATCGAGCACTGGCAAGACATCCATGCCGACTTTAGCCGTTAGCTCATCTAGACTAATGACCTCTATGCGCTCTGACTCATCGTTGGGCGCGTAATACACCCCTGCTTGATTGGTCGCTGGAATATAGACGGCCTTGAAAAAATGGCTAGGTACCAATACGCGCTCAGCAAGCTGTTTGGTCTTTTTGCCCGTAAAAGCCACGCCCGTGATGGTATAGACTTCGCCATACTGCTGGGTTAAGTATCGCGTCGCAGACTCGATATTACGCCAGATATAGCGGTTGTTGCGCGGTGACTGCGGGGCGATATTGGCCAGACTAAAACTGTCGTATTGCTGGCTGCGATTGGCCATATCGGCATTGGGCGCTAGATGCCCACGATCATAGCCTGAACCTGAATAATCAGACAACGAGGCGCGCATAGACTTAGGTAGACGGCTCTCCTCATGAAAGCTGTCTTCGCGGTCGATGGTTTTTGCTTGCTGCAAGCGGCGGCGGTCTAGATGCTCAGCTGACCACAATGGTGTCCGTGACACGCCCGAGTACATAACGGCAAACCCGTCCATACACAGCGCTTGAGTCTTCTTATCAAGCTTGGTATTGGTAAACTCTGGATAAACCCCGCCATAAAAAGATTGACTACACTGAGTAAGATCATCTGCCTGCGCTGATGATAGCCCTACGACGATAGCAAATACCACCATTATGCTGTTGTTCAAAATACCTTGATACCCACCAACTCTTATCATGCAACTCTCAATCGTCTATACTTGTTATTTCATATGCGTATCCTAGCAGGCGTCCATCAATAAAGAAAGATAAGGCGTAAGTCGTGACTTTTTAAATGGTATCCGCTATACTTAGCCAGTCAAAAATCAGTATCGTGCAAATGCGGTCTGTCTAAACGGTGAAGTGGGTGAGTGGCTGAAACCGCACGCCTGGAAAGTGTGTATACGTTCATAGCGTATCGAGGGTTCGAATCCCTCCTTCACCGCCAATCTTATAAAATCTTAGTTTTCCTAGCTTGTCCTAAACTATCCTATATACATCTTAAACTCTTTAAATATAACGCGTCTAGCGTTTTTTTTATGCCTAACGTTTTCCTAATCTGTCCGAACATAACCTACCTATCCCGTGGCTTGTGTTGGTCTATCTGTTGGTCTATGATTTCATTAGACCTCAAAAAGACCAACATTTAAGCATTATGATTCAGCTTTAGACCAACGTATTTATTGTATTGCTTGAATCATATAGCTTGTAGCCATAGGGAATACACCAACATGTTAAGCGACAGTAAGATCCGCAAGCTTAAACCTAGTGAGAAATGCACGCCTTCGCGTCCTGATAAATACAGTGATCAGCAAGGTTTACAGCTTTTGGTCCGCAGTACAGGCACAAAGACATGGATAAGCGCCTATCGCTTCGATGGTAAGCAAACACGCCTCACACTTGGTACTTACCCCATCATGTCATTAGCTGAGGCTAGACAAGCCAATACTGAGATCAAAGCGCTGCTAGCAGACGGTATCGATCCAAAAAATAAAAAGCGTCAAGACAAGCTTGCCAATATTCACGCGCAAAAATTCAATGACTACGCCTTAGACTGGCTCGCTGAACGTCAGCGTAACGTCAAGCCGCGTACCTATCAGCAAGACTATAACCGTATGCATAAAGACGTGTTGCCACACTTTGAAGGTATTGCACTAAAAGATGTCAGCTTTGAGGATTGTCGATCAATGGCAGATGAGATCGAAAATCGTCTGAACAAAAACGGTGAGCCGCCACGTGAGGTGACCAGACGCACAATTGATCTGGTGGCTAATGTTTTAAGACGTGCCAAACGCGAACGCATCATTGAGCAAAACCCAATCGATGATTTAAAGGCGCTCTATCCTAAAGCCAAAAGTCAGCACATGAAGCATGTAGATATCAATGAGCTGCCGGCCCTACTCCAAGCTATCGAAGGCTATCATGGTCACGACCAAACCCGATTAGGTATGAAATTCTTAGCATATTCATTCTGTCGTACCATCGAGCTGCGTATGATGAAGTGGAGTCATATCGATTTTGCCAATCGCTTATGGCGTGTTGATATTGATAACCTTAAAATTGCGCGTAAGCATGTCGTACCGCTATCAGATCAAATGCTGGCAGTATTAGAAGAGATGAAAGCCATCACGGGGAAATATGAATATGTGTTTTACCACACGGGTATGCATCAGCCGTATAGTGAAGAGTTTATCAATAATGCGCTCGATATCTTGGGTTACGCAGGCAAACAGACAGGTCACGGCTTTCGTCACATCGCCTCTACCAACCTAAACGAGCTTGGCTATATGGGCGATGCGATCGAAAAGCAGATGGCGCATGATAAAAAAAGCAGTATTCGCGCGGTTTATAACCACGCGCAGCACTTAGAAGAACGGCGTAAAATCATGCAAGTCTGGGCGGACTTTTTAGACCTACTTAGAGACAAAGGCGAGGTTGTAGACTTTCAGACAGCGCGGCGGCAGATTGAGAAATCACTAGAAAGCAAACAATCTGACTCGTTACAAAATGTCGATACACATACTTTGATCAAAGCATTATTAGATCAAGGTATCACAACAGATGAGCTGCAATGTTATATTAATGAGCGTTAGTATAAGTCCTTACCGTCAACATCAACATAATCAAGTTCGTAAAAGCGATTGATCAATATATCAAGCATAGCTGTCTCTGACAGCCCTTGTACTTGCGCCATTTTCTCTAATTTAGCTTTAGTTTTTTTTGTCAGTGGTAGATGGTACGCCTTTTTTGTTTTACCAGCGCTTCGGTATTTTTGCTGGCTCCAAGCTCGTTTCATTTTATCTATAATTAGTTCTTTATTTGCCGTAGGTTCATAACGAAAGTTCCTATTCTTTAATTCAGAAAATATTGGATAATCAATCATATCCAGAGATGCTAGCACTGCATCTCTCAAAATCTCCTCTGAAATCAATCTTCCATCTATATCTAGCATTAATTTATTTTTAACTAAGTAATTAGCTGTCCATTCTAACTTATCCGTTTCATTAGTCTTTAGCCATTTAGTATAGTTATCACTTAAGATCATAGTTTCAAAAATTGAATAAATATTATTTATTAATATTATTTTATGCTCTACTGTGTTTTCTTCATCGTTTGTATCAAAAAAGTTATAAATAGTTTTAATCATATCATTTAGATTATGAGTTTTTACATGATAGTCATATTCATATTCAAGAAAATTCAAAATAAATATCTGTGCTCTAAAACTGTCTTTAAACCATTGGAAATATTCATCAGGCACTAAATTGTATTGCATGTTTGAGCGGGCATCATGTACGACTTGTTTAAAGTTATCAGTTCTTGCTAATTTGTTTATAAGTTCTTCATACAAGTTAGTTGACCCCATACTCATGAAAGAAACATTTATCTTAGAAGTAAAATAAGATTGTAACCAAGACACCTCTCTTTCCGATAAACATCTGATATTTTCATCAAAGTACTTCTTATTCTCATTTATCACATTTGATACATGACTATCATTAATATTCGACATTATTTCACCATTTTTCTTAATATCACGCGTGATATTTCTATTAATTTAAAGTGATATAATTATATAATTTAAATGTTAATTAAACAATATTTGAGTGATATTTAAATAAATTAATTATGCTACATGTCCTATAAAATATAGTAGTAATAGATGATATACTACTAATTTGGTTATTATTAAAAATACTGAAGCAGAATACACTACCTATCTAGCTAACTCCACCCCAATACAAACTCCAGCACAGACAGGGATTTGCCATCAGACTTGGTAAAAAATCCCTACGTACACAAGAGAAAAGCTGCTCTACGGCAGCTCATCCTTAGTGGGTTATCTATGTTATTATCTAATACAGTAGCTACTTATCTTGATGCTGAGAGCCCAGCTCTCAGCGACTAACATTATAAAAATACTGATCAACCTGACCCTATGAGAAAATTACTTTATAGGATCACAATCATGTCATGTCCAGTCATTAGCCAATCCCAACTTATCTGTAACGTCGATAGACTGGTTACAGATGTTCTGTCCAATAACATTAATATTAGTAACGTCAGCATACAGCTTTCAGCATTGTACTTGCCGCTGTTAGCTGATTATGATTCTAGCTTGGATTATTTCCCAACCATTACTGCATTTATAGATAGTACCAATAGAATAATAAGTAGTGATCATTCAAAAAAAATGAGATGGGGTTATTACAATACTAGGGACTTCATTAATAATTTATATGCTTATAAAAATAGTATTTTAAAAAATAATTTAAGGGTAATTGAGCAAGAAAAAGTCAATACAAAAAAATTAGTCATTTATATGAGTCAGATGTTGAATCATTATTCAAGATTACTAATTGTTCGTGTAGATTTAGGATATTCAAAAGATACCAATCATTTGGTGTCTATCGAGACCTTTCATAAACACTTGAAAAAACTTAGAGAGCTTATTGGTAAAAAAGAAAGTTGCTTTGAAGAATTAGAGGGCAATGTAATTGCTTTAGAACAAGGTCATGACCGTGGTTATCACGTTCACTTATTGCTGATGTTTGATGGTTCTAAACGCTGTCAGGATACTTATATAGGACAGCTAGTGGGGGAAAAGTGGCAGAATATTACTAGTGGTCTTGGCAGTTACTACAACTGTAATAACACGCAGTATAAGAAAAAGCAGGAAGCTCTTGGCAGACTAGGTATTGGCATGATTCATCGTCGTAACCCAAAAGAGGTGCAGAATGCTATTAGTGCTTCTTTGTATTTGACACAGCCTGATAAAAAGAATCAACATTTAAGGGTAAAGCTTCCTAAAATGAAAACCTTCACTCATGGTATTTATGAGACTAATAAACGGAGACCATCCCGAATTCTGTGTAACTGCGATTTAGATTAAATGTCTGCTGATACGGTCATCGAACATAATCATAAAGCGATTGAGCGCCGCCGTCCAGTTTCGAATCGGCATTGACCACCTTGACGA
>NZ_CAJHBJ010000014.1:0-66909 GCF_904846595.1 Psychrobacter sp. HII-4 | reverse complement strand
AGATCTCTGGGGGTGGAGATCTCAAGCTCGCCTGTGTCGCTACGGACTCTCTTTTTAGTGTGCCCATTGCGCTTGTTAGGCTTATCTGCTTTTTCATGCTTGGGGTAGCCGAGATGCTCTTCCATTTCTGCTTCTAGGGCAGTGTCGATGAAGGACTGCATGAGCTGCTTTTGAAAGTCTTTGATGTCATCGAAGCTTTTCATGCTACCAGCCATTTGTTCGGCTAACTTCTTTAGTTCTGTTTCTTTTGTCATTGCTTATTCTCCTTTACATTGGATTATAAGCAGTTACACAGAGTTTGGGAAAGGCTCGGCTCTCCTGCGTATACCTCTTGCACCACCATCCTTTCACGCAATTTCTACCTCACGTACTGCCTCTATCTCACATACTGGTTGATGACGCACTCATCAGCCATGCTAGTTAATTATGATTCTCAATTAGCATCTTATTCTTAGTTCATAACATTACAAGCGCTAGCACCTCTATATGCTACTATATCTGTCTGATATTGTAAGAAGTCTGACGGACTTTAATCTTTACTAAGCAGTTTACCAATAACGCTTTTATTATATGCAATATTGTGAATTTAACCTGCGAGACAACAATAGGAGTATGGGTGATGATAGGTAGCCAGAAAGTCATTGATTATTTAAATTTTTTATTGGGCGGCGAGCTTGCTGCGCGTGATCAGTATTTTATTCATTCAGAAATGTATGCTGAATGGCACTACGGCAAGCTATACGACCGCATCCATCATGAAATGGAAGATGAGACCTTGCACGCGCAGGCCATTATCCGCCGTATTTTGATGCTTGGCGGCACGCCAAAGATGAGCGTTGATGGGATCAACATCGGTAGCACCGTCCCTGAGATGCTACAGTTTGACCTTGATTTAGAGTATCAAGTACAGCAGCACCTAAAAGACGGTATTGCGCTGTGTGAAGAAGAGCACGACTACGTCACCCGCGAGATGTTGGTCGAGCAGCTGAAAGATACTGAAGAAGATCATGCACATTGGTTAGAACAGCAGCTGCGCCTTATCGATATGATCGGTCTGCCAAACTATCTACAAAGCCAAATGGCAGAAGTGTCTCCTGATATTGTCTAGTATCGTCACAGCTATATTAAGCTGCAATATTTAGAGCACGTATCATAGATTAAATAGAGTAGGGAGAGAAAATATGAAAGGGGATAAAGAGGTCATTCGCGCCTTAAATAAAGTACTCGGACAGTCATTGATTGCCATCAACCAGTATTTTTTGCATGCGCGTATCGCTCGTCATTGGGGGCTTGAAGCATTAAACGAGCATTTTTATAAACAGTCTATCGCTGAGATGAAGTGGTCGGATGATTTGATTGCGCGTATCTTATTATTAGGCGGTCTGCCAAACTTACAAGATTATGGCAAGATGTTCCTTGCAGAGGACGTGCCTGAGATGATTGAGTGCAACCTGCGTTTAGAAAAGCAAAAATTCACTATTATCACTGAGGCAATTACCCTATGTGAAGAAAAACGTGATTATGTATCACGCCAGCTATTGGTCACGCTAAAAGATGGTAATGAGGAATATGACGATTGGCTGGAGACTCAAGAAGACTTGATACAAAGTATCGGGGTTGAGCGTTATATTCAGTCACAAATGCATGACGACGACGCACCGTAATTAGCCACTCTTGACTGACACTTGCCAGCTTGTCTTTTGAGTATCTTTTAAGATATATCAAAGGACATGCTGGTATTTTTATGTCTATAAGACAGGTGTTTATAATGATAAAGTGCTAAGACAACTATCGATTGCTTGTTACCTGTGAGACGTACCTAAGATAAGCCCTAATATAAACCGCGACCATCTTCAGGCTTGAGTCGTAAAAAATACAGCCCTGATAAAATGGTTAAAATCCCCAATATCCAATAAGTCGTTTGAAACGCCGCCAGCGTGTCTAGTCCAAAGCGCTCACGTAATAGGTTGAGCACCGCCGCCCCAAAGGCAATACCAAAGCCAATTGCTAGCTGCTGATTGACTGCCATGAGGCTATTGCCGCTACTGGTCTGCGCGCCTTCCAAATCACCAATGGTAATGGTGTTCATCGCGCTAAACTGCATAGAGTTACACGCGCCCATCAAGGTAAGCAGCGGGATAAACCATAACCAATTATCAGGGTCGTTGAACTGCGCCAATAAGATGATGAGTATACCGATGAGCAGGGTATTTAACACCAAAACTTTGCGATAGCTAAAGCGTTGGATGATTTTGCTGACCCAAGGCTTGATACCGATAGCACCAATGGCGATAGGCGCAAGCAGCCAGCCTGCCTGCGAGGGCGAATACTCAAACACCACTTGTAATAATAATGGCAGTAAGAACGGCACAGCACTGATACCCAAACGGGTAAATAAATTGCCCGTAATACCGATACGAAAGGTACGAATATCAAATAGACTCAGTGGAAATAAAGGCGCGGGGCGGCGTTTGGCATGTGCCACATAAGCGCCTAGCAATACGCTGGCGGCCACCGCTAGCAGCAGACCATACATGCCGCGGCCTACCTGCGAGCCAAACTCTACGGCGAGCGTAAACCCACATGCCGCCGCGGCAAACAGCCCAAAGCCTAGCCAATCAAGGCGCTGGGTATCTTCAAACAACGCAGGCACCAGTTTTTTGCCCATAACAAACCCTAAAACACCCATCGGGATATTGATCAAAAATATCCAATGCCAACTGGCATACTGGACGATATAGCCGCCCAGCACCGGCCCCACGAGTGGCGCGACCAAGGCCGGTATCACGGCAAAGTTCATGACAGTTAGCAGCTTGTTGCGCGGATAAGACTTGACCAAGATTAGGCGCGCAACAGGCGTCATCATCGCCCCGCCAATCCCTTGTATCACTCGTGAGCCTATCAAAAAATCCAACGTGGGCGAGGCTGCGCACAGTAGCGAGCCAATAGAAAAAATAACAATGGCAGTCAAAAATATACGCCGCGTACCGTATTTGTCCGCCAAAAAGCCACTGATAGGGATAAAAATCGCCAACGTCAGCGCATAACTGATCACCGCCCATTGCATTTTTAGCGGCGACTCGCCGAGAGCTTGTGCCATCTGTGGCAGCGAGGTATTTAAAATAGTCGCGTCTAATATCTGCATAAACAGCGCTACCGCTAACACGTAGGGTAGGTATTTATCTTGCATTGGGGTTAGCGTTACCATGTGACTCTCATTGGATATTGGGTGTTAATCAGCAAATGATCGGTTTATTCGCGAGCGAAGCAGCCACAGCCGATAAGTGGCACAAGCTGGGTAGTATAAGAAACAGCGGCATATAATAACAGTGAATCAAAGTAACGATAAATAGCAACGATAAACAGTAGCAATAAAAGCGGGCGATAAAAACAAACATCACCGCAGAGAAAACCACTATCAAAAACTGCATCAACTGCATTCAGAGCTAACCACAAGTTTAGAACCTAGGCGCTGGCATGGCCACTTGGTATGGTCAAAAAGCGCTTATTTACAAGAGAGGGCTTTAATATCAAGGCAGAGTGTCGTTATAGTAATGACTGATACATCTTAAATAAAAACAGCCGACACCCAATGGACAGATAATAGGCACTGAACAACCGGATAGATAATAGGCACTGAACAACTCATTAACCACCTAGGGACTAATACCTCAGTACCAATTACCTCAGTACCAATAAATAATAGGCATCAATAATATTCGATAGTAAGGAGATATGATGAAACAAAACAATCACCATAGCACGCATGCTGATAATAACAGCACAAGTAGAGCAAACGCCGCCTACGTCCCGCCCAAAGTATGGGTGCAAGACAAAGACAATGGTGGCAAGTTTGCCAGTATCAATCGGCCAACTGCTGGCGCGCGCCACGAGCAAGTGCTGCCGGTGGGCGGCGCGCCGTTGCAGCTGTATTCGCTCAACACCCCTAACGGCGTCAAGGTCAACATCCTCTTAGAAGAGCTGGCTGAGCTGGGCGTCAAAGGTGCTGAGTATGATGCGTATAAAATTGATATCTCTGAGGGCGATCAGTTTGGCTCAGGGTTTGTAGACATAAACCCAAACTCAAAGATTCCCGCCTTGGTCGATCGCTCGCATGATGAGGCAGATGAGCCTATCGCTATCTTTGAGTCGGGCGCTATCATGATGTATCTGGCCGAAAAGTTTGGCAAGTTTATTCCGCTATCTTTAGGCAAGGCGCGCGCCGATTGTCTGTCTTGGGTCATGTGGCAGATGGGCAGTGCGCCTTTTTTAGGCGGCGGGTTTGGGCATTTTTACGCATATGCACCTGAGCCTTTAGAGTATCCGATCAACCGCTATACGATGGAGACCAAACGGCAGCTTGATGTGCTAGATAAGCATTTAAAAGATCACAGCTATATGTGCGGTAATGATGACAGCGATTACAACATCGCTGATATGATTATTTGGGCATGGTATGGACAATTGGTGCTTGGCAAGCTCTATGATGCGGCTGAATTCTTACAAGTCGATGAGTATCAGCATGTCAAACGCTGGGCTCAAAATATCGCTGAGCGTCCAGCGGTCAAGCGCGCTGTAGACTTGAGCTTAAAACCTATCAATCAATAACCGTATTTATACCAGTCACACAGGGTATGTCGGCATATCGATTTTATGCCAAATTGATTATAGTTAGAACAATAGGGCTGATAAGTGATGACTTATCAGCCCTATTTTCGATTTTTTGATACTTAATATGCTGTTTTAGATATCGCTTGTCATTCTACATTCATATATGTTTATATTGTAATAGCAGTATATTTATCTAATTACACAATGGTACATTAGTACAACAGATAGAAACATTAATACGTTAATATAGCATGTCGCCACATTTATAACAGGTGCGTAGACATCGTCTATTAATTAATGGATAGTGACTATGAAGGATGATACCAAGCTAGGAGACTTTAGCAACTCCTGCCAAGCTCAGCAGCGGCGTAGTATATTACATATGTGTATGTTACATAGCAGCGAGCAAGACAGCAGACCAAACCCTGTGGCTGGCGTGACTGGTCTTATGATAGGTAGTGAGTTGCCTATATCCAAACATTATCTCATTCCTAAAACAATAAAATCTTTTAAAAAAATAACAAAGATACTTTTATTTATGATAAAAAATACCCTCTCATTTTCTCAGTTTATTCATATTCCTATACCCTTGGTCGCTGCTATCGGTGCTGCTGTCGTTAGTACAGCCAGCATGGCGGCAGACGGCGGTATCGAGTTTACCAGTCAAGACTGGCAGGTGGCTTGTGATAACACCCGCACTTGCCGGCTGGCAGGCTATCAAGCAGAAAACAACAGTGAGTTTCCAGTCTCGGTTCTACTAGTACGCCGCGCTGGGGCAAATGCAGATGTCGATGGCAAGATCAAGCTGGGCGGCGCTAAAGAAAGCTCCTCAAAGGCGTTGATGCAGCTTGGCAGCCGTCACCGTATATCACTGCTGATCAATGGCAGAGACTATGGCGAGACTCGGCCTTTTTCTGCTGCCGCTGGCAACGCTGAGCTGACCGCCACGCAAGTCAATGCGCTATTAGAGGCATTGACCAAAACGAGTAAGATTGAGCTGGTTTTGCGCAACTCCCGCTGGCAGTTGTCGGATAAAGGGGCCAGCGCTGTCATGCTCAAGGCCGATGAGTTTCAGGGGCGAGTAGGGACACCGAGCGCTTTTATTAAGGCTGAAGGCGCCGCCAAACCCAATAGCAGTGTCTTGGCGCCCAAGCCTGCGCCAAAGCTAAGGTTTGTCGCTCCCAACCCGAAAGCTGTGCCCAGCGGTCAACGAAAATTCGTCATGAGGTCGTCCCAGCTTGCCGCGCTGATGAAAGAGACCTTAAAAGATGCTGATCGTGACTGCCCAAACTTAGATGATAAGTCGCCATGGCGGGTCAGCCGCTTAAACAACTCTCAATTACTCGCGCAGCATGATTGCTGGGTGAGTGCCTATAATGCAGGCAGCGGCGTCTGGGTCATTAATGACAAAAAACCTTATAAGCCGACCTTGGTGACCACCAGTGCCACCAGCTATGACAAGGGCAAGCTAAGCTCGGTACAAAAAGGCCGCGGCATCGGCGACTGTATCAGTCAGGTTGATTGGCTATGGACGGGCAGGGCATTTGAAAAAAGCCATGAAAGCACCACAGGACTGTGCCGTATGATCGAGGCGGGCGGCGCGTGGCAGCTGCCAACCTATGTCACGGAGGTAAAAATAGGCAAATAATAGGATATTGCAAAAATAGCTACAGTTAGTTTTTTATTGTGCTATACTACGTCGCCACGAAAGCTTAGGCTTTTGTGAATTATGAGATTGATAACATCGCCTGCGATTTTGGGTCTAGGATTGACCATGAGTAATTGTTGCCGATGATTTTGTGTACTTAAATAACGTTTTTATCGTTGTTTTTGACTCATATCTTATCTACTGAATCATCACTATGGTTTGGATTGGTTGTTGTTTTCGATTATCTGCTTTGGACAAAGCATTGATAATACGCTGATAGCAAGCAAGGATAAGACACTCGGCACTACCACCAAAATACGTCAGACAGCACACATGCATTTATGATAGAAGCTTAGCTTGAATCGCTTAGCTTCTAACGATCGATATCGTTATATGGTTCGATGGTAGCTTATAAAGGTGGTGTGGTGAACGGTTATCAGTGGTATGCATCAAGCTTGCTGAATGTACAGCATCTTATACTTACCCAAGGATTCTCATGACTGATATCTTATCTGCCATCGCCGCTGAAAACGGCATCATCGAAAGCACCGATACGCCAAACACGGACACCTCTAAAACAGACCCTACTGCTCAAGCAGCAACAGACGCGGTCTCAGAAGACAAAACAACCTTTAGCGATCTTAATATTGCCAAGCCGATTTTGACCGCGCTTGATCGCATCGGTTATACCAATCCAACACCCATCCAAGAACAAGCCATTCCTTTTGCCCTACAAGGCCGCGACCTATTGTTGTCTGCGCAAACCGGTAGTGGTAAGACCGCCGCTTTTGTTATCCCTGTACTTGATCGCCTAAGCCGTGCCACCAGCTTTGATAAGCTCACCAAAGCCCTTATCCTAACGCCAACGCGCGAGCTTGCTCAGCAGGTGCATGACAGCGTGCGCACGTACTCAAAAGACATGCGCGGTTTGTTCTGCGTGCCATTGGTCGGCGGCGCGCCTTACAACGGTCAAATCACCGCCCTACGTAAAGGTGTACAGGTCATCGTCGCCACGCCTGGTCGTTTGCTTGACCATATCAAAGCAGGCCGTGTGGATTTATCAAACCTTGAAGTGTTGGTACTAGATGAAGCGGACCGTATGCTTGACATGGGTTTTGCTGATGACATCAGTGATATCTTGAGCGCCGCGCCAACCGATCGTCAGACGATCATGTGTTCAGCCACTTGGGATGGTCCTGTCGGCAAAATCGCTGCCAGCTTTACCAAAAACCCTGAGCGCGTGTCTATCAAGGTAGAGTCAGCACACATCGAAGAAAAAGTGTACTACTGTGATGATTTTGATCACAAAAACAGATTGCTTGATAAAGTGGTTTGCCAACCAGAGATGGATCAAATCATCATCTTTGCGGCGACCAAACGCAGTACAGAAAAACTGGCCAAATCGCTACAAGAGCAAGGCCACAAAGCCAGCTTTTTACATGGAGACTTGCCGCAAAGCAAGCGTAACCGTATCGTGCAAGACTTACGTAATGGCAAATGCAAAATCCTAGTAGCGACTGATGTTGCTGCCCGTGGTCTTGACGTGCCAGCCATCTCACACGTCATCAACTACGACTTACCGCGTCAAACAGAAGACTACGTGCACCGTATCGGCCGCTGTGGCCGTGCAGGTCGTACCGGTGTCGCCATCAGCCTATGCAGTATGGATGATCGCCCACAGTTAAACGCCATCAACCGCTACTTAGATCGTCAGATGGAAGTGTGCGTCATCGAAGGCATGGAGCCTAAGAAAACCTACGTACCAAGCGAAAACAAAGGACGCGGGCGTGGCCGTGGTCGCGGACGCTCTAACGGTGGTGGTCAAGGCCGTGGCCGCTCAAGCGGTGGTTATGCTGGCAAGTCTACTGGCGGTGGACGTGGTCGCTCAAACGATCGCGCAGCAACAGGCCAGCGCGCCAGCAATGATAGTGGATACCAAGGCCAAGGTGCTGGCAAGTCACGTGATTCATCAGGTAAGCCAAAAGACCGTTTTGGTGGTAAACCATATCAGGGTAAGCGCGGTGACCGTGCAGCTACAGGCCGTGGTCGTCCAAGTGGTAGTCAAGGCCGCCCAGCGGGTCGCTCTGACAGCCGTGGCCAAGGTCGTCCAAACGGCGGCAACCGTGGTAAAAACTCGTAATACAGCGCTATAATATTGCTGGCGTTGATGACACTGTGATATATAGCGGTATAAAACTCGCCCAATAACAAAAAAGCCAGATACGTATTATCTGGCTTTTTTTTGGCTATAGGTAAGGACTAAATGGTGTTGGCTATTTAATAACCACCCATCATCAAACAAATAGGATAAACGCAGGTGAATGCAGGATCCTTGCTTGCACCTATTTTTTGCCTTGTCTATACTGACGGGCTTTGATCAATCGTACACTCGGAGGCCTCTGATGCCCGCCACCTCAAGTTTAGCAATCGATAGCCTGCCATTAGCCTTTGGTATTATCATGGCCATTATCGGTTTGGTGTTTTATACCCAAGGGCTGCCTGGTAAATTTTGGCGACGTTTTTATGCCATACTGCCCGGTATCGTTCTGTGCTGCTTTATACCCGCAACGCTCAACAGCTTAGGGGTTTTTGCAGACGGTGTTGGCTCGCAGATTTATGGCTTTACTGCTACCTACCTGTTGCCAGCCAGCTTGCTACTGATGACTCTGTCGATGGATGTGCCCAAGATATTGGGTCTAGGATGGAAGGCGATTGCTATGTTTTTTGCCGCCAGTATCGCCATTATCATCAGTGGTCCGATCAGCTTAGGCATCGCCAAATGGGTGTCGCCCAGTATGTTTAGTGATGACACCTTGTGGCGTGGGTTTTCGGCGGTGGCGGGCAGCTGGATTGGCGGCGCGGCTAACCAAGCGGCGATGAAGGAGCTATTTGGGGTCAGTGATGACTTGTTTGGCATGATGATTCTGGTCGATACCACCAACGCTTCGCTGTGGTTACTCGCGATACTTATCATGGCCAAACACAGTGATAAAATTGATAAATTGTTAAAAGCTGATAGCAGTAGTATCGACAAAGTCATCACCGCAGTTGAGAGCTATGAGCGCCACCATGCGCGGCCTGCGACTTTGAATGACCTCATGGTGATGTTTGGCCTGTGCTTTGCCATGGTGGGCGTGGCGCACTTTTTGGGCGGGCAAATCGCAGGGTTGTTTGCGCCTTATAGCTGGGCGGTGCAGTACAGCTTTGCCAGTAGCTTCTTTTGGATGGTGGTTATCATTACCATCATAGGGGTGATCTTCTCTTTTACCAAAATTCGCCGGCTTGATCATGTGGGCGCCTCCAAAATCGGTACAGTATTTATCTTTGTGCTTATCGCGGCTATCGGCATGCAAATCAATCTAGCCGGTATTGTCTCGCAGTGGCGCCTACTACTTATCGGTCTGCTATGGATGAGTATTCACGTTGTCATTATCTTTGCTGTCGCAAGGCTCATTCGTGCGCCGTTCTTCTTTTTGGCCGTGGGCTCCAATGCCAATACAGGCGGCGCGTCCTCAGCCCCGATTGTCGCTACCGCCTTTCATCCATCACTCGCACCAGTTGGGGTGTTTTTGGGTATTCTTGGTTATGCGGTCGGTACTTTTGGCGGCTATATCAGCACGCAGATGATGCGGCTGGTGGTGGGCTAAGGTTAAAAATTCCTCTGAGCTGTCAATCTCAATTAAAAAGAGCGTGCTAAGATATTTTCTTAACACGCTCTTTTTATGTCATTTAGGTATAAAGTTATCGTTTTGTCTCTCTATGCTATGAATACGTAAGCCTAGCTCTAGCCCACAGCCAAGGTGTGTTAACCTCTCGTTAATCAAATCTTATAATAATAATGAGTTAAGAGGAAAGACTGCGGTATGGCCAAGTACAATAACACAAACTCCCACGACCCTTATAGCACTCCCAATCACCAGCGAAACAAGCAACCAAACAGCCACGTTCAAGTCCGAGGCGCACGTGTGCATAATCTAAAAAACGTCGATGTTGATTTGCCACGTGATGCGCTGGTGGTGTTTACGGGTATATCAGGCTCAGGGAAGTCATCGCTGGCGTTTGGGACTTTGTTCGCCGAATCACAGCGGCGTTATCTGGATTCGGTGTCGCCGTATGCAAGGCGTCTGATCGATCAAGTGGACGAGCCAGATGTCGATGCCATAGAAGGCCTGCCTCCCGCAGTCGCCTTACAGCAGCAGCGGGGCACGCCTTCTGTACGCTCCTCCGTTGGTAGTGTCACGACCATATCAAACGGCTTGCGGATGTTGTACTCACGAGCTGGCGAGTACCCAGCAGATCAAGACATGCTCTACGCCGATGCATTCTCGCCCAATACGCCAGAGGGGGCGTGCCCGATGTGTTCGGGTATTGGCCGAGTGTTTGATGTGACCGAAGAGTTGATGGTGCCTGATGGTAGCAAGTCCATTCGTGAGCGGGCGATTGCATCGTGGCCTGGCGCTTGGCAAGGACAAAACCTAAGCCGAATATTAACCACGCTTGGCTATGATATCGATACGCCGTGGCACAAATTGTCCAAAAAGTCTCGCGACTGGATTTTGTTTACCGATGAGACGCCAACAGTCCCCGTCTATCCTGAATACGATATGGCGCAGACGCGTGCTGCGATTGAAAAAGGAGAAAAGCCCAATTATATGGGCACGTATATCAGCGCCAAAAACTTTATCCTAAATGCCTTTACCACCACGCAAAGCCCACGGGTCAAAAAACGGGTCTCGCAGTTTATGCAAATATCTATATGCCCAGAGTGCCACGGTAAAAAACTCAAAAAAGAATCGCTATCAGTAAAGTTTGCAGGGCTGGATATCGGCGAGCTGTCGCAACTTACATTAACTGATCTGGCATTGACGCTGGAAAAAACAGCGCATGCAAAAATCGAAGATGACACCCCCAACCGTGAAAAAGCCATCGTCGCACAGCGCATTGCTAGTGATATATTAGCGCGTGTTGAAGCACTAACGAGACTGGGCTTGGGTTACTTGTCGCTTGAGCGCACCACGCCGACATTGTCACCAGGGGAGTTGCAGCGTCTAAGATTAGCCACGCAAATACGCTCGCAGCTGTTTGGCGTGGTCTATGTGCTTGATGAGCCATCCGCAGGCTTGCATCCTGCCGACACGCAAGCACTGCTAGGGGCATTGGATGAGCTTATCGCCGTTGGCAATTCAGTGTTTGTCGTCGAGCATGATGTGAGCGTTATTCGCCATGCCGATTGGGTGGTCGATGTCGGACCCAAGGCGGGCACGCATGGTGGAAAAATTGTCTATAGTGGCCCTGTAGAGGGTTTGCGTCAGGTTGCTGCATCAACAACCGCACAATATCTCTTTACCGATAAAAAGACGGCGCACAAAAAACCGCTTAGAAAACCTAACGCTTGGCTAAAGCTTACTGATATAGAGCGTAACAACATCCAAGGGTTAAGTATTGCGTTTCCGCTAGGGGTGATGACTTGTGTCACTGGCGTATCGGGGTCAGGTAAATCGAGCTTGGTCAGTCAGGCGCTAGTTGAATTAGTTAATGAAGCCTTAGGGAAAGAAGTGGTTACCCAAGCTGCAACTGATGAAGCGGATTTGTTAGATCAGGAGATCGAGACGGTCACTAAAGGCCAAATCATTGCTGGTATGGACAAAGTCAGCCGCCTTATTGATATCAATCAAAAAGCCATTGGTCGTACGCCGCGCTCAAACCTTGCCACCTATACAGGGCTGTTCGATGATGTGCGTAAATTATTTGCGGCAACGGCGGAGGCCAAAGCGCGCGGCTATGATGCGGGACGTTTTTCCTTTAACACACCAAAGGGTCGTTGCCCCAACTGTGAAGGCCTAGGGTTTGTCAGTGTCGAGCTGTTATTTTTGCCGAGTGTTTATGCGCCTTGCCAAGTCTGTCACGGTCAGCGCTATGATAATGACACGTTGGCGATTACTTACCGAGATAAAAACATCGCTGAAGTGCTGGATCTCACGGTAGAATCTGCTTATACGTTTTTTGATGGAGAAGCCTCGATATTACGTGCTTTAGATGCTCTCTTGCAAGTTGGTCTTGGCTACTTGCGTCTGGGGCAGCCAGCGACTGAACTGTCGGGCGGCGAGGCGCAGCGTATCAAGCTTGCCACCGAGCTACAACGTACCCAGCGTGGCGATACGCTTTATATCCTTGATGAGCCGACCACTGGCCTACATCCTGCCGATGTGTCGATGCTGATGGCGCAATTGGATGCGCTCGTCGAGGCAGGCAATACCGTCATTATGGTTGAACACGATATGCAAGTGGCCAGCAATAGCGATTGGATTATCGATATTGGGCCGGGAGCAGGGGATGCAGGCGGGCAAGTCGTTGCTCAAGGTATACCTGAGGATGTGGCAACATCAAAGACCAGCCAAACTGCACCGTTTTTATTGATATAGCGTTAATTGGCGCAGTATTATCATCATTGCATATCGTTTAACGTTAAGGAACAACCATGTTTGGCATGATAAAAGACTGGCGTGAGCAGCGCATACTAGACAATAGTGAGTTTACCACGGCTGATTGGCGGCAAGCTGCCAAGCGCATTGTGATACTTGATAGACTAAATGAGGACGAAAGGAGCCGTCTGTTTGAGCTGGCGACGTTATTCTTAGATGAAAAGTCGATTACCGGCGCGCAGGGCTTTGAGATTACCGATAAAGTCAGACTGTCGATTGCCTTGCAAGCTTGCCTACCGATTCTAAATTTAGGGCTGGAATGGTATAAAGGCTGGTCTTCAGTCATCATCTACCACGGCTCATATAAAAGTGAGAGCACCACTATTGATGAGTTCGGTATCGTTCATGAGGGCCAGCAGCATCGAAGCGGAGAGGCGTGGCAGCGTGGGCCTGTGATACTGTCATGGAAGGATGCCAAGCACTCAGGCGAGCGTGACGGTCATAATGTGGTCATTCATGAGTTTGTGCATAAGCTCGATATGTTAAATGGCCGCGCCAATGGTTTTCCGCCCATGCACCCTAATATGGATCCGGCGCGCTGGACGGAAATTATGAGCCGTGATTTTGAAGATTTTCAAAATCATCGCAAGTCAGGACTGGATCGCTATGGTGCGACCAATCCAGCGGAGTTTTTTGCAGTGCTTAGCGAGGTGTTTTTTGAGACCCCGCAAAAGCTATTCGATGCGTATCCTGATATTTATGACATTATGGTGAAGTTTTTTCAGCAAACACCGCTGTAGTCTTTATAGCAAAACCGTCAGTCATAGATGTACTCATCATATCAATGTTAATATAAACAGCAAAACACGCATAAATTCGGCAGCCCAATAAGTTTTTGGGATTTTTGCAGCATGCCAAGCTGCTAAACCTGATTGTCTTGACATTGAGTGCACCCAAAGAGGTGATGATGAGTGAGATGTCAGCGATACAGTCTGTGCATCTCAAACGTATCGAGCATTATGTGAATTTAAATTTAGCAAACCCTGATTTGAGCCCAAACACCGTCGCTGCAGCTTGTCATATTTCTATTAGATACTTGCACAAACTCTTTGCCAGCTTGCCTTATAGCTTTTCGGAATGGGTCAAGATGCTGCGCTTAAAGCAGGCCAATCATATTTTAAAATCAAAGAGCTATGTCACCATTGAAGAAGTCGCTTATAGGGTCGGCTATGGCGACCAAAGTTACTTTTCTCGCATTTATAAACAGTATTTTGGTTATCCGCCTCGAGATACGCCCAACACGGGATAACAAGGTATTATTAACGCTAAACTGAAATACTTGAAAAATAAGCAATAACATAGTCTTTTATATTTATAAATACGAATATATGGTATAAAGACAGCAAAAAAGGGCAGGGCATCATGGTTGAGCGTCAACATGTCAACATTCTGCTGTTTTAGCCACTATTTGCGTATAAATGCACTAAGTCGTCCACTGGTCAGTGATAACGGCTACCAGATAACGCTTACCTTGATAGTCATCAAACACCAAGCGCAACACCCGCCAGTCTAAACCGCTGTATTCATCACTACCTTTATAGTAAAACTCAACGACATCAGAGTTTTGATATATTTTATTTAGGTTGTTGATGCTATTGCCACTTTTTTGAAACTCATTGACGCTAAGGGTAGCGTCATTAAAGGTTTTGGCCTTTACCCAAGTGTCTAGGTACTCTGGTAGCGGTATGATTAATGGCTCACCAGAGCCGTCACGTTCACCCCAAGTAAAGCGAATTTTGGACTGCTGCAAATACTGAGCATACTGTTCACGGCTAAAGACCTTATCGGACTCAGGGCGCACATAGGCATACATAGAGAAACGCACACCACGGGTAGGATGAATGTCTTTGGTGATTCTGGCATAGTCGTTATTGGCAAGTGCACGCTGGATGCGTAACGCTTGCTGTTTGAGCGTTTGTTGGCTCATGTCGGTGGTTACGGGGGTGTTGGTGGATTGCGCCGATGTATTTATAGTGGACTCAGCTGAGGATTGACAGCCTGTTGCTGCCAATACAAAGGCGAACATACCACTTGTCATTATCGAAAAATAAGGGGGCTTTAATGCTGCAAATAGGGTCATATTGTGTCCTTATGATAGCCATTACTGGGAATATGCAAAGCGACAATCGTTAATCATCTCAATCTGAATGATACGATAAGACAGCACAGTCCTCATATGAGTGTGATGTAATGGTTAATAGCTATTTGTGTAAAAAAACAGGGTAAATTGACCCATGCAGATTATTAAACCATTGATACCCATACTGATATCGCTCGCGACAGGATTTGCGACGTTTGCTCATGCAGCAAGTAATGTTACAAAGGGTAATACGACAACAGGCGCGCAGACATATAACGCGCAAAAACTACAAACCATTCGCCAGATGTATGAGCAAGACATCCGTAATGAAGGGATGGATAATCCAGTCGTCCTGCAACAATACGCCAATACAGCGCTGCAAAACGCCATGCAGTTAGAACAAACATATTTTGAGACAGCGCAAATGTCTTGTCATGTGGGTTACGATGTACTATGGAACTCACAGGATCCTGATTATCAGCAAGACAAGCAGTTTGCTATCACCGATAAAGGGCTGGTTAAAGTCAGCTTGGCACAAGGCGGCGATGTCTATTATGATTTGACTTGTGATAATAAAAATTGCCAAGTGGCAGACGTGATATTAACTGATCAAGGAAAATCGCTGCGTGAGCATTTGCTAAAAGCTTGCCGTTAGTTTGAAAAAATTATGGCAATGGATTGGTTTGGTGACGGATTTAAAATCGTCGAATCAGTATGTATAAAAAAAGACGTATAAAAGTTTATCGGCAACCTACTAAAAGCATTGGTTTGTTTTCGCATAATGTATATTATGTTAAATAAGGTCTATAAAATACTATATCAGTGATTATATTAGCGCTTACTAGACATTGCCTTGCTAAGCACTGTATGGTCAGTCCACCCTACAAGGAACATCTTCAATCATCAATCATTGGTCTCGCGGTACAATGTGGTTTGTGATTCATCTTTAAATTCTTCGTAAGTAATCACAGGCTCAGCATCCAGCTCAGTATCCAAATTCTCATCCTCGCTGTTTGAGGCAGCATTGTTTTGACTTTCGTCAGCTGGCTGCTCGGTTGTGGCGATTTCGTCTGGTTTATCCGAGCTAAGTGCTGCACCAGAGTCGCTTGACGCTGTATGATCAGCAGTTGCACTGGTGTCTGTCATCGCATCTTGCTCTTGCTGAGTCGCTACAGCCACAGTGCCCGTGGTTACTGTATCGTCATTATCAGGGGTTGTGGCTTCTGTACTTTGTATAGGGTTGTCTTTTGTATCGCTAGAGAAATAAGTGATGGCGGCATAACCCAGCACGGCCGCTGCCAAAAGTACTGAGCCGATACCGATAATGAGTGTTGATGGTTTGCGTTTACTTGCCAGCGCTTGCTCGTCTTGAGGATCGATACTTTGACTTTGAGAGTCGGTACTTTGATAGCTGCTAGCCTCAACCTCTGTGCTGGCAGCCGCTTGACGATCCTGTGGTTCATGGTCGTCGATGTGATGCTTTGGCGCTACGCCGCTATCTATTTCTACAATATCTGCGCTAAATAAACTGCCCGTCTCTTTGTCGGTATCTACCCCACCCTCAGGCGTTGATACACTGTGAGAGGTCGTACTATCTGGCTCAGAAAAGCCCAGCGTAAAATCAAGTTTGTCGTTGTCGCGCTCAGTATCTGGTGCCGCAGCTGTTGGGTCGTTTGGCGGCTGTTTTGGCTGGCTGTCATGCTTATCTTGACTAGCAAACCATTGTAGCTCTTCGTCGGTCAGCGGCTCATAAGCAGGTAGATGATGTGCGCTTTTTAGAGGCTCTAGTTTTTTATGAGGCTCAGGGTGCTGCACGCGGTTCAAAAAACGCTTGTAGATATCACCATTGCGCTTGTCTCTGCGATTTTTAGCATTGGCAATCTTTTTTGCCAACTTTGTATCAAGCTTTGCTTCAAGATCAATACTACTGTCATTATTTATATCGTTCATAGAATGATACCGAGCCAGTTATACTATTACCATTAGATAAAGGATGATACAGTTTATTTGCCAAATGTAACAGCACCGTTACGGCCAATATAATTACCTACTGCTCTATCTTCAAGCACAATTTGTAGGTTTTACCTATTTACCCTTAGATATAACAGGCACTCAGATATGGATTTAAAACAACTGAAGGCGTTCATTGCGATTGCAGATCTACGCAGCTTTAGCGCAGCGGCAACCCAGACAGGTTTGTCGCAGCCAAGTCTGAGTCGCCTGATCAAACAGCTTGAGACAGAGATGGGGGTGGTGCTCATTGATCGTTACCATCGGCCGTTGCATTTGACAGATGCGGGGGCGTTTTTTTATGAAAAAATCAGTGCCGTACTGATAGAGATTGAGGCAGTCACCAGCATGACTCAGCGCTTATCTATGCCCAGTAGCACACTCAATATCGGCTTTGTGCCATCGGTGCTGTATGGGCTACTACCCGACATTATCGCCACCCTAAAGCAGTCAAATCCTGATATCGATGTCAATCTTAAAGACATCAGCTCTTATCAGCAGATCGATGCCCTAAAATCTGGCGAGATTGACATTGGTTTTGGGCGCTTCGCTCACCAAGATCCTTGGATTCAGCAGATACTCCTACGTCATGAGCGCTACGTGGTGGCCTTGCCCAAGGCGCATCCGCTTGCGCAGGTGCGTGCGCAGCGTTTGATCGATTTGGCAAATAACCGCCTGATTTTATACCATCAAACACACCTGCCGATAGCCACCACAGTATCGACAGCTTTTTCGTCATCAAAGCCTAAGTCGCCGGCCTCTTCGCCAATCGATACCGATTCTGCAGCTCAGCAGCATACGTCATTGGACTCTCAAGCGCCGCTAGGACAAAACGAGCCGATCACCGAGCCGCTGCTGCATTTATTTGCCCAATACGGTGTATCACCATTTATGACCACGACAGTGAGTGACTTACAAGTAGCGCTGGGCCTAGTGGCGGCAGGCGAAGGGATCACGCTGGTGCCTGCCAGCCTAAGCACTGTCCGTACCGAGCAGATCAGCTATCAGCGTCTCATTCACGAAAACGCTACCTCCCCTATTTATTTACATACGCTCAAAGACTGCGTTCATCCAAGCATCCCCGACCTACTCACCGCGACGTATCAAGTGTATGAGCAGCGCGGTATCACCTATCGACCACAAAAATTTGCCTCGATGCCTTAAATTATCAGATATTGAACGATTATTATGTTATAAAGAACGGCCAAAAAAATTCGTCCAAACTCTTGATATTTACATGCAATTATGCTAACTATCAAGAATGGGCATGCAAACAATTAGTAATAATTATTAGAAGAATCATTCTCCTGAACAGCTTCGGTGTGCTAAAGTCGATACAAGATGAATCGTTTTATTAAAGGTAATAAAACGTTCATGACCGTTCATTGGCAGACTGACACAGGTAAGTGATGATTTGCCGTTCAAACATCTCGAGGTATTCATGTCCACACAACCACTCAACAACTCTCGCATTGCAAGCACCGACGCGACCGACAGCGCAACCGATGAGGCTCAGCAGCCCAAGGGCTTTAGCTGGCGTATCTTTGGCCCAGGGATTTTGATGGCGACGGCCGCTATCGGCGGCTCGCATCTGATCTCATCAACGCAGGCTGGCGCGATATATGGCTGGCAGCTTGCGATCATGATTATTTTGGCCAACGTCGTTAAGTATCCGTTTTTTCGCTTTGGTACTGATTATGTCTATGACACAGGTGAGAGTCTGATTGCTGGCTATGCCAAGCGCTCAAGGGTCTATCTTTGGGTGTACTTTATCCTATCTATCTTGTCTGCCGTCATCAGTACCGGTGCTGTGTCACTGATTGCTGCGGTGATATTAGGCTTTATGCTGCCCGCCTCTCTTGGTCTATCGACGATGATGCTATCGTTCATCATTGTGGCTGTATCGTGGTTCTTTTTGATTGCAGGTCACTATAAGGTACTCGATGGCGTGACCAAATGGATCATGATTGCTCTCACGACGGCTACCGTTGCGGCGGTCATCATCGCTGCTGGCAAGCCGACCGTGATGGCGACTGACTTTGTTGCCGCCTCGCCATGGAATTTGGCGACACTAGGCTTTATTGTGGCGTTGATGGGCTGGATGCCCGCGCCATTAGAGTTTGCTGCCATTACCTCTATGTGGACCTCTGCCAAGGTCAAAACCGATCATACGACCCACCGTCAGGGCTTGCTAGACTTTAATGTCGGTTACTCAGTATCTGCGATTTTGGCGCTGTTTTTCTTATCACTTGGCGTGTTTGTGCAGTACGGCTCAGGACAAGAGATTGAGCTGGTTGGCGGCGCTTATATCAATCAGTTGATCAATATGTACACAGCGACCATCGGTGAGTGGTCGCGGCTGCTGGTCGCCTTCGTCGCCTTTATGTGTATGTTTGGCACCACCATCACCTGTGCCGACGGTTATGGCCGTGCCAATGCAGAGTGCTGGCGTTTGCTCAAAGGTGAAAAGGAAATCAACACAAAACAAGTCGCGTTTTGGACAACTTATGCCATCGGTGGTGGTTTGGTAATCATTACCTTCTTTACAGGTCAGCTTGGCGCGATGCTCAAGTTTGCTATGATTTCCGCCTTTGTCTCAGCGCCCATCTTTGGCTGGCTCAACTACTCACTGGTGAAAAAGCATAAAAAGCTCTCAGCTGGCATGAATGCTTGGTCGATCGCTGGGCTTATTTTCTTAGCCAGCTTTGCGTTGTTGTTCTTAGCCAACCTAACCGGTATGTTTGGCTAGAGAGCATAAAAGCACCTCCTTCTTAAACGAATAACGCTCAAGCGATAAAAGCCCTTTTAGCATTTTTAGTATTGCTATTAGGGCTTTTTTTGGCGACTAGATAACGCCCCTGCTCCTTTGCTTTGTCAAATCCTGCCAGCGTAGATGTAATTGTAAATAAATGTAAATAAATCACTGCCAGTACTTTTATGATTTAAAGGATATAAATAATAAATCAAAGAAATAATGACTTTTTGGATAATGCTATTTGAAATACGAATAGATTTACTTTTATTTCACTAATAAATTAGCAATAGTTTATAAATCTAGCTTAGCAGGGCCTTTGCATCGGTAGATATTTGGGTATAATCAAAAACTAATACGATCAACCTCACTTTTTACTTTTTATACTCAGTGTTTTGCATAAAACGATAACAAGGACCACCACATGACTTCTTTATCCGCTGGCGCACGTTTTCGCCAAGCTTTGGCTCAAAAAAACGACCAAAACCAACCCTTACAGATCGTCGGTACTATCAATGCCTATACCGCGATGATGGCGACCCAAGTCGGTCATCAGGCCATCTATCTATCAGGCGGCGGCGTGGCCAATGCGTCTTTTGGCTTACCTGATCTGGGTATGACCAGCCTTGATAATGTGCTAGAGGATGCGCGCCGTATCACCGACGCGGTAGATACGCCGTTATTGGTCGATATCGATACTGGTTTTGGTGGCGCTTTTAATATCGCCCAAACCATCAAAAAAATGGAAAAAGCGGGCGTGGCTGCTGTACATATCGAAGACCAAGTGGCACAAAAACGCTGCGGCCATCGCCCAAACAAAGAAATCGTCAGTATCTCAGAGATGGTCGATCGCCTAAAAGCGGCCTTAGATGCCAAAACCGACCCTGATTTTGTGGTCATGGCGCGCACCGATGCGTTATCGGTCGAAGGGTTGGACGCGGCGGTTGAGCGTGCCGTTGCTTTTGCTGAGGCCGGCGCTGATATGATTTTTGCAGAAGCGTTAACCGACATCGAGATGTATCGCAAGTTTACCGATGTGCTCGATATCCCTGTACTGGCCAACATGACAGAGTTTGGCCAGACCGATCTATACACCACCGATCAGCTATATGGAGTGGGTGTCGATATGGTGCTGTACCCTTTATCTGCTTTTCGCGCGATGAACAAAGCCGCCCTCAATGTCTATCAGCATCTATTAGATGACGGCACACAAGAAAACGTCGTCGATACCATGCAGACCCGCATGGAGCTATATGATTTCTTAAACTATCATGAGTTTGAGCAAACGCTAGACAAACTGTTTGCAGATAATAAGTAAGCACCGATTAATAAGTGTCAATCAATAAGTATCTATAATAAGTGCTTATCACTATGACATCACCCTTTTCGTCAATTACCCAAACAAGCCACCTAAAAAAAGGAATTCAACCATGGCAGCACAAAAAGAATTATCAGGCGCAGGCCTACGTGGTCAAGTCGCAGGCAAGACCTCGCTATCGACAGTTGGCAAATCAGGCTCAGGTCTGACCTATCGCGGCTACGATGTCTCTGAGCTGGCGGACAAGTGTATCTTTGAAGAAGTGGCGTATTTGCTACTGTATGGCAACTTGCCCACCCAAAGCGAGCTTGATGCGTATCAAGCCAAACTCAAAAAAATGCGCGGCCTACCGCAAGCGCTAAAAGACGTACTCGAGCGCATTCCAGCGGACTCGCATCCTATGGACGTACTGCGTACCGGCTGCTCGATGCTCGGTAACCTTGAGATGGAAACCGACTTTGATCAGCAAAATGATAAAACCGATCGTATGCTGGCGGTCTTCCCATCTATCATCAACTACTGGTATCGCTTTAGCCATGACAACGTGCGTATCGAGACCGAAACGGACGATGCTACTATCGGTGGGCATTTCTTGCATCTACTCAAAGGCGAGAAGCCAAACGAGCTACACGAGCGCGTGATGAATGTCTCATTGATCTTGTACGCTGAGCATGAGTTCAACGCCTCGACCTTTACCGCCCGCGTCTGTGCATCTACGTTATCGGACATTCATTCTTGTGTCACAGGTGCGATCGGCTCACTACGTGGGCATTTGCATGGCGGTGCCAATGAGGCTGCGATGGACATGATCGAAGGCTTTGGCTCACCGGATGAGGCCGAAAAAGAGATGATGGCCATGCTGGCGCGTAAAGATAAAATCATGGGCTTTGGTCATGCGATCTATAGCGAGTCGGATCCGCGTAACGTCGTCATCAAAGGTTGGTCTGAAAAGCTGGCGGCTGACGTCGGTGATGAAGTGCTATACCCAGTATCGGTACGCTGTGAGGAAGTCATGTGGCGCGAGAAAAAACTGTTTTGTAATGCTGATTTTTTTCATGCCTCAGCCTACCACTTTATGGGCATCCCGACCAAGCTGTTTACGCCCATCTTTGTCTGTTCACGATTAACTGGCTGGGCGGCACACGTGTTTGAGCAGCGCGCGAATAACCGTATCATTCGCCCAAGCGCGGAATATACGGGCGAAGAGCTGCGCTCAGTACCGGACATCGGCGCGCGCGGTTAATTTTCTTAAATAACAGCGATTTTTAATAACCCTTCTTAGTAAGGATGATCCGTCATGACAGACAACAAACAGCCGTTAACGCAAGTTAATCCGCAAACCATGAACGATAAGTACAAAAAACCCTTGCCCGGTACCCAGTTACATTACTTTGATGTCGAGCAAGCGGTCAATGAGATCGAGCCTGGTGCTTATGCCAAGCTACCTTTTAGCTCAAAGGTATTATGCGAAAACCTCGTGCGTCGCTGCCCACCTGAGGATTTGCGCGAGGCATTAGCGCAGCATATCTACCGTAAGCAAGAGGTCGACTTTCCTTGGTATCCTGCCCGCGTGGTATGTCACGATATCTTAGGTCAGACCGCGTTTGTCGATTTGGCAGGCCTACGTGATGCCATCGCAGCGGAAGGCGGTGATCCTGCCAAAGTAAACCCTATCGTACCGACACAATTGATCGTCGATCACTCGCTAGCGGTTGAGCACGCAGGCTTTGAAGAAGACGCATTTGAGAAGAACCGCGCGATCGAAGAGCGCCGTAACGAAGACCGTTTTCACTTTATCAACTGGTGCCAGTACGCCTTTGACAACGTCAACGTCGTACCGCCTGGTAATGGCATCATGCACCAAATCAACCTAGAAAAAATGTCGCCTGTCGTACAAGTGGTCGCCGACCAAGACGGCGATGCTATCGCCTTCCCTGACACCCTAGTCGGCACCGACAGCCACACGCCGATGGTCGATGCGCTTGGCGTTATTTCTATCGGTGTCGGCGGGCTAGAAGCCGAAAGCGTGATGCTGGGCAATCCCTCATACATGCGCTTGCCAGATATCATCGGTGTCGAGCTGACAGGTAAACTACAAGAAGGCATCACTGGTACCGATTTAGTACTGGCGATGACCGAGTTTTTACGCACTGAGGGCGTGGTGTCATCTTATTTAGAGTTCTTTGGTGAAGGTGCACGAAACCTGACTGTTGGCGACCGTGCTTCTATCTCCAATATGACGCCAGAGTACGGCGCTACTGCTGCGATGTTCTCTATCGATGAGCAAACCATTGATTATCTACGTCTCACCGGACGCTCAGAGCAGCAAATCAAAATCGTTGAAGCTTATGCCAAACAAGTTGGTCTGTGGGCGGATGGCCTAAAAGATGCTGAATATGAGCGCGTGCTGCATTTTGATTTATCAAAAGTTGTGCGTAATATCGCTGGTCCTTCACGTCCACACGCTCGTGTGTCAACGACAGACCTTGTGGCCGAGGGCATCGCTCACGGCGCTGATAATAAGTTGCCTGAGCCAAAAGATGGCCAGATGCCAGATGGTGCCGTCATTATCGCTGCGATCACCAGCTGTACTAACACCTCAAACCCACGCAACATGGTTGCCGCCGGTATCGTCGCGCGTAACGCAGTAGAAAAAGGCCTCATTCGTAAGCCTTGGGTGAAGTCCTCACTAGCCCCTGGATCAAAAACAGTTAAGCTGTATTTAGAGGAAGCAGGGTTGCTACCTGAGCTACAAAAGCTAGGCTTTGATGTTGTGGCCTTTGCCTGTACCACTTGTAACGGTATGAGCGGCGCGCTGGACCCAGATATCCAGCAAGAAATCATCGATCGCGATTTGTTTAGTACCGCTGTGCTATCGGGCAACCGTAACTTTGATGGTCGTATCCATCCGTATGCCAAGCAAGCGTTCCTCGCCTCGCCGCCGCTTGTGGTTGCTTATGCTATCGCAGGCAACATTCGCTTCGATATCGAAAAAGACTCACTGGGCAAAGACCAAGACGGCAACGATGTGTATCTAAAAGATATCTGGTTTGACGATGCGGAGGTTGACGCTATTGTCAAATCAGCGGTGAAGCCTGAGCAGTTTAATCAAGTGTACATCCCGATGTTTGATGAAGCCAAAGCGCAGGCAGGTCGTAATGAAGCGTCGGTCATCGACCCGCAATATGACTGGCGCGAAATGAGCACCTATATTCGCCGTCCACCGTATTGGGAAGGTAAGATGGCGAAGAAAAACACCCTAAAAGGCATGCGTCCGTTGGCCGTACTCGGTGACAACATCACCACCGATCATTTGTCGCCGTCTAATGCCATCATGGGTGATAGCGCCGCTGGCGAGTATCTCGATACCATGGGCTTGCCTGAGGAAGACTACAACTCGTACGCCACCCACCGCGGCGATCACTTGACTGCGCAGCGTGCCACCTTTGCCAACCCGAAGTTGCTTAATGAAATGGTACGCGACGAGGACGGCAACGTCATTCAAGGCTCACTCGCTCGCGTAGAGCCTGAAGGTCAGGTCATGCGTATGTGGGAAGCGATTGAGACGTATATGAATCGTGACCAACCGCTGATCATCATCGCAGGCGACGGCTATGGTCAAGGCTCAAGCCGTGACTGGGCTGCCAAAGGCGTGCGTCTGGCTGGCGTAGAAGTCGTCGTGGCTGAAGATTTTGAGCGTATCCATCGTCAAAACCTTGTCGGTATGGGTGCTCTCCCCGTACAGTTCAAACAAGGCACCAACCGTGAGACGCTAAACATCGATGGCAGCGAAGTGTTTGATCTCGAAGGTGAGGTATCCGCTGGTGGCGAGATGACGCTAGTGATTCATCGCAAAGACGGCACAGTCGATAAAACGCCTGTTATTTGCCGTTTAGATACTGCTGATGAGGTGAAAATGTATAACTCTGGCGGTATGCTGCAGCGCTTTGCCAAAGAGTTCTTAGCGGGTGAAGTGGCCTAAGCGTTTTGAGCGTTTAAGGTTTAGCTTGTAAGTTATAAATAACCGATGTTGTATAGAGTGTCTATATGGCATCGGTTTTTTTAAGCTTATACTCTCTAACTATATGAATTTGGCGTAGGCTGGGTTTTTAACCCAGCATCACAATTTTGCAGAGTTACTATAGATTGTATTTTATTAAAATTTTATATTAAGAAAAATATTATGAAAATTGTCAGCTTTACAGACGCTAATAAAGACTTTAAAGCCGTTTTAGATACGGTGAATAATGGTACAGATGCAGTAGTCATAAATCGTCAAAACGATAATGATGCGGTTGTTATGTCGAGTGCTCATTACAATGGTTTGATGGAGACGCTTTATTTATTAGGGGCGCCTGCGAATGCTGCCCATTTGGCTAATTCTGTTGAGCAATATGAAAGTAGCAAGTTAAATTCTAAGACTAAATAATATTTATCCAGATTTGTAAGGCTCGACCCGACCAGCCTCGACTTCATCTTGAGCGATGAGTAATTGACGCACAAACTCATAAGACAAGTCAGGGTTATCTTGCATAATACGTTTAATTTTAGCTGAGCTTTCTTTGTGCTTTCTATTTGTTGTCATAATCTTCTCTATTTTCACCTTTATTTATATTACCAATAGTACAGAATCAAATCATAATTATATTAAGGACTCCTAATAATGACCCAATCAACCTCTCAAAACAAACCAAAATTCGCGCCGCAAATCTCTGTCCTTGCCACCTATATGCGCGGCGGCACGTCAAAAGGTACTTTTTTTAAATTATCCGACTTACCTGAGCATTGCCAAGTTGCAGGCTCGCCGCGTGATAATTTTTTACTGCGGGTCATTGGTAGCCCAGATCCTTATGGTAAGCAGATTGATGGTCTAGGTAATGGTAGCTCTAGCACGTCAAAAACGGTGATTTTGTCTGAAGCAAAACAAGCTGATCATGACGTTAATTATCTATTTGGACAAGTTAATATCGCAAAGCCCATGATTGATTGGGCGGGTAACTGCGGTAACTTAACCGCCGCAGTTGGTGCTTGTGCGATTAATATGGGTATTGTTGACGCGGATAAGGTTTCTAGTAGCATTGATGTCGATAGCGGTATTTGCGAAGTGCGTATTTGGCAAGAAAATATTGGCAAGACCATTATCGCTCATGTGCCTGTATACAAAGACGCAGATGGCAAGGTGCAAGTACAAGAAACGGGCGACTTTGAGCTTGATGGCGTCACCTTCCCCGCTGCTGAGGTCAAAATTGAATTTATCGATCCGGTCGACTCATCCAGTGATATGTTCCCGACCAACAACCTCGTCGATGACTTTGATGTCTCTGGTTGTGGCCTCGATAAGGATAGCGTCAAAGCGACCTTTATCAGCGCAGGTATCCCCACTATCTTTATGAACGCGGAAGACTTAGGATTTAGCGGTACAGAATTACAAGGTGATATTAATAGTAATGACAAACTATTAGCCAAGTTAGAAAAAATACGTGCGCGTGGCGGCGTGGCGATGGGATTGTTTAAAGATGAGAGTGAGGCACAAGCGAGCCAACATATTCCCAAGATCGCTTGGGTAGCACCAGCACAGAGCTATACCTCGTCAAGTGGTAAATCAGTCGATGCAAATGATATCAATTTAGTGGTACGCGCGATGAGTATGGGACAGCTGCATCATGCGATGATGGGTACCGCAGCGGTCGCCATTGCGGCAGCGGCCACCACGCAAGGGACATTGGTCAATGAGGCGGCTGGCGGTGGCGAGCTGTCCGAGGTGCGTTTTGGTCATCCATCAGGGACGCTACTGGTCGGCGGTAAGACCGAACAAGTCGACGGCCGCTGGCAAGCCAAAAAAGTGTCGATGAGTCGCTCAGCCCGCCGTATTATGGTTGGAGAAGTTTTTGTACCAGCGGATGCTTTTTAAGCCGCAATATTAAGCTACTGTTTTAGTCTCGCCATATATCATTAATATACCACCAAGAGTCACTAAAGCTAAGCCGATGATTTTATAAATATCTATTGCTTTAACTTCTAAACCAAACAAGCCCGTTTGGTTTAGAATCAGGGCAAAATACATTTGCCCAAGAAAGACCCAAAGCAGTGTATTTCCTGCACCAATCTTGGGCGCGGCAATAAACATAAATAAAATATAAAAGCTGCCCAAGAATCCTGGTAACCACATCCACCATGCCGCATTTTCAATTATTGGCGGTTTGATACCACCACTCATCATATAGGACAGCACTAAAGAAGCCAATGCACCTCCTAAGTATAAATAAAAGGTAGATTGGATTTGAGAGGCTTGCGTACTTTCTCGAAAAGCGTTGACAATAGCCAGCTGGAGCGGAACAATGGCACCTCCTAATAGGCTAATCAAGATATAAGGGAGTATTTTCAAACGGCGTTCACCAAAAGATAATAAAGAATATCTCCATATAATACCAAACTTAATTTTTATATTTAATATAAATATAATTTAGTGAAATATTCAAATCAATGAGCTAATTTTTTATGACAACCTCTCCCCAGTTTCGCCGCGTGATGTTAGACAAAAAGCCGCCAGTCAAAAAGACTGAGCGGCGCGCTTTATTGTGGAATATCCTCAAAAAGCTGGCGGTGTTTGCCGCGCCTTATAAGCTTTTAATCATTGCCACGCTGATCTTGACCGTACTTGGTTCCTTTACCGCGCAGGTCAATGCTTTTGTGTTGCGTTATGCTGTCGATACTTTGACTGAGATTGCCACACTTGCCGAGCCTTGGGAAGCGGGCGTACGTATGCTTGGCATTATCAGTGCGGTACTACTGACCAAAGAGATACTGTCGATATTTATCTCGTTTGGGCAGCGCTTTTATGGTGAAAAGATTCGCATTAATCTCTCGCGGGATTTATCACAAAAGATTATCGAGCGTATTTTGACTTATCGCATGGCGTTTTATACCAGTAGTGAAAACGATAGCGGTAAACTACAAACTCGTATTGATTATGGGGTTAGTAGCCTAACAAGTTTGGTGCAAAACTTCTTTATCGATATGCTACCGCTGTTTGCCAGTGCCATTGTCTCGCTTATTATTATGTTCTCGACCAACTTTTGGATTGGTCTGGTTGGGCTGTTTATTATTCCGATTTACTTTTTTATTAGTCAAAAACAAGCCAAACGTCTGCAAGGGTTTCGTCGGCAGATGCGTGGCTTTCGCGAAGCCAAAAGCGGACTGGTTATCTCGCTTATCAACTCAATTAATGTGGTCAAATCCTTTGTCCGCGAGCCTATTGAAGCGCAAAAGCATCTAAAAATTCAAAAAGAGATGACGGATAATCAGCTGCGTATTCGCAGTATTGGCTTTATCTATGACGCGGTGAAAACCTTTATTGAACAAATCGGCGTCGTGGTCATCATCTTGCTGACCTCTTACTTTGTGTTGCAGGGCCAAATGACCATCGGCATGATTTGCTTAGATGGTCATAATTTAAAAGACTGCGATACTCATGACTTACGTCAGAATATCGGTCTGGTATTACAAAGTAATCATATCTTCTCAGGCACTATTAGTGAAAACATCCGTTACGGCGATATGAATGCGACTATGGATGACATTATAGTTGCAGCCAAAAAGGCTTCGATTCATGAGCAAGTGATGCAATTAGCAGACGGTTACGAGAGTACGGCCAAATCGCTATCGGGCGGTCAGCAGCAGCGTATTGCGCTAGCACGTATGTTCTTAAAAGATCCACCGATTGTATTTTTGGATGAGCCAACGGCGAGCCTCGATGCCATCGCCAGTCAACAGGTCAAAAAAAGCTTAGATCTTATCAAAAAAGATAGAACGGTAATTATGGTCTCGCATAACATCGCGCAGATCATTGACGCTGATGACTTGGTAGTGATAGAAAATGGTCAAGTGGTTGAGACTGGGACGCATGAAGCGCTGTATGATAAAGGCGGTAAGTACTATGAGATCTTTAGCGCCATGTCCGATAGTTTAAATCTAGATAAGATCAGTCAGACGATTCAGGGTTAATGTCTTATACATTATTGCAAAAAGTGCGTTTTAATAATAATCTAAGCGACGTCGTAGGCTGGTGCTTTTAGCCTAGCACTATAAACCCAAAAGCATTAAAAATATGCCTTCATTCAAACTCATGATTATCATCTCATTTGCAAAAGCCAAAATATTATGACCACCCAATTTTCTATAAAAACCTTTGATGAGTTAACCTCCGTCGATATCTACCATATTCTAAGATCGCGCTCGCAGGTGTTTGTGGTGGAGCAAAACTGCGCTTATCAAGATATGGATGAGCTTGACTTTGATTGTCTGCATCTCGTTGCGCATCAAAACGAAGCGCTCGTTGGTTATTGCCGTATTATTCCACCTGAGTACAACGGGCTCAGATCTAACTTGAGCGCCGCCGATACCGATTCGCTTAATACCGCTATGTCTGCTATTGGACGCGTACTAGTATTATCAGAGCATCGCGGTCAAGGCATAGCAAGACAGATGATGATTCAAGCTATCGCTCATTGCCGCAAAAAATATGGCAAAAAGCGTCCTATTATTATCTCCGCACAGACCTACTTGCTCAGCTTTTATCAGTCCTTAGGGTTTGTTCCTGAAGGAGATTACTACCTTGAGGATAATATCGAGCATGTCAAGATGGTGCTGCGAGTGGCCAAAAAGAGCAAAGTTAAAAAACCGCCGTCAGGAGGCTCAGGGGTGGCAAGTAAGGTTTTGGGTGTGCTGCTTTTACTCTTTAGCCTAATGTTTGTCGCAGGTCTGATTTATTTGATGACATAAGATAGCCATTTGTTGAATCTAAGCTGTCGAGTATCCTATCGGTCATAAACGCCGCCGCAAAGAAGGCATTCCAGTGCTAAAAGCCAAGTTTCGCGCCAGTTTGGCCACACGTTTTATTGACAGTCGCTGTGCCGGTACCTTTGTGCTATGTGATGACCAAAGCCGCTTAGAGCAAACACCGGTCAATGAATTTATGGATTTATTTGTCGCCGATTAATGATTTGACGTTTTTATCAATCACCCGTTTTACCTGTCTTTTACCAAGGTATCGACTCACCTGCCCAATCGACAAAACCACCAGATTGAGCAGCACTAATCGAATCAAGCACGGCGAGTAAACGCGCCGCACTATAGGCAGGCGTGAACAGCTTTTCGTCCGCCACATTGCCCTGAAAAGGTGAAGACAGTTGGGTATCAACCGTACCTGGCTGCATGACCACCACGCAGACACCCTTTAGTGACCGCCTCCATTCAATGCTCAAATTCTTCATACCCATGTTTAGCGCCGCTTTACTTATACGGTAGCTGTACCAACCGCCAAGCCTATTATCACTGATACTGCCCACACGCGCCGATATGGTCGCAAAAATGGCAGGGTGGTCCGCACTACGTTCAGATTTTGCGAGTAATGGCTTGATATGCTTGGCAATCAGTAGACTGGCAAGTGCATTGACTTGCATATTCTGTAGAAAAAAGTCCGTCTGCATCTGCCGCAGCGCTTTTTCTGGCTGATTGTGTGGCGTATGTAATAAGCCGACACAGTTAATCACCCAATCAATATGAGTGTTTTGTTGCTTAATATCAGCAATGGCTTGTTCGATACTATCCTCATCGCTCACATCCATCGATATCCAATACAAATGATCTGCCGCAAAGTCAGGCTGACTTTTGTGATAAGTGGCATATATTTTGGCATGTGCTGTATTAGTATCGCTTTGCTCATTAGCGGTTCGTTGTAATAGCTCTTTCACAATCGCCCGACCGATACCACCGGTGCCACCAATGACCAAATAATTTTTTTTGTTTCATAATACCGCCCTTATGGTTATCTGTATTATAGGCTGCTGCTTATCTTTATTTCTCCATTTATTTTGGCGCATTCATTTTACATATACTATGAGAAAACGCTAAAAATAACCGAAGTCACCGCCATACGATATAGGCTACAATAATCATTCACACAATCAAACTGATGATTGTTGACCAACGCTTTTATACGGATATCTTATGCTATCACCCCAAGACCAACTGACTGAGCTGGTACGCACGCTTGAGACGCAGCAGCATGTCTTTGCAACCGACCCACTACTTATCACCGAAAAGCTGCAAGGTGAGGATGGAAAACCTATCCAAAAACTGCACCGCCGCGCCTCACGTATTGATAGTAACGGTGCGCTGGCAGGGGTGCTCGGCAAGATTGATGGCCGCATCAAGGGTATCATGATAGTCATGAGTGTGGTGTGGTGCATCTCAGGGTTTCTAGGACTGTTTACCCTACTTCAGACCAATGTGGTTAATTTCTTTTATGTTCTGGTCTGCTTGCTTGGCTTTCATACCGTTATGCTCTTAGGCTGGCTTGCGATGACGCTCATCAATCAAGGCAAGCAGTCGTCCAATTGGTTTGCCAGTTTTGTCAGTCCCAGCTATCTTATTCGTGGTAAAGACGATGTGACCAAAGCAGCCATTGACTTGTACGAGCGTCAACTACAGCACAGCGGTATGCGCTGGTATTTGGGGCGTTTTAGCCATCAATTATGGCTCGCTACCTTGACGGGTATGCTGCTGGCCATTGTGTTTTTATTGATCGTGCGTCAGTACAGCTTTAGCTGGGAGTCGACCTTACTGTCTGATCAGGCGCTTATCACGTTGACTCAGATACTCGGCTGGCTGCCAAGCTTGGTAGGGTTTGACGTGCCAGACAGTACCGCTATCGCCCAAAGCCGCATGGTGACTGAGGCGATGCCGCTGTCTGCCGCGCGGCAATGGGCGGGGCTGCTGGTAGGAAGCTTGCTGATGTATGGTATCGTACCTAGAGCCATCGCTTGGGCGTTTTGTGCGTTGATGTTTCGCCGCAAAAAAATGCGCCTAGATATCAAGCAGCCTTATTATCAAAAAATTTTGAATTTTTGGCAGCGTCATGTGGTTGATGCTGATGATTTTAAAGAAGCACCCGCTCCTGTCGCGCCAAAAGCGACGGTCAGCACTGGTAAAAAACTGGTGGCCCTACTCGAGTATCCAGCAAAGCAAGACAACTGGTGGCTTGGGGGTGTTGATGCCGATATTAATGATAATAGTGAGATAGAGGATTTCGGTATCGTTGATGACCGCGATGATATGGAGCGCTTGACAAGCTATCTTGATAAGCACCCCGTGCAAGTGTTATTAGGCGTTCATAGTAATGCGCTGCCTGATCGCGGCACCCTGCGCAAACTCGATCGTATCGCAGAGCATGCGGCAAACGGGCTTATTATCCAGCTGCTTAGTGATGGCACTTTGGCAAAAGACTCGGTGCAGACGATAGCAAACCAAGAAACTCGCTATCAACAGTGGCAAACCGCGCTTGCGGCGCGAAACATTGGCCTAGTGGACAGTTAGTCACGTTTTTTGGTATTTGTACAAAAGCGCTAGCGTTTATATATATGAATAATACGGAAACATAAAATGGATAATAATAGAACCAATGGTCAGCCCGTCGGCCTATTTGCCGACAAAGCCTTAAAAGACGAGCCTCATGTAGGGTATGTAAAGGCCTCGCCAACAGCATCTACGCAGACTCACGACACTGAAGAATCAAACGACTTGACAGCGCACGCTGGCAAAAAAACAACCATCGCCAGTGGCGAAGCGCTGAAACTGGCAGTCGTTGGCCATACCAATACAGGTAAAACCTCTATCCTGCGCACACTATTACGTGATGTTTATTTTGGTGAAGTCAAAAATGAGGCGGCCACCACGCGTCATGTTGAGCAAGCCAAACTCACAGATAGCCAAACCGGTGAAGACTTGGTCATACTATATGATACCCCTGGCCTAGAGGACGCTTCAGGGCTGATGGATTGGCTAGAAGACAATACGGCCAGTCGCCGTGATGGTATTGAGCGTTTGCAGCAGTTTTTGGCCGCAGATATTGCCCAAGGTGGTGACGACCTAACGAGCAGTGGCGGCAATGACGACTATAGCCAAGAAGCCAAAGTGATTCGGCAGTTGCTGGCAAGCGATATGGCCATTTATGTCGTCGATGCGCGTGAGCCGGTACTCGGTAAATATAAAGACGAGTTGGCTATTTTATCGTGGGCGGCGATACCAGTGATGCCAGTATTTAATTTTACCGACAGTCAGGATGCCAATATCGATGAGTGGCAAACGATGCTGGCAAGACGCAATCTGCATATATCGACGCGCTTTGATTCCGTCGCCTTTGAATTTGAAGACGAGATGCGCCTATGGCAAAATCTCGCCACTATGCTCACTCACTCGGAGATGCTTGAGCAACTGATGACGCGTCGAACAGAGAACTGGGCGCAGCTGTATGATGAAGCCAATATCATCATTGCCGACTTTTTATTAAATGTCGCCGCTTTCGTTTATGAAATCAATGAAGATGATGACCCAATGCCCATACTTGCACAAATGCAAGAAGCGGTGCGACAAAGCGAACGGGCGATGCAGCACAATTTGCTCAATTTATATAAGTTTTATGATAATGCGGTAGCAGCCACCCCACTTGAATTACAAGCGTACCAGCAAGATCCTTTTGACCCTGAGCTGCTCAAAAGCTATGGTATTCGCACCACATCGGGCGCGGCAGCAGGTGCACTATTAGGCTTGGGTATTGATGCGGCGGCCCTTGGCACGACGTTGGGATTGGGCGCTGCCATCGGTGGTATCGCAGGTGGGTTATTGTCTAATACCAGTAGCATCGCTGATAAAATCACTGGCGTAAAGCGCTTATATATCGACCCTGCCACTCTAACCTTACTCGCCACGCGCGCGATAGATTTGCTTACCGCCCTGCGCCGTCGTGGTCATGCAGCAACTGATGCCACGCAATTGCTATATAAAGGGGAAAAAACCAATATTGAGCAAGCGTTAGATGACGACGGCCATACCGTCACACCATGGCCGACACACAAACTACCAAGCGAGCTCAAAAAAGCGCGCGGCAAACCGCAGTGGTCATCGCTTAGTAGCGGTAAATCCGAGCAGGCTCAGCTATTGCGTGCCGATATGGCGTGGTCGCTGGCGAGCAAATTACAATCACGTGAGTCTGAGTGACCAGCTAGCATGAAGCCTCTAGCAAGGTACTTAATGCATCTGTACCGCGTACGTCTGTTTTTTGCAAATAGATTGGGTATAGCGAATAATTGGGAAAACTGCTTTCAATATCTTGCAGTAGCTGTTGCTGGCGCTCGGCGCGATGCTGCCAAAACGCATCCGCCTGCGTCGGTTTGATTAGTTGATTGACTACTATCGCCGCTGGCGGCAGTTTACTGTCCTCTAATTGTGAGACAGCGCGTTTGGTCTCAGCCAGTGGTAACACGTCGGCGGTCATTACCAAGACAATCGCCGTTTGGCCACGGTCATGCAGCAGTAGGCCTGCTTGACGAAACAGTGCTTTGCGTTTTTCTAGTACTGCTACCGCCTGCTCCCAGCGATCAGATTTTTTTGCAGCAAATGGATTTGGCACATTATGATCGCTGTTTTTTTGACCACCACTACCACGCGTTTGATTGTGACTGTCCAAATGCGTCGCTACTGAGCGCAATTTGGCTTGCCGCCTTTGCTGTGCCAATAATCCATCTGTCCACGCGCCCATCATTTCTGGTAGTACTAGCAACCGTAGCGTATGCCCTGTCGGTGCAGTATCAAAGATAATATGCTCATAGCCTGCATCTGCCGCTTCGACTAAATGCTGACACATGGATTCGAGCATGGCGGCTTCTTGTGCACCGGGTGCCGACTTAGATAGACGCAGGTGCTCACGAATTTTGGGCATCATATCGGGATTGGCATAAGCACTGATGGTATGCTCAACTTGGGCAAAATGCGCATCGACGATGACGTCAGGATTTAGCTCGATAGCATCAAGATAAGGCGTTACCGCTGTTTTCTCGTTACTTAACCGCATATTAAGCACATCACCCAAGCTGTGTGCTGGATCGGTTGAGACAATCAGCGTTTTTTGCTGCTGGCTTGCGTAATAACTGGCAAGTGCGGCGGCAGTAGTGGTTTTTCCCACACCGCCCTTACCGCCGATAAATATAATCGGTTGTGCTTTTAGTTGTTCTACTAATGTATGTAGAGGATGTAATGCCATATTTTCATCTCATTTCTTATATTATTTTTATTTTTCAATCATAAATAAACGATTAGCAGCAGCCAACATGGTCAAATGGGCATCTATCCATACCCATGCGCGTGTGCCATTCGTGAAAGTTTTCTAAAAATAACGGCTGTAACTCTAAGGTATAAAAGCCGGCAGGATTATCAATACCGAGGCTCTCTGCAAACATCATCATCATAAAAAAATCTTCTTCGTCACGCGCTGCCCGTGCCATCGTTTGGCGATATGGTGCATGATAAAACTCATTGAGTCCTGCCACAAACCGTTGCCACCATGGTTGAGTACTCTCTGGTGGTTGGACGTTTTCAGCTGCTTCTATCTCGTTTGGTGCTTCTTTATTATTCATCATCTAACTCCTGATGTTTTGTTATGCTCTATCATGCCTAGTCGATACAAAAAACGCCAGCAATTGCTGCTAGCGCTTTTTATTTGATAGAAGGTTTTGATGTAATAGACACTCAAATCTGTTTAGCGTTTAAATGTCACCGCTTTTACCTTTGTGTATTGACCACTCTTTACGCAGTACCGACAGACTTTCAAACGTCACCAAAATCGTTGCGATCAAGATAATGATGTCCATAATGATCAGTAGCCAATTGCCATCAGTGAAGAAGGTTTTTAGCTGAATTAATAGAGCAAAGACAGTCATAACTAATAAGAAAGTCAGTGGCCCTAAGGTGTACCAAACTGGCTTACCCTTACGCAATAAAATAACCGTAACAATCATCAAGGTTAGGGCTGCCATCAGCTGATTGGTCGTACCAAATAATGGCCAGATAATCATACCACCAGCACCATCGATACCGCCAGCGCCAAAGGCCAATAGCAAACAGCTACCGACGGCAAGCAGGGTTGCAACGAAGCCTTTGTTCAATGCAGGCAAGTTATAAAACTCACCAAACTCTTGGAAAATATAACGTTGCAAACGAACACCCGTGTCCATCGTGGTACCAGCGAACAATGCTGCCATTACCGTAAGCATGGTCTGGGATAGCACGATATCGATACCGACACCAGCGTTTAGAATGGTTGCACCGCCATCAATAAACGCGCCAATAGAGCCGTCGCCAAATTTTTGATAAACCGCCTGCCAGTCTCCAAGGGTCGCAAAACCTGCCGTGGCTGCCAAAATCGCGCCAAGTGCTAGCATACCTTCGCCCAGCGCCCCAAAGTAACCAACAAAACGTGCGTCTTCTTCTTTGTCAATCTGCTTAGAGGTCGTCCCTGTCGCCACCAATCCGTGAAATCCTGAGATTGCACCGCAAGCAATGGTCACAAACAACAATGGCATGAGTGATGGTGTGCCAGCTGGCAGCGCTGTGTTTACTGCTGGCGCGACAATATTTGGCGTACCAATGAAAATCGCGGCGTACAATAGAATCAAGCCAACAAACAACTGCAAGCCATTGATATAATCGCGTGGTTGCAGCAGCATCCAGACAGGCAACAATGATGCAATTGCCGCATAAGTAAACAAAATGAGAATCCAAACCGCATTATCAGGCAAGCCAAAGACCGTTTCAGGCAACACAATTGGGAACATAGGGCCAAGATAAATCAGACCATATAAAGCAGTGACGCCAATGATAGAGACCCAAATCAGATTCATCTTGTAGCGATAGATACACTGACCGATGATAAAGGCTACCACCAATGCGCCCCAAACAGGCAATACAGCAGATGGCGTTTTGATCATCATATTGGCGATAGCAACGCCAAACACCGCATTGACCATCAATAACAATAAAAATATTACGACCATCATCAAGCTGCGCACACGTGTGCCCATGACCGTACCCGCGATAGAGCCAATCGACTGACCGCGATTGCGCATACTCGCCCAAATAGCGGACATATCGTGGACACCCGCCATAAAAATAGTCCCCAACACCACCCAAATGATGGCAGGTACCCAGCCCCAAATCACTGCAATAGCTGGACCGATGATCGGTGCCGCCCCTGCCACTGAGGTAAAATGATGTCCCCACAATACATACTTATTGGTAGGGACGTAATCAATCCCATCTTTCATCGTATGAGCTGGCGTGGGACGACTGTTGTCCAATGCCAGAATTTTTGTGGCGATAAATTTTGAATAAAACACATAACCGCAGAGCATGGCAGCAACTGCAATTAGCAGTACAATAGCACTATTCATCTTATCTCTCCCTAGACAAGTATTAGATAGCCTTATGAGTTCAAGCTTTTTAAATCAAAATCAAAAAAGTATGCTAAATTAGTGAGCGATAAAAACCCAAGAACATTGCTATCAAAGACATAGCAGCTGATCATTGATTTGATTGATAGCACCGATTTTTCATATGGTATTGTAAGATTAAAACGCTTGGTAAATGAATACAAATTTTGATGAATTTTTCTTTGTCTATCTATAAGCATGTCTTCACTTCCTGTATGTTTTGATAAAAGACATGCCTTAGATGGTAACTGATTTATTGAAGGTTACAAAGGTTACAACAGTAGTAAGACGTTAAAAACAACAAATAAAGGAGTTAGCATGGCACATTATTTTGGATTCGTTCCTTCAGACAAATTAAAAGCGCTTATTACTGAAGCAGAGCAAGTGGTTGAATCAAATGAGTCAGTAGATTACTACCCTTATCGCGACGCGTTGACTCACCAAACCGCGCGTGACCTGATTGACAACCTACTCGTCGGCTTAGTGGATATCATTCCAAACCCTGAACGTCAAGCAGCCATGCGCAAAGTGGTCGGCACCGTTGAAAAAGCGACGGACACGCTATTAAACATCCTACTGGGTAAAGAAAACAACGAAGAAGTGCTACCCAGCTTTCATTTTTTAAGAGATCGAGCGACATTTATCGATAATGATGGTATCAAGCGCATTGGTTTTCAGCTGTCTGATAAAGACGCCATGACCGTCGACAAAGGCTTTGCAGCGATTACGCCTGAGCATACAGATATGAAAACCTTTAAAACCGCGCTTGAAACCATGAACGAGGAAACGTTGACACACTTTGTCAGCCGCTACGCTGAAACCTTAAAGCTTGGCATGATCAAACGCAAATCTGTGCCCGTTGCCAAAGCGGCCATCGACAAAGGCATGTCTATGGCATTAAACAAGCTATTGCCCGATTTGCCAGATACTTCCTTAAACCGTTTGGCCAATTATTACCGCCCCTTTATCGTAAAAAAGCCAGAATAGCGAATATTATATTTTTATTAAGACTGGAATGTTGGGCAAATTTAGTAAAATTTGCTAAAATAGGCGGCACTTTTATCAAAGGCGCAACCCATGACCCAAATTAGTAACCAAGAAATCGAAAAAACCCTACGCAACTCAGAGTGCCTTATTAGCAGTATCGAAGTTGCCGCAGCTTATGAGCGTCTGGCCGCTCAGCTCAACCTGCACTACGCTGGCCTAAATCCTATCGTCATGGTCGTGATGAACGGCGGATTGATTCCAGCTGGTCAACTACTGACCCATTTGACTTTTTATCATCGTATGCATTATATCCATGCCTCACGCTACCGTGATAACGAAGGTACCAATGAGCTAGACTGGAAATTTAAGCCTGATGTCAGTATCGAAGGTGAGCACGTACTGCTAATCGATGATATTTTTGATGAAGGCATCACCCTAAAAGCCGTCGTAGAACAACTTGGTAAAGAAAAACCGCTGTCTATCGAATGCTGCGTGCTGCTAAATAAAGAACATGATCGCAAAGTTGCTGACTTTGATGTGGACTTTGTCGGTATCAACGTTGCAGACCGTTATGTCTATGGTTGTGGCATGGATTTCCATGGTTATCTACGTCACCTGCCAGGTATTTATGCCATTAAAGAAGAAGCGTAAGCGCTTTATTTAAGCGGGCATTTTTAAAAGCATCCTAATCGGATGCTTTTTTTTGCTTATAGGTTTAGTAGTGACTCTAAAACTGTAAGGCTAAGCCAGTATGGCGCTCAGTGGGCGTTTGAACGGCTTTTTCTAGTGCGTGTTTTGTACTATATATGGTCACTTGTTTTTTGGCACGTGTCACAGCGGTGTAAATCAGCTCTTTACTCAGCAGCCTTGCGTGACTATTGTCAAAAGTAATGAGCACATGATCAAACTCTGATCCTTGGGATTTATGAATAGTCATCGCATAAGCAGTGGCGATGACCTCTTCATTGAGCAAATTAACAGCAATCCCCTGCTCCTTATTTTCAAAAAACACCTCGAGACGGCTACGATCATCGCTAGTCTGCAAACAAAAACCAATATCGCCATTAAACAACCCTAACTCATAGTTGTTTTGTAGAATCATGACAGGTCGGCCATGAAACCAAGTGTTTTGACCCAGAGGCAGCTTCAGCTCAGTAAGATGCCACTGTGTAAAATAGTTATTGATGTAATGATCACCCCATTCACCATTGTGGCCGGCAGTTAATATTCGAAACTGATTGAAGGTGTTCATTAGCGAAGTAATGGTTGTTTTGACTGACTTCGGCATGGATTTTTCTATTGGCTTTTGCAGAAGATTTTTGATTTTATTTAAGTATGAGTTGTAATGTTTAGTTGCTTTTGATATTTTTTCTTTATTGCTTAGGCTATTTATTATAGCGTTATCATTAGCTGATGAAGTTGGTAAGCTATTGATATTGTTTATATACTCAAAGCTCAGCGCCTCATCATATTTTAACAACTGCCAAATAGCCTGCGTGTCCGTTTCTATTTTATTTATTTGATAAGCAAGTTTACCTATACCAGAGTCAGCGGTAAATCGGCGACTCTCTGTGAGCTCCGCATGAATCGCTTGCAAGCGCGAAATACGGCATAGATCAGCCAATACCGCCCCTGCATCTACCGCAGCCAACTGGTTGGCATCACCCAACAATATCAGTCGCGCCCCAGGCTTTACTGCGCTGACAAGATAATTTGCCAGCTCCACCCCTAGCATCGATGCTTCATCGACGATAATGATATCCTCGCCAAGTGGATTATTGGCATCATAACGCGGTCTGCCCGTACGTCCGATACCTAGCAAGCGATGAATGGTTTTGGCTTCTTGTAATTGTAATTCGACATTCGCGGCATCTAACGCGGCTTGCAAAGACTCTTGCATACGCTGTGCCGCTTTACCCGTTGGCGCGGCTAACGCTAGGCTAGCACTGTCTGTACTAAACTTGATTTTTTCATGTGCCGCTCCCCTACCCTCTGTCGCTTGCTGCAATGCCATCACCAGCTGCGCCACGGTGTAAGTCTTGCCCGTGCCTGGGCCACCTGTAATGATACTAAAGGCATTTTTATTAGCGATATCAATCGCCTTTATCTGATTTTCGTGAAGGTTGTCAGGTATCGCTATCTTAAGCGGCGTTACTTGTTGGTCTAAAATAGTATTGATGCGTGCCGCTAAGTTAAATTCCGCTTGCCACGCTCGGTGAAACCAAAACGTGATTGCTGCGTTTTGTTTATCGTCCTCCTTGCTGTTAATGTGCTGATAAACGATAGGTTGATTATTTTTGCTTAGGCTATTTTTATTTTCATTATGGTTTGCGTTTGCATTAACGTCAGCGAACAAAGTGTGCTCATCGATTAACTTAGCAAAAAACGTTAAGTTACTATTTTTCAATAACTGGTAAAGTGCCGCTACTGTATCAAGCCTTTTAACCAACATCTCTTTTTCATGATTGCTAAGTGCCAGCTGCGCCCATAGCTGGTCTTGCTTAGCAAACAAATTCTCCAGCAACATAAATATTGATGCCTCTGCCGTAATATCAACCTCTGATTGAACCGCTATTTGAGTGTCAATCAAGGCAATCAGCGGCATTGCTAGCATCTCTAACAGCTGCTGTTGCCACTCATATAGTGTCACTATCTCGCTACCAACCTGACCACTATGCGGCGCTTCATGCTCAGTTTCCTGAATGTTGAGTACAGTATGCCCCTCTTCTAAATGCGCAGCCAACATAGTAAATAGAGCGGTAAATAAGCCGTTATCTGATGCTGAGTCTACTTTTGCACTACTGTCCTTAGCCGTTGCATCGGCCTTGCTATAGGCTACATGTGTTTGCTGACGACGTAGCAAAATATAATCGCTAATATGACTGGCCCAGCTTTCTTGTGAGCTGATATCAGCCTTACTTTTATTGTTATTATTACTCATGATGTGTTCTTCTCTATATTTATATAATCAGTTCAATTTAGGGCTTTAAAAAAGTATCCTAGCAGCACTATGTTATCCTTAGATTTAATAAACTATAGACTGCTAATTTGGTATGCCAAACAACGTGTCTAAAGCCTTAATAAAATCAATGGGTATATCCCAAGTCACCAGTCCATAGCGGGCATTGCTTATTGGCTTATCAGGCATTGTCTCACTGGCTGTTGAGTCGCCGCCGCTCAGTGTGTTCGCCTCTTTTGCCTTAGTCGCCAACTGAGAGGCTGGATCATATACACCTCGTAAAAAGACATACTCCACCGAGCCCAAATATTTATCTTCATTGCCTATATAATCAGCAATTCGCATTGACAAAAACCGATGTAATGCTACTTGATAAATGGCGGCTTGTAACCAGTACCCTGCTTTCGACATTGCTCGCTTGAGCGTAGTTTCATCATAATCGCTTAGGCTATTTCCTAAAAAATTACTTTTATAATCGACGACATAATACTTGCCAGCATGCTCATATACCAAATCGATTTCACCACGTAAATAACGATATAAGTGCGCTTTGTTTTGCGGCACCAGATTGATGTGCTTTTCAGTCTCATCTGGTAGGTACTTCTCAAAAAGCTGATTGATATCCTGTGCTTTAAAACGCTCTGATAGCCCCATATTGAACTCTAATTCGGCAAACCTATGACCTTCATCAATAGCATGTAACGGCTGATTAGACGCTAAGAGCGGCGTATGTAGCACCTCTTCTATCCAGCCAATGAGCGCTTCATGCTTACCAACATCGATCACCTCCGAATCCAATAAATCAGTATTTAATGACGCACTACCACCTTTGTCTTGCGTCTTTGCTTGTAGGCGACGGCTTTGGGCCTCAGCACTGCTATACACCAGCGGCAGCTGATAGCTACTGACAGCCCTATCGATAACCTGTGGCCACTGCGATTTATTGCCAAAATCAATTTTTTCAAATATCTCATGCAAAAACGTACCCGCATTGGCACCTTTGACAAAGGTAAAACGAATATCATCCTCTGACTTGAGACTTGCCTGACCGACTTGCGCGGCAGACTCATAACTATCTGGTTCATGACCACCCAGTGACGGTGAAACTGACGTTTCGGTGATATTGATATCAACATCAATATCTACCGCATCATCTATACGCTCATCCATCACAGCCATTGTCTGCGCCGATTCATCTAGCTGACGTGCTAAAGCGGTAAAACTGGTCTTGGCCCAACCATAAAAATAATTGATTTTCATAACCTCTGAAAAATCATCATACTGAATAGGCTCGGTTTTGGGCTTAGTCGAGGCAAGCGCGCCATTATTCGTTAATGCGCTTATTGCTGTCACGCAGTTATCACGATAAAACGCATCGACCTTATGCCCTCTAATCATGCCTATGATGCCTTTGAGCCTATCTGGCAATTCAAACTTGGCCTCCTCTGAGTCAAACCAATAACACACTGGCCTGAAGTTACAATCAGTATTTCTATAGGCATCTTTTAATACCACATAAAGCTGTTCACTGGCGCGCGTAAAGGCGACATAGCCAAGCCGGCGCAGCTCATCAAAGCCCTCCTGCGTCTCAATATCAGTATAGTAGCCGTCTGTGGTCGCAGAGCCTTGCACTGGTGAGAATCGGCGCTGATTGCCTGTCGATTGCTGCGCCAACACTGACTGATTTTGTTGAGAAGCGTCTTGTTGAGTAGCATATTGCTGGCTAGGGTTTTGTTGCGCATTATAGAGATACAACCCATAGTCTTCTTTATTACCTGATTTTCTACTGGCATCGTCCATACCCAGTACATAGACAATGGGAAACTCTAGTCCTTTAGACTTATGAATGGTCATTAGCTGCACGCCAGACTCTGTCGGTAGCGGATATTGCTTAGCCCAATCACTGCTCGGCGCGCTATCTATGTTCTGTCTAAACCACGCTAGCAGCTCATACTCACCCATGCCGATACCATACTGCGCCAAGATATCCATCACATGGCGCAAATCCATAATATGACGCGCGCCTTCTGGATGCGCGGCTAGTGCTTGCCACACGCCTTGCGGCTGTACAGGGCTTTTGTCCAACAAGTAATGCATGGCCGATAATATGCCAAAGTGCTGCCAACGCTGGGCACCTTCTTTTAAATAGCTAATAAAGTCTTGATAGCTTGTCTTATTATCAATGGCTTGTGTATTAGCGCTATTTAAATCTACAACTCCTGACTCATGGTCCGTCATCATGGCTTTGACATCTCTGATGCTCAGGCCATATAAATGACTGGTCAGCACCCGATTGATCATATCGTGACGATACGGGTATAGCATGGCACTTAGCAGCGCTGCCACATCCTCTGCCATGATGGTTTCAAAGATACTGACATCACTGGTGGTCAGGGTCGGCACACCAAGCTTGACAAGCTCGTCTTCGACTTGCTTTAAGTCTTTTTTGGCACGTGCCAGCACACCGATATCGCTCGGTTGAATCGGTTTGCCTTTAAGTGTCTGATGGCTGCTAAGCAAGGTGGCAATATGACGGGCTGTGATTTCAAACTCGTCGTACTCAAGCGCCTTATCATAAGGCAGGTGCAACACACTCACTGGCTGAGCAGAGAGCACGTCATTTACTAAGTCATCTACCGAGTCACTATTTAGGTCGCTGTTTGGCATGTCTGGCTGACGAAACCAAGACAGCTGATTTTCTTGCTTTTCAGCTTTGATGTGCTGGTAATAAATACCACTACCTAACTGTGCCAGCCTATTCTCTTGAGTCACTGGCGCAGGCATACCGAACCAGCAGTTTAGAGCGTTAATCACACTGGCGTTTGAACGACGGTTAGTATCGAGCGTCCATAGGCTGCTTTTTTCAAACTGGGCTTTCATATAATTGTAGTTGGCGACATCACCGCCGCGAAACCCATAAATGGCCTGCTTAGGATCACCAACCAATAGCAAAAACTCATGGTTGGCTTTATTGCTCGCTTTATTACCCGTAGCCTGTTTATCATTGGCCGACGGTTTACGCTTCGGCAGATAGATGCTTTCAATCATAATGGCTTGCTCGCCATTGATGTCTTGCGACTCATCAATCAATGCCACTGGATAATGATGACGAATATAACGCGCCAGCTTCTCTCCTTGCCGACCGGTCAATGCTTGGTTTAAGCGTACCATCTGCAAGCTAAAGGTGGTTTCACCGCGCTCTTCTAAGATAACCGGCAGTCTGTCACGCACCGCCAGCACGATATGGCGGTTGAGGTTGGCTAACAACATCACAATATGCTGATTTAAACCATCAACCATATCCAAGATAGCCATTAATTTACTGATGGTTTCTAACGCGAAAAATGCTTCATGCTCTTTTTCTCTATTCTTATTAAAATTCTTAATTTTACCTTCTTCATTGGGATATCTAGAATCCTGCAATGAGGTAAGAATCTTATTTTCACGTTCATTTAAATAACTGGTAAACACCAGCTGATGTTCCGCTATTTTTTGATGCACCTCCATAATGGCATCAAATTGCTTGAATAAATTAGAACCACCATGAAACCCTTGAGACTTTCGATAATCAGGGTTTAAATACGGCTGAATATCTGCCAAATCCAATGTCGCAAACTCATGCAATAGCTGTTCATATAAACCAAAATCAAAATCTGCTAGCCTTACCTCATCAATCGGCGCAGAGATGAAATTCAGTGAGCGCGTCACAAAGCTCTTGTGATCGCCCACCGCCGTCAGCTTGCCTTGCTGATCCATCAATGCATAAAGCTTGGGCTGCTCATGGTACAGTCGGCTTTGAAACTGACGCAGTTCATCATGAACGATACTGTCCGTCACTTGCTCGATACTACTGTCGTCAATAATGGCCATGCCTTGCTGGTGGCCTGTCTCGCTACTGTATTCTGTAAGCCACTTTTGTGCCAAGCTATCGAGGGTACCGACAAACAGCTTATCCAAGGTCGTCAACACCAATGCCGTACGGCGAATCGCCTCTGTCATCGGATAGCTATATACATGATCAAGCAAGTAGCCAACCAGATGCAGATTGATAGGGTCTTGCATGATGTCATCTAAGCGTGCACCTTTTGCCTGCGCGACTAGCCATTTTTCACGAGTTTGTTTTGCTTGTACACGCTTTTTGGCCGCGGCTTTTTTGTCATGGGCTTTATCATAGTCATAGGCAATGTCTTGGTTGAGTTCATCAGCGTCTTTTTTAGCAGTCGCATCCGTGTCTGCGTGCTGACTTACTTGACTATTCTCCTTATCTTTATCGCTGTCTGGCGTCACTTGTAGGATGGATGGATATAAATGCTCTTTATTTGCAGGGTTGGCACTCAGGCTACTCATCCATTGCAGCAGCTGATAAAAATCCACCAAACGATCATGAATGCGCTGACGCATCTCGGCTGCCGCAGCGCGAGTAAAGGTCGTTGCAATGATTTGCTCTGGCGCGCGCCGTGCTTCAATGAGCAAGCGCAGTACGATGCCCGTAAGTGTCCAAGTCTTACCCGTACCGGCTGATGCTTCGATAAGATGCCGACCTGTCAATGCCACCTCAATCGCTGGTATCACCTCTGCCTTGGGCTCTGCAACATCCAAACCTTGAGAAGAGGGTTGGTACAATTCATCGTCAAAACTCGGTGACATAGGTGTATCAGTGATAAATTCTGTCATAGGGGCGTACACTTTTTATTATCCATTAAGCCAAAAGGTAAAAAACGAACCGTGTTAAGCAATCAACTAGCCAGCTAACTATCTAGACCTTGCAGGGCTTTATACATCGGCTCATACAGCGGCTGTACTAACGTCGTTAAGGCTGCTGATAGGGCTTTAAACGCGTCCTGATCACGCAGTACATATTGCCAAATGGCATGCTGCGAGCAGGTATCATATACCGTATCTACGTGATAATTGGGCCTTAGCCAATCTAAGAAATCTGCACGTTTTGGCCAATAGCTACCGCTCTCATCTTCACTCTCTGCCGCTTTTGCGCACTTATCAAGATAACTGAGCGCATATTCTGGCAATAAGGTAATCGGCACTTGACCGACTAGCTTGCCAAAAATTGCCCATTTTATCAGCTCGGCCAACGCATCTTCATACACAATAGGGCTGAGCTTAAATGCAATTACATCTTTATATTTACCAACTTGCGAGCTTGGCTTATTAAAACGCCAAATACTCACGCCATCATCTGCTGCGACTTGCTCGGCAGTTGTGCGTCTGGCGACTTGCCAATACAGATGTGACAACCAAAACTTGATTAAATGCTTGGGGCTAGCAGAATTGGGCAGTATATTTAACCACTGCTTGGGGGATTGCTCGGCATAGGACATGCCAGCCTGTAGATTAGCACGAGGATTATTAGCATCTATCGGTACTGATGTTGGTACTGAGCCTTTTATTTTAACCACTTTAGGTAATAGTTTTAGTAATGACGTATCATCAGCACCATTTAGCACAGATGCTAGCGCTAGCTGCACGGGATGCTCGATCGTTGGGGTCAGTAGCTGCAAACCACTTATACCATTTCCATCAACTAGCTGGGCATTATCCAAATCATTGTCCAAGCCATTAGCAACTAGCTGCTCTTTAAACTCCTGACATTGCTGCTGCAGTTTTTGCTGCTGATTGGGCAAGGTCGTTTGGCGCGCCACCCCTGCTGGCATGATTTTTTGATACATTAAAATTGAGTGGTCTTGCTTGGCTGTACTATCGCCATGGTTATTAGCGGCATCGCTCGCCAGTTCATGAATCAAATGCGCTTTGATCTGATAAGTTGTCAGATTGTCTAGGAATAGTGGCTCTTGCTGTGCCATCGCTTCCTCGCCTTGCACCACATGCACCTTTTGAGTACGCAAAAACGCCTTGGCAGGATGACGCACTTGGTAAGCCAATGCGCCTTCAACGTCTATCTCCTCAATATTGAACACCGTATCAAACATAGCGTCGATATTAATGGTGTCTATACCAGACTCTGCGTCTAGTGATAGCATCTCAGCCAATGCCGCTAAGGTTTGATTGTCTACTTGCCCCAATTGACCTAGAGAGTGTCCAAGCAGCTGAACGATGGCTTCATACTGGGACTTAGTCGGCAAACCAACCAGCTCTGTCTGCTCATAAGATGCACTATCCTTTAAGGTATGAAACACCGCTTGCCACAGCGGCGCGGGCGGAAATTGGCGTTGTTGCGCAAGCTTGGTTTTGCGCATGGCGGTATGCAAAATAGCATCCAGCGCATCTGTCTTGTCTTTGTCGACGTTCTCGCTCTGGTTGGGATGAAGGGTTGAATGAGGCGTAGACGTATCAGATGCTTGCTCAAACGCATCCGCCTCTTCACTATTTATTTCAAACAAGCTCTCGTGAAACGGCAGTGCCGGATGCTCCGTCACCAGCCATTGCTTAATCAATTTAGGTAAATAACGCTTAAGACTCTCGGTGGTAGAGTCAACACTCTCAGGCAATGCGTCTAAGGTGTCTAAGGCTTCAAGCGAGTTGACCTGCCACTGCACCTCGCCTTGCAAAAACTGCAACAGCTCACTGACTGGGTTGGCAGGCAGGTGCTCGTGGGTGTCTGTCAGACTTTGACCATTATAAAATATCCAGCACGCACTGCGCGCGCACAATAGTGCGTCTAAGAACGCACCATTGTCGTCATCTTCACTGACTCTATCACCGCGGCGAGCATTGGCAGCTTTCATCAAATCATAGCGATTATCACGGTCGCGCCCCGGGAACTCAGATAAATCCATATTGAGCATCACCACCAAATCAAAAGGCACGTTTCTGAGCGCGCCAAATCGACCAAAAGTAATCACTCCAGTCGGCTCAGCACTGACCTGCTGACTCTCAAGCTCCGCCTCGATACTGTCCAGCATAAAGCTCAGCTTAAGCGGCAACTGCTCGACACCTGCCAGCCTGTATTCTACCTCCCTGTTGGCACTATCACTACTGGCATATTGTCGATAGTGGCGATTGGCCCTCAGGCTTGATTTAAAGCCATTCATGGCATTATAGATGGCCCGCATCGTACGTGTCTGATCGACATCACCGAAGTAGCGATGAATCACTTGTGTCTCAATCTGCGCCAGCCAGTCCTCGGCTTTGAGTTTTTTTGTATGGTCATCACGGCGCGCAGTCAAGCCTGCATAAATACGGCAAAGCGCTTCAACAATCACCGCATCATTTAGGCTCACTTGCGGCAGCGGCAGAGTCATCTCTGGCAAGGCGGTGCTTGGCCAGTCCTCCTGTGCCAAAGGGTATAAGCAATCGCTCAAACTGGCCTCTGGCATCACCAGACCAAGCGTCAATCTATCTAACGCTTGAGCAAAGGTAAATCGGTAATCATAGTCGTGGCTATCTAGGGTTTGTTTAAGATGCCATTCATCAAAACCGCGAATAAAGCCTGCCTCGATCAGCAGATCACAACCACGGCTCATCTGCTCATGGGTTAAGCCGAAGTTTTCATACAGCGGTGGCAGCATTAGCCAATCAAGCACCTCAGCCGCTTCAAAGCGGGCGCTATGACTGCCTAATAACTTATAAAAACCAATAATAGCCTCCCATAGCTGACGAATATCGGCATCAACCACCCCCGTCACCTTTGCTGGCAGGGTTAAACCATCTTGACCTTTACCACTGACAAATATAGAGCTGATCAGCGCATGATGCCGCTCAACATCGGGCAGCAACACGACAATATCGGATATATGGCGTTTTTTCTCACCAGATGCTAAGGGTTCATTGAGCCAGCGCCCAATCATGATACGCAGCACTTCTAGCTGACGCTGTAGGCTATGGCATGAGTGAATGCTGAGGCTATTGTCTTGTGCAGACATCGCCCACAAACGCTCCTTCTCAAAGCGCTTGTTTTCTAATACTTCATCGTCATACCACGCCGATTCTTGCGGCTTTTGATCAACCTGCTCAAAAGACAGCTCTATTTGCTCACTGACTGCTTGCGAGACTTTGGCTGCGGTCGCTTGCTGGGTAGACTGCTCATCTAGCATCAATACATCATTTTGCAAACGCTTTAATAAGCTTGGGCTGTCTTGCGGCTGTTGCCCACTGTCATCAGAATCAATACCGAACGCATCGCTCAAGCCCTCATTGCTATCACCGCCCTCATCAAAGATGTCCTGCCATTCGACGAGTGCGTCTTGGTACTGCTCATTACCCGATAAATTCGCAAGCATCGCAAAAGTATCGCGCGACTGCTTGCCCAAACGCGATAGCAAACTGTGCCCATAATCACGCAAAAACACGCTTTCAGGGTTGATAATCTGCTGACGCTGTAGCCACGACTTGTCCACGATATCCGCCCAAAACAGCTTAGACGGGTTATAGTGTAGTAGCGTAATATCCATGTATTGCGATAAGCGCTGCAAAAAGTCGAGCTCGGTCTGTGGCAATTGCTGAATGGTAAAAATGCGCAGCACTTTGGGCAATTGCGCACGCTCATTCGCCTTGTTTTCTTTTAAGGCTGACCAAAAGGCATCCTCAAGCGCCACCCGGTGCTGATGCACATCAGCAAACAAATGCGACCATAAGAAACGCTGCGCGATCTCTAGCTCTACATAATGCGCCACCAACCAATCAGGGGTGCCTCGCGCATACTTATCGAAGCGCAGGGACAGAGCATCCTTTTCAGCGATCAGCGCCTCTACAGTCAGCGGTTTATTATGCGACCAGAGATCTAGCCAGTCCTCACGGTGGGTTAAATAGCGGTTAAATACCCTCGCCAAATCACTTGCCAGCTGCCAAATGCGCGCGTCTTGCTGTGCCTTATCCTGCTGCACTTCTTGCGGTTCATCAATCAAAGATGCCAGCAGTGGATAAACGGGATGTTTTTCATCAGCGACAATGGCTTCTTGATAATAAGTCAAATAACCAAACAAGCGCCACTGCATCACCGTTGGTGACAGCACTGCCACCTCAGGTACATTCAATGTGGCCGCATCAGGGTTTTGTTCTAGCAAATAGGCATTGTGACGGCTCAACACATCTTGCATCAATGTCCACTGATACTGACCCCAAAACGTCGTCGTCACTAAGGTGCTGATACCCGCTTGGCTTGCAATAGACTTATCTAGCCAATCACCAAGCACCATGGACGGTACAATGACCACAAACTTCTCAAAGACGGGTTGGTTTTTGGACTTATAGGCAGCTAACAACTGCTCAACCAACAGCTCGGTACGGTGGGACTGAATGATTTTAAACATAAAGGCGATCTAATTGGAGTGATAATAAAATAACGAGGCGACGGATGCATACTAGGTACGATCAGGTACAGTAACGTGCAAACATAGCCTGTCATGGTGCAAAGCATAATAGCAATGCTGCCGACGACACTCATCAATTCATGTTTGATGATCGTTCGCTTGTTACATTTCTGCTAGCATAATGTCAATATCAGAATGCATGATAAAGCAGCTTGATAACGATAAAAAGCACAAGATGCGTCACTTGTCGATCAGTGTGCCATTGTTTATGGCGGTTTGCCAGTATATCATCTGCTCAGCAAGACAGCCTGCGACAACGGATGTCGTTAAGTTTTTACCTTAACTCTTTTGTCAACGAGATAAACAACTACTATGCCCCTGCGCCCTATTGATGCCATTTTCGTCCATCCAAAAAAACGGCTGTACGTCGTCTATTATCGCGGCGAGCTTTGGCAACTGCCACGTATGCGAATCAACGATAACGCCTGGCAAAACCGAAAGCCTTATACTGACGATAGTAGCGGACTCTACTTGAGCATTCATCAAGCCATCAGCGATCCGATACTGGCACAAAAGCTTCGTACCCTAAACCTCCCCGCCGCCGTCCACGGTAGCTCACTGTCACGTTTTGAAGCATGGTGGCAGGCACATGGCTTTAAATGGCTCAAAGACAAGCTATCAACAGGTGAGTCGCCGCTTGCCGCTCATCAAGTAAAAACCATTGACAACAAACCCACTTCCCCTTCACACTATCATCCAGCAGCGGCGAGCAAAAATGATGATACCAGCGCGCCCAGCCGCCTAAAAACCAACAGTCCAAGCGGCAACGATTCGGCCGTAAATACCGCTGCCACGACGGATATTTTTGCAGACATGCTGGCAGATTTGGCAGAGGAAGTGCTGCATCAGTCGCTTTAGGGATAATAACCTGATAGCAGAGCTCTTAGGGCGCACTCTGATATCGAAGTCTGATTTTTTGCGTTATCTGAGTATCACCTTGACCATTCACTACCGATTATAAGAAGAGCAGTCATATATGAAAGACTACAAGCTGCTACTGGCTGGGCTAATTTTACTATTGCTCATCGTTTTTATCGCCATTTTTATGTGGCTGTGGATCAGTAACCGTAAAAACATAGACCCCTTGCCGATTATGGCAAACAATAATGAAGCGTCAGCCATAACGGCAGAGAGTGAAGAGGACGATATATCAACCTCCACCCTGTATGTACAAGCAGAAGAGCGCCTACAAGTGCCTTTGGATGATGTGATTGTCAGCTTTGAGTCTCGCTATCCGCACGTACAAGTTTTGGCCAATTATGTGCCCCCTCATGCGTTCTTGCAATTAGCAGATAGCAACATGACCGCCGAGCAGCCTACCTCAAACATCGGTACAGACATCATCATCGCCCACGGTAGCTTGACAGCCAAACGCCTTGAGCCTTTGCAAGCCCAGCTAACGCTGATGCAAAATGCGTTTAATAAAAAGCAAGCCAGTACCACCTCTCATGACCAAGCGGCAGATACAGAGATGGGGCAAACTGCCACTAAAGCCAAAACAGACAATCAAGAAGCGCGCAGTTTAAATGCATTTAGCTATGCATTAACAGATGAAGAAAGCTTAGACGGGGTGATTTTGTCCGATAATAGCGTTGCCATCAGCTTTCGTAACTTTTTACTATCGAGCGCAGGACAGGATATATTAAAAAAATACGATTATGATAATATCGATGGCTATAAAAACAGCGTAGATGATTTATTTAATCCAACGTCACGCGCCAAACAAGCCTCAGGTGAAAACCCCGTAGACGTCGCCGACGCGCTCAGTAATGGCAAATAAAGATAATCTGTCTATTTGTAGATTGCTCATTGCTTTTGGCGCGGCTTTTTTCTACAATGTCTCTCCACAACGCGCCTATAGCTCAACAGGATAGAGCAGTTGCCTCCTAAGCGACCGATCCGAGTTCGAGTCTTGGTGGGCGCGCCAATCATTGTATTTAGACATAACCTCGCATTACCTCAAGCCCTTTAAACCCATGTCATACCTAGTTTTTAGTCTTTGTTAAATAATTGTCATTATCTACTAGCACCTCTAAAATGTTGTTAAATAATATACAACGTCATTTTTTGTTGTTAATTATACAGTGAGGTTGTTGTTAAACCTCTCGACACCTTGAGGTATAAGCCATGGCAAGAAAAAAAAGACTACCGATTAACTGATGCTGGCGTGAAAGCAATCGCCAAACTATCCACGCCTACCAAAGTTACACGCCATGGTGATGGTAACAATTTATATCTGATACAACATCCAAATGGCTCACTATTTTGGCAGATGACTTATCGCTATCAATCTGACAAAGACCTTAAACCTAAGCAAAAAACATATCAAATTGGTATTTATAAGCCAGCCAAACAAGCTATTGACTCTACCTTTAAACCAGAGGTGTCGCTAAAAGAGGCGCGGCTAGCACGTGATAAAGCTCAGGCACTGCTCAGTTATCGCTAAGAGCTATATTAACGAAAGGTCTAGTACCACACCTAAGAATGTTCAAAAACTCCATAATTATTTAGATAAGCATATTGCACCGCATATAGGCGACTACCCTATTGCCTCTATCACGGCTCAAGACGTCATCAAAACTGGATTAGCCATCCAAACTTACTTTGAAAAGCGCGGTAAATGGACGACCGATACGTCACACAAGTGCATTGCCTTGATTAGCTCTGTTATTGAAGTGCCCGCTGATATTGCTTACATGCGAGCAAAAGAGAGTTGGTTTTGCGCAGTGTGTGAGCATGCTATGTGGCGCGGGGATTCTGTTAGCAAATAGAACCAGCTTCAATTGATAGTAGCAGCCAAAGCCATACGTTTACTATGTGTGGCTTTGTTTGTCTTCAGCATAAATTCCATTCAAACGAAAAAATTCAGGCTCATCAGTACTATTTGAACTATAGTATATAAAGGTATCGTCACCAGACAACAACTCTTCAACAGCTTCTGTTACATAAGCTATGGATTCCAGTGGTAAGCTTTGCGGACTCTGCATGCCAACAAACATTCCTTTAGTATCATGAGCTTTTGCAAGTAGGTTAATCAGCTTGTGTGTGGCTATCTTTATCATATCGAATTCATGCTCGCCTGTAGAGCTCGCTTGAACAAACTGGAATGAACTGCCAACCTCAAACAAGCTTATAACATCTATCACATCTATACCGATAATAGTACTTGCGGACCTTACATCTAGCAGTTCAACGACATCATTTATTTCATTAGGCTGGCATCTAATAATGCCTTCTACAATATCTAAGCGTTCATACTCATTGTTATCTGTCTGTAAGCCTACTAAAATATCAGCCTCTGCTTTCTCTTTTAGCTCTAGTAGTGCCTGCTCATTCCAACCGTCATTGATCATAAAACAGGCGATAATAGATGGCGAATAATGGTCTTTATCTGGTCGGTATAAGGCGACACATGGAATGTCGTCTACTTTCGATTCGTCGAGCTGATATTTCATGATTAGACCTTTTGTTACTCTAAATGTTATGACACTAAAAGTATCACTCGTTTTTATTTTTATACTGACTTACCGTATGATTAATTAATTTTTGTACTTCATCCATCAGTCTATTAACCTGCTGTATATCTATGAAGTTTTCACCATCAAAGATATCTGTGTCTAATACAGCAAAGGTCATATGCCTACCTGAACCAAAGCGCTTCGGCTTAGTCACTTTTAAATCAAAATCAGAAGCTTCTATCTTAAATAGTTTATAGAACTCATTCCTAATCTTACTTCGTCTTTCCTTATCAGGAACAGACATTTTAAAGCAGATTTTCTCTTGCTCGATTTGCAAGTAAATATCTATATTATTCTCTACTCTATGACCCAGTCCCCAAAAGCCCATAAAGCCGCCCGAAGGATTAGCAACATAACCCCAATTGCCTTCTCCTAGGTAAGACTGTAAATATTGGAAAAAGCCAATTCAAGCCCGTTTTTTCCATTCGTTAACAGGTTTTGACTTAAAGCTTTGCACCGCTTCTTCAATAGACTGCAGATGGTTAAGATAATCGCTATATATATCACTCTCTTGCAGTGCCGCATTTTGTTCACTATTAAAGAGGTCTAATAAATCTCGTCTAGTTACTGGATAAAAGCCGTCTTTTAACACAGCCTTATAGTTGCTTTGATCATGCGTTTGTAAATAAATAGGAATGATTTTATCCTCTGTAAAGGTTTGAGCGTGTCCATTGAGCATAAACTGCTTGTATCGAATCAATTGATCTGAATGCTGCAAACTGCCTACTTTATCTTCAATTAATACGCAGTAAGTGTCGTTTATGATACAAAGGACATCAATGTTATTCACTTGACGCTTCACTACTATTTTATCAATACGACTCGGTAGCGAGTTACCCGCTTTTTTAAAGAATAACGCCAATACACTGGTTGCTAATCTGTTTAGCGCTCTATGCTTATCGTTTCCTGTCTGATAGTCTTGGTCTGCCCAAGAAAGAAGCCAACAGATAAAAGCGTCTTGTGATAATTCAGAGGTGGCAAATTTAAATAAGTTAGGTGTGGTCATTCTAGCTCCTTGATTAAATTAAAAAATATATTTGTGTTTGAGTGATTTTGGTAAAACTCTTGATCAACTATTTTGTATATAACTTCATCCCACTTTCTAGACGCTTTAAAATAACCGCTTTTAACTGAGCAGGCTCAATCACCACTGCCAATTGCGACATGCTCACTAACCAATCTTGCAAGCGCTGCGTATTGGCAACCGTTGCGCGCACTTCATTCCAAGTGTCATCGATAACCGTAATCGTTTGAGTAGATGATAACGGCCGCTCATATAAATGCTGGCAGGCATATTTTTGCACCTTTAGAACCAGTCCGATTTTTAAACCATGATTCAATTCCAACTTTCCTAGCTTACGTAGATTCTCAAGAGTGAAAGCATTGCGTTCTACCCAGTCCGGTACCAACTGCTCTGTTACTTCAGCTGCTTCAATACGATTAACCGCAAAATTACGATGTGCCTTTAACAACACATTATCGTCAATATGATCCTCTACCGGATAAAAGCCTGTCAGATACATCATATTATCGATAAAGACCAAGCCACGCGGATAGATTCGTTTTTCACTCACGCTATCGTCCCACTTTTTTTGATAGCTGATTTGCAGTTGACGGTTTTGTAATAACGCCTGTTGGATGCTAGCCAGCACCCCACTATCAAGCTTTGGTGCTTGTACGATACTCGGCAGGGTAATGAGACGATCTTGCCACTGCCCTAGCCGACTTTGATTGAAGCTGGTCTTATCTTGACGATCTAACTGGTTCAACTTATCGCTAATACTTTGCTTAAAAGAGGCCGGCAGATAATTTGCAGTATAGTTGGCCAGCATCTGCCAAAAAAATACCGTTTGCTCATTAATGATATCGATACTAAAGCTTGGCTCAATATAAAACCTTGCCGTTTGTCCGCTAATATTCTGTCCCCAAGCTGGCAGACGCATTAAAGCATCGCTGTGAAAGATGTCATTAAATATTTGATTGAGACTACTCAAATCGTTCTCTAAATTTTTACGCTCGTTTGCATAATGGTTAGGATTATTGCCATAAACATTCATTAGCTCTGTGAGTGATATTGCCTTGTCTTTAGTACGTGGCAAGCGCTGATAGAGCGCAAACAGACGGGTTGATTTGTTGTAGCTGGCGACTGGGTATGTGGGCATATTGGCTGCTCTATAGGCTATAAAATCTATCAAACTGTCATTTTAAAAGTGAACTGTCATAAGATAATCATTCAAACCGCACCATAATCGCCGTGCCATTATCATAGGCATTGCCATCAGAGTCATAAACTTGCTGTTTAAGCGTCTGTAGCCACTCTTGTAAATCCGTTTGATTATCGATACGCGCCCATTCATTACTTGGCACTAAATCATGAATACCGTCAGTACAAACAACAAGACTGTCACCTGCTTGCACTGTAATTGTCTGTTTTGTACTATTAGGTGGCTCGTTGCTTGGGTCATCGCTATTCACTGCCAATGCAAAGCACTCAGTGATACTATATAAGCTGCCTGCCATACCTGTGCGATTATACTCATCAAAACTTGCTTGACGATCTTCATCGTGCGCCTTCTCATCTACCAGCTCATTTAATAAGTTATGGTCACGAGTTAAGCACTGCCATCCTTTTGTGTTTTTTCTTAGCAAGTACACACGGCTGTCACCGACATGAGTGATGTCTATATTGATTGATTTATCATCGTTTAGTGTGCCGATAATCATCGCGAGGGTTGCTGCAGCGCCATAGCGTTTTTTTGTGTGTTTGGTTTGACTCAGTTGCGTATAGATACAATCTGAGGTCATGTTTTGGATGTTTACTTGTTCGTCATTCCATAGCGATCTAATTGCTTTAACAACTGCCTTTGAGCAGTGCTGTGACTGGTTAGAGCTGGCAACGCCGTCTGATACCGCAAGACAAAATGGCGCTTGCACTGATATTACAGGCATTATTCCTAAATTCTCTTGATACCAATGGTCTAAAAAGAAAAATGCGTCTTGTTGGAGGTTATTGCTAGCATTACCTTGAAAAGTAATGGCGCAGGCGTGCGCTATTGTTTCAATAAGAGGTTTATCCTCATCACTCAAAGTCGCTGTCATATTCATTCGCTCATTATTTATTATAATTAGGATAAGTATAATAGATTACCTAGTAATTTTTTTTCTAGGTTATACGATATTTTGAGTTGATAGTAATGACGATTGACTGAAACCTTCTAAAGGTTTACCAATCCAAGTTTAAAAAGATTAGCGCTATTGCTGGTAGATCACAAAGGCAATATTTAAATCATATGAATCGTTATATTTTTTATTAGGAATATGAATACATATTAATTTTTCCTTACTTATCAGGTGACTATTCTGTCCTTTTTTAGGGTATCGCATTATCAGTATTCATAGAATAGAGTGATATGCGCCTAGTGCGATTTAGCAGAAAAAACCCTGCTAGGCTATAATAGTAAACGCTCAGCAGGGTTTCGTCAGTTTTACAAAATTCTTAGGTGGCATGAGTGATATCGGGGTTTGCTTTCTCAAAAACCTGATAGCTATCATAAAGGTAATGATGATACCGTTTCAAAAAATTTATTTACTCAATGTCCTTAGCCAATCATCCAATCCCTCGATATCAAATGCTTGTGCGCCGTAACCCATATCAAGCAATTCATCAGGTAGATATTCATCAAACTTTTCGATCATTTTGTTAGGAACAGTTTTAGCAAGTTCAGTGGCAGTCGGTACTGGGCGCTGGGCGATCTTCTGTAAAAACGCATAGACTTGAGCAGAACTGGTTTTGAGTACGCAAATAACCCCAGCGTAACTCTCAACCGTAAATCCATTTTGTAACAGTAGCGCTACCAACGTATTAACCACGCTATCGCCGCGCCACATAAATATATAGCAACTGCCGTCTTTATTGACGAGTGATTGATGACTTAAGTCATATCTTTCAAACGTTTTGATACTGTCTAAAAACAACTGCTTTGCGACTGTATCGGCAAAGTCTATGTACTCACTACCAACTTGAATTCGGTAGTCTTTTTTGTTCAATATACCAATCATCTCTTGGCGAACTTTGTCATGTATGGACATACTGCTGTCACCAAATGTTGGTGGCTTACCGCCGCCTTTGACTTTGATGACATCAACGATTTTTTTCTCAACATCAACATCTTTGACCTGCCAGCGCTTACCGCCAAAAATAATATATTGGTCGGGCAATATCATGGTGTCAATGGGCAGTGTTCCCAGCGTCTTATTGCCAGCCACGATACGGTACTCTTCTGGAGTCTTAAACACGGCATAAAAAGTATAATGACTGACTATACGCTCACCCATCACGCCTAGTACGAGTTGATTGTTGCCCAATTGGGTCAGCAGTTGCGCTGCCCCCATTTGAATGAGCAACAATTTAAAGTGCGCAGGTTTCACCTTTTGAAAAGGACCTTGGTTGCACAGGAGCACGTATATTTGATCAGCACGAATGCCGCCCCATTGTCCAACTAGGGCAAGTACTTGATGCAATAATGTTGAAAAATGATATAAAGACGTGTTGGCAGGCTCAAACCACTTGTCGGTAATGAGTAGCCTTATCATCGCGAGAGATTGAATCAATTCAAGCCGCAAGTCATCGATTAGGCTACTGTCTTTATTGATTTCATGCTCGGTAATCAGCATTCTAAGTACCGCTGATCCGCCGCGTCTGCCTGAGCGTCCAAGTCGCTGGCGAAGGCTTGCAACCGAATGTGGGGCGGTGACTTGAATGACGGTGTCAACCTTACCAATATCAATACCAAGCTCTAAAGTCATGGTGCAAACGGCAGTGGTTGGCAGCGCCTCTTTTTGTAATCGACTCTCTAAGCTTTCTCTTAGCTCTTTTGAGAGCGAGCCGTGATGCGGAAAGAACTCATTAGGCACGGTGTTGTACTCACACAGATCACTCAGTCCTGCGGCAATCAGCTCGGTACGCGCGCGACTGTTAGCAAATACCAAATGATTGCCGCCGCGGCACAATCGATAGAGATCAGCGCAGACTTTTGTCTCAGCAGTGTCAAGAACATCGATACCTTCAAAGACGTGATATTCAGAATCCGCCTGTTCTTGATTCGTGTTAAGTGTTAATTGGCTGGGCTGAACATAGCCCTTTACCTGAACTTTGACACTAGCGCGGGCATTACTGTCTTCTATGATGGTGCAAGGCAGCGACTGGTTGGGTCTGAGTGACCGCGGTACGCTTTGCAGCTCTCCTAAGGTGGCACTCAATGCCACTCGTGGGATGGGCGAGGTGATACGATTGGTCACATGTTCAAGCCTTGTCAATAACGACAATAAGTGCTGACCGCGCGCGCCTCCCAAAAAAGCATGAAACTCATCAATCACAATATATTGTAAGTTGCTAAATGCTTGTTTGACCCAGCCCATATCACGCACAAGCAGCGACTCAAGCGATTCAGGCGTGATCAAAATAATACCGGATGGTGATTTTTTCTGTTGTCTCTTTTGACCTAAAGAGCTGTCAGCATGCCAAGGCGTCACTTGCAAATCAAGTAGCTCAGCCAAGCTTTCAAGCCTGCGATACTGATCGTTAATTAATGCTTTGAGTGGGCTGATATATAAGATACCGACGCCATTATCGCGCTTATCTGAGCGCATAAGCGCACTACAGGCAGGCAAGAAAAACGCTTCCGTTTTGCCCGCTGCCGTTGCCGCACTGATCAATACATCTGTATCACCTGATAAAATGGGCACTATCGCTTGGGCTTGAACGTCACGTAACCCTTGCCAGCCTTGATTAAATATCCAGCGCTGTACCTGATGATCAAGCTGAAAATGCGCGTCTCTCAAAAGTTATTTCTCTTATTGTTATGAGTATTATCGAAAGCTTATAGTTTAAAATCAGCCAATTCATCCTCTACATCCATCCCGCTCATATCGATATCCATATCAGACGGATGTTCTGGATCAATGGCGACCGCGCTTATGAGCTGATCCCAAGATACGTCTGGATTTTGATCAATGACGGCAAGCATATCCAAAAACGCCTTAATTGTATTGCGAGGTGTTCTGAAATAAGCGTCACCAATGGTTTGGCTACAATGCTGCAAAAAAGCTTGCAAGGACTCATCTGGTACTAAGTATTTGGTTTCATCGCCACCTGCATAAACGTGACGCAGATTTTTGAGCAAGATATATAACTCTTCTGGCGTAAGGCTCGCTAAGTGCAGCGCAGGGGACGTGTAATCAATCACGCCTGCCCGCTTGGCAAAGCTATTGTCTGCAAGCCGTGTTTGTAGCGCGTCATAGCTGTAGAGTCCTTTACGCGGATCAAGTAAAAATTCCGGCGTACCGCCCAGTAAAAAGCCCAAATGGGCGGCTGATCCTTGCAAGCAGTCGTTTAAAATACGTAGGATTTGCTCATAATTGGCTTGACGGGCTTGAGTGCTATTGAGTTTATATAAGTTGACCATCTCATCTAGATTGACTAATAAGCCTTGATAACCCGCTTGACGTACAAACAGACTCATAATCTTTAGCGCGTCATAAAATGAGGCGTCAGAGATGATCGTACGCACGCCCAGATCGCGTCTGGCATCGGTTTTGGTTGAGTACTCTGCCCGTAACCAACGAATGGCATTGGCTTTTAGCGCATCATCGCCTGATTCGTGACCTTGCCAATACGCTTCGATCACTTTAGCAAAGTCATAACCGCCCACCAGTTCTGTCAGCTCAGCCAACTTATCTTGAATCACCTCACCAATGGTTTCATCCGTGCTATCAGCGCGTTTGCGAGCTTCGGTAATAAAGCGCTCGACAACGCTTGCAAGCGCATTGCCGTCTGGTTTATTACGCGTCGATAGGTTACGCATGAGCTCAGAATATAAGTATCTTGCTTGCCCGCTTGATGCTTGAATGCGTCTGTCAGGTGATAAGTCAGCGTTTACTGTGACCAGCTTACGCTCAAGCGCAATCGCTCTTACCACACTCAAAAAAAAGGTTTTGCCTGACCCATACTCACCAATAATCAATCGAAAGGCGGAACCACCATCCGCCACGCGATCAATATCATCGATCAGCGCTTTGAGCTCATGAATACGCCCTACTTGAATATGCTGAATACCGACCTTTGGGGTCACCCCAGCCTTTAGCGATTGAATGATGGCATCGCGCTCTTTGGTTCTGATTTTTTTGCTTGTCATGGCTTATCCTTACGCTGTCATTACATTGTTATTATCGTTATTGTCAGAATTATCGTGACTGTCTGTCAGACCAGTGTTTTTAATTCATCGACGATTTCAAAATCAATTACAAGGTTATCATCATCGTCTAACACAGGCGCATCAACATTATCAAAAGCCCAGTCATTAATAGTCTCAATAGCCCCATTAATCATAAGGTTTAGTGACTCACACAAGACTTCAGCCTCTTCACGCTGCCAAACCTCTTTGCTAATAAGCTGCTGATAAAGCTGACTGTGCGTGGTATCTAACCCTTTTACTAAAGTATTATGAGCGGTGTCGTCATCTACAGGCGCATCTGACAATACACCACTGTCTTCATCTGCGTCATCTGCTATGTCCTCATCTGCAAATATGCTTGCCAGCATGGCTTTGGCATCCCCAGTATCGCTCTCATAAGCAGCTAATAATTCTTTATCAAAAACAAACGGCTGATGTGAGCTGTCTTTAACAGCTGTACTTATAGCGTCACCCATAATATCTGCTTTTTGATTCAGCGCAGTTGTGGTTTTTGATAAATTTCTATTACTGGTGATGTGATGAATGTCACTAATAACGGCTTGCTTATCCAGACCTAACGCCTGATATAGCTTTTCAATTTGCTTAACTTGGTTTGGTTTTACCTGACCATCTGCTAAGGCAACGCTAATAATAAAATGGCTGATAAAGCTGACGTGATCCTCACTTAAAGCGCTAAGTTTTGATTTTAATCCTGCCATATTGGATGGCGTGTTTAATCGCCATAGTAGGTATGCCTTTAATGATGACTTCTCAATGCTTGACAGTAGTGACTGGTCCTGTTCAGTAATTGTCAATAGCGTATCTACTTCTTGCTTATCAACATGACCATCTATAGTGGCAACCATTGCTCCTAATCTGAGCGCTAAGCTGATTTGATAAAAAGCGGCGCTTGGCTCAAAGTCATGACCGTGACCGCCGCGAAATATAACGACATACCCATCCGACTTTAGCTTAGCCTGATAATAACGCGGATCAGGTACGACACCAAAGCCTACCCGCTCGGCTAAATTAATAATACGCTCATGATGTTTTTTGGTTAATGACCGAGGCAACGCATGGGATGATGCAGGCGCGTTGGATGACCGCTCATGAATACAACGCCACAATGCATCAACTGTCGTCAGTCCTTCATTGTTTAAAACAATAGACTCCGCCCATAGTTTAAAGTCTTTTATGGCAGGATATTTGTTTTGATAATCTGGTCGCTCAGTCAATACCTCTGGCAATAGCAATATGGCATCGATGTCCATTTTGTCGTTATTATCACGACCCAAATAGCGACTATAAGCATCTAACGCCTCGTTGCATTGCTCAGCAATAGCCGTCAATTTTTTAACCGGTGCTTTTAAAACACTGGCATCTTGCAAGTCATCAAGCGTTAGATCAACATAACCAATGGCACGACTGGCAGCATTATAGTTTAATTTTAATTTGGTTTTATTAGGGGCAACCATAAAACCTTTGGGATAGGCTTTTTGATATAAAACATCAAACAAGTCTTTGAACTCTGATGCGCAGCGCCTTGCAGGCGTTTTAAAATGATACTCATTAGAAAAAACCAGCCACTCCCACGCCAATGTCGTAGGAACAGGCTGTTTTAAAGTTACGATTTTTGCCAATTGCATTTTAAAGATGAGATTATGGCTGTTGGCAGGTGGCGGTGACACTTGGTTGGCTTGTAATCGTTCTTCGAATAGTGGTGAGCGCACCAGCGTCATAAACTCTAAAAGACGGGCGGAATAATTATAAAAAGAGGACTGCTCGCCATAAATCGTATGCAAACGATACACTTCATTATAGAGGCTAATGAACTCATCGTCAGAGACATTATCTTCACTGATACTTTCAATCACGCGGCGCTCAAGCCCGTTGAAGTAAATAAACACGTAACCGATGGGTATATTAGGATGGGTACGATCTGACGCCAACCAGTCTAAATAAATGCCGCGGCATGCGGGTGAAAGCTGCACGTAAGCTGGCCAGTATCCAAGCGACTCATCACTATAAATGGCGGTCATGCTATGTATGAATTTCGGCGGACTGACTGATAAGCGCTCATCTATTAATGAGGGCTCAATACCATAGCCGACCAATGTATCAAGCTGCGCACCCACATAAATAAATCCCCGTTCAATTGTGCGACCATGAATCGTTATGGACTCGTACTGAGTGACCCAGCGTCCTTTTTTGAGGTTTTGATTTGAGGGTATAATTTGGTCATTTTGACGGCTTGTTAAGTCGTCTGATGAGAGGACAAACGTCGCTAGGTTATCGATATCATCTGAGTCACTGTTATCGTATTGGCTCGTACGACTTGACTGTTTTATATCAGGCGGCAAATCGATAAAAGTGGACTTTGTATCATTGTTCTTGGCATCGTATTTTTCTTTAAACCGTGCCATGACGTTATCAATGAAGTTTTTCATTATCTATGAAGCCCATTATAAAAAACAAAGAATCAAACTATAGTTTTAGTATTTTAAGAAACTCATGCTCTGTAATAATACTGATATCACTACCTTCTGCTATCAACGCCTCAGACTTGCGCTGTTTACTGCTTTTATCATGTCCATTTAGTACGGCTAAGTCGGGCGTTCCCACAACCAAGTAATCAAGCTTTTTGGACACACCTGCCTTAACATGGAATCCTTGCTTTGCAGCAATCTCAGTAATTTCGGCCCGCTTTATGGACAGCTCACCTGTAAAACAAATATTTAGTCCAAAAAACCGCCCCTCTTTATTGCCTGCTATCGCTCGATTTTGAGGGAATCGCGGCGGCGTATGTTTGTTTTTTGATTGAGATGAGGCGTCTTGTAACCACTCTGTAATGCAGGCGCTATTTTCTCTAAGAATCGTAGTTGTCACAAAACCGCATGCCTTAGCATCTTCTAAGGCGTCATGATGGTTAAAATCATATCGCCACTCGCGGCACACATTGGCAAGGTTATATCCTGAATCCTTAAAGCGCTGACAAGTATCACGTACCATGCGTGAGGCGTCCACCCATTGCCAAGAAGGTAGCGGTAAATTATGATCATCTAAGCATTTGGTTATCGCTCTTTGATCAAAATCGGTGTAACTGACCACCATATTGTTCCCAACAAACTGAATGATATTGCCATAAATATCAAACATAGACGGCGCGTCTTTAACTTGCATGGTATCGATACCGTGAATGCCTGTATTTACTCGACTAAAGCTAGACGCTGGTCTGATAAAATGACAGTAAGTATCTACCAGTTTACCCTTGATATATTTCGCCATTCCTATTTGGCAAATAGAGCCGACATCTGAGTTAGCAGTTTCCACATCAATAGTCACGAAATTCATCATCTATCCTTGCACAAATGGTATGTAATATATCTGAATCGCTAATAACAGTAAACTAAAATTGACATCCCAACCTATCTGACTGATAAATATGAATAGAGCTCTATTGAAACTCTGACGATAGCCTTGCGACATCTTCTTGCTTCACAAGCGCTATACTTTAAAGGGTTAAAACTATATTTTAATATTTTCCGCATGATTCATGACACTAAAGATGAGTGCTAGAGCAATATAATTTGCTGTCAACTTATTACTTATATACACCATCATTCATATTTGAGTCTTTAAATGCTATAATAGCACTTAAACATCCAATTATGAGCGATTAACATAATATGCGATTTGATTTTTATACGCCAAGTGAAATAGCTGTCATTTTGGGTGAGCGCCTAAAAACGCAGCGATTGGTACTCAATCTAACCCAAGCTACTCTAGCAGAAAAAGCAGGTGTTGGTGTCAGTACAGTGGCTCGCATTGAGTCGGGACAAGGTGGCACGCTAGATAATGTAATCCGGCTTGCCATTGCACTTGGTATGATTAATCATTTTGCCGAATTGTTTGACATCAAACCTAGCAGTATTGAAGACATTATCGCTAAACAAAACCCACGCCTGCGAGCATCAAATAAAGCTAGCGAGTAACGCTATGTACCAACCAATATCTGTTATTAATGTCTATTATAAAGGCTTTGGATCTAAACGTCTTATCGGTCAGCTCACAATGGACGGACGCCGCCCTGTATTTGGCTATGATGCGGCGTGGATTGCTGATGGTTTAGAGATATCGCCTATCGAGATGCCACTACGCAGTGCGCCTTACTATGGCAGTCATGCGTCCAGTCATTATCTTTGCGGTCTGTTGTCAGATAGCTTGCCTGATGGTTGGGGCATGCTGCTGATGGATAGGTTTTTTCGGAAGGTTATGGACAAACCTATACAGCAAATTAATGTTTTAGATCGCTTGGCTTATATTGGCGATTCAGCCATGGGCGCCCTGAGCTTTGAACCTGAGCATGATTTATCTGATGCTATTGATATGCCGGAGCTGACTTTAGCGAAGCTTGCGGCTGCCAATCAAACCATTCTATCGGGTCAAGACAGTGACATATTGGCTGAGCTTATCGTTATTGGCGGCTCCCCTCAGGGCGCTAGACCAAAAGCGTTGGTTTTATATGATGAGGCAAGTGATTTTATCACTACTGATTTAACCCGCGCAAACCCACCGGCAACACCTTGGCTTATCAAGTTCCCTGCTCAGTCTGAGCACAAAAGCGTCTGTCTATTAGAAGCGCTTTACGCTGATATGGCAAAACAAGCAGGTCTTAACATGCCAGCGCATCACTATTTTGATATTAATAACGACTATGCCGCGTTTGGGGTTGAACGTTTTGACCGAATAGGCGATCAGCGCGTGCATACTCATACGCTGGCAGGCTTATTAGACATTGATTTTCGCATCCCATCGCTAGATTATCTGCAGTATTTGCGCTGTGTGCGTATGTTAACTGGGTCACAAGCCGCGGTAGAAGACGGTTTTAGACATGCGGTATTTAATGTGATTTTTAATAATAAAGACGACCATAGCAAAAACTTCTCTTTTATGATGGACAAAGCTGGCAGGTGGTCATTAGCGCCCGTTTATGATCTTGCTTATAACTCAGGAATGAATGGTTATCATCAAATGGATGTGACAGGTGAAGCGAAGCACCCTACTCGATCTGACTTACTGAAACTGGCTAAAGCAGCTGATATTAAGAAAAATAAAGCTCAAGCAATGATTGATCAAGTAGCATCAGTCGCTGAAGCGTTTTTAACTATCATTGACAACTATGATATTGAAAAAGAGTTATCAAATAAGGTCGCTTGTGATATAAAAGATAACATTGAGCGGATGGCAAGTTGATGGCGTTATATAAGTTGTTAAATTTGTTGTTAAAATTAATAAAACAAATCCTATAGACCTTATATTTTAAGGATTAAGGTGTATTAGTCGATGCGTGGTGGGCGCGCCAATCATTGTATTTAGACATAACCTCGCATTACCTCAAGCCCTTTAAACCCATGTCATACCTAGTTTTTAGTCTTTGTTAAATAATTGTCATCATCTATAGTCAGTCTAGAATAAAAGAGATACAACCCATATCATGAAACAGCTTAGGTAGATTATTCTCCATCCAGCCTTGACGTAGAAATTTTGCCTGTGCCCACTTCTTTTCAATGGGATTTAGATCAGGGCTGTAGGGTGGCAACCAAAGAATACGATGGCCATGTCTGTTCAGTAGTTTTTGAATGCATTTGTTCTTATGAAATCTAGCATTGTCCATCACGATCACACATTTTGTTTTAAGACTTGGTA
>NZ_CAJHBJ010000013.1:0-69782 GCF_904846595.1 Psychrobacter sp. HII-4 | reverse complement strand
AGTCTGTGGAGTCGTGGTCAGTCTAAATCTCAAATGAGAAATAGCGCGTGACAATGAAGCAGAAAGAAAACGTCAAACCTATCTAATAGTCAATATTGGCTAGGTTTGAGTAAGATTTTTGGAACGGTAAATAACGATGATTAAGGACAGATTATGACAACATCGCAGCACATTTTGGCTTGTATCGATGGCTCGGCCGTGACCGCATCCGTCTGTGATTATGCCGCATGGTACGCCAATCGAATAAACTTACCCGTTGGTCTGCTGCATGTCAGCGATGTGCCAGCGTCGTTTAGACGTGATCTGTCAGGGGCGATAGGGATTAATAGCCGTGAGTTTTTGTTAGAGGAGCTGGCGCAGTTAGACGAGCAAAGAGCTAAGGTAGTCAATAGCTATAGCAATGCGCTGGTGCAGGATGCCAAAAGCCATATTCGTAATAAGTTTGGTGATCTTGAAGTGCTCATTTATCAAAGACGAGGCAAGTTACTGCCAGCCATTGAGCATTTTGCCACAGCAAACCGCGCCATCGTGATGGGTCGCCGCGGAGAAGATCACAAATATAGCCGCATCAATATTGGTAGTCAGATAGAGACGGTCGCCCGTGCCTCTGATGTTCCTGTGGTGATTTGCTCAGAGACGTTTAAAGAGCCGCGCTCGTATATGATTGCGTTTGATGGTAGCAAGACTGCCATAAAGGCGGTACAAATGGTGGCTAAAAGCCCTATGCTAAAAGGTCTCGATAGCCATGTCGTGATGATCGGCAATCATAATGAGGCCGCCAAACAAAGCCTAAGCGCGGCCACTGCCCAATTACAAGAGGCGGGTTTTGTCGTAAAGGCGCATCATTTATCGGCCTCCGATGCGGTCGATGGTCTATTAAAGTTTCAATTAGACAATGACATCGACATTATGGTGGTGGGCGCATACGGTCATTCAAAACTACAGCAGTTGTTTTTGGGCAGCACCACCACAGAGATCATCGCCAGCACGTTGTCGCCTGTGGTTTTGCTACGTTAGCCGTTTGCCTTGTGGCAGCGTCAAGGCCCGCGCAGTGTCTGCCAGCTGTTTGCTAGTGACTATGAGCACGTCAGCTTGCAGCGTTTGGACGCAGGTGAGCTGCTATTTACTGAGGCCATCAGCGGCGGCGCCGAAATCATGGTGCTGGCAGGTGAGTTGCACGCTGACGGTGAGACTTTTTTTGCGCTATAGCTGGATACGCCTGCCGACTGATATGCCATTAGAGATGGTATCTGGCCCTAGCGGCGCGACCGTCTATATCAAGACGGGGCATCTGGCGCAGGTCATTGGTTTAGTTAGCTAAGTACAGCCCATTAAGTGCTGCCCATTAAACGCCAATCATTTACAGCTTCTTATTGCCTGCGCTTACGTCTGCGCAGGCACCGTTTATCTATTGTATGGCCGAAATGGGTGATCGGAAAGAGCTTGTCATAAGCCCAATTATAAGAAAACGTATAAAACAAATAAAAGCCCACCAACGACGCATCCATGACAAAATCATGCCATAAGCTGATATTTAGATACCATGCCACCATGGGCAGTTACAGTACCTGATACTAGAGCGCTGTGAGCATTTTTCTTGGGTGGCCAAAAGCCTGAGCGAAGGGATGGAGAGTAGACTGGTGCTGGCGGTTGATGATTTGTATCCTACAGAGTGGCTGGCCGGCTTACTTGAAACGTTTGATAGCCTGTTTCCTAGCGTAGAGTTAGAGCTGCTGGTGGGCGCGTTTCATGACCGAGCACCTCCATGAGTGAATAAAGTGACAGCGCATACAAAACAATGACGCACTGAGCATAAATACGATGCGTCTTATCAGCGGATCGTTAAATATTCTGTTTTTTAATAACCGTATTCTACTTATGACACAATGAGGCGGCAAAACGCAAAGGGTTTGATGCTAAAATCGCCAGTCAGTCATTACGCAGTAAGCAGCAATGCCTTAATAGACACTCAGTACGTGACCCTGTCTATCATTGTTCAACCCTGTGTTTGATGCCGCGTACACTACTTTTAACACCATAGGACACTGTCATGATCGTTTGGCAAAAACCGAATGCATTTAGAATACTTTTTACTTTGCGCGGCTCCGTTATTCCTCATATCTTTCCACAAGTTTTATTGATTAGCTTACTGAGTGCTATCATCTCGGCCATCCAGCACTGGATTCCCAGCTCCTTTTCTTCTTATGGCGCGGCGCCTTTTACTTTACTTGGCATCGCTCTGTCTTTGTTTTTGGGTTTTCGTAACAATGCCAGTTATCAGCGTTGGTGGGAGGGTCGGCATTTATGGGGGCAGTTGGTATATGATGCGCGCAGTTTTACCCGTCAGGTGCTCTCATTTATCGAGGACGATAGCGAAGCGGGACGACACATGCAGCAGGAGCTGGTGCGTCTGACTATCGCGTTTACTCATGCGCTCAGGCATCGGCTGCGAAGTACCGCGCCGTGGGAGGATGTTGAGCGTTTTGTGGCGCCTGAGTATCATGCAAGCATGCGTCAAGCGGGCAATTTGCCTGAGTATCTATTGCGCCTGCTAGGCAAAAAGCTGGGGCAGGTTCGACGCCAACAGCTCTCCTCTGATTTGATGATACAAAACATGGATGAGCGCGTCACCTCGATGACGATTGTGTTGGCGGCTTGCGAGCGGATTCATAATACGCCACTACCCTTTGCCTATACATTATTGGTGCATCGTACCACTTATTTATACTGCTTTATGCTGCCGTTTGGTTTGGCGACGTCCTTGGGCTGGGTGACACCGTTGGTGTGCGGCGTCATTGCTTATACGTTCTTTGGATTGGATGCGCTCAACGAAGAAATCACCGATCCGTTCGGCGTTGCGGCCAATCATTTGCCACTGAGCGCCATCTCACGCACCATCGAGATAAACCTATTAGAAGCTTTGGGAGAGACGGATTTGCCGCCTGAATTGATGTCTCAGGGTGGTTATTTGCAATAATAACACTTGCACGATTGGGGTCATCAAGAGCTGAGCGCTGTATGCATAGCGCTCAGTTTTTTGTTTTTTGGTGACAGAGATTTTTATATCGAATTAACGATAACCTGCAGATTTTTAGTTAATGATAATTGTTTTCGTTATCATTCGCGTGTAAAATCGGCCACAGTGAGCGCGCAAGTGATGCGATAAATATGTGCGTCTATCGCAAAATGACAGATAGCGCTGAGACATTGATAAGTAAAGAAGAGCCGTTATGTTACGTGTAGAGCAGATGACCATTCGCCGACAAGACAATACTTTGTTAAATGACGTCAGCTTTGAGGTAGGGGCGCGGCAGCTGATTGCCTTGATTGGGCACAATGGCTCAGGAAAGTCGACCTTGATTAAAGCCTTGGCAGGCGAGATGGATTGTACGCAAGGCGGTGCGACTTTGGATGAGCGAAGCATTCATGAGTACGGGGATAAAGCGCTGGCGCGTAAGATGGCTTATTTGCCACAGCAGCTCCCAGAAGCGGCAGGCTTTAGCGTGCGAGAGCTGGTGATGCTCGGCCGTTATCCTCATCAAAAATGGCTACAAAAACCCAGTCAAGCGGACCATGACAAGGTAAGTGAGGCCATGCGAGTGACACAGGTTGAGCAATTCGCTGATCGCCTTACCAACACATTGTCAGGGGGTGAGCGTGCGCGGGTATGGCTGGCAATGTGTCTGGCGCAAGACACCGATTATCTGCTGTTAGACGAGCCGCTGGCTGCGCTTGATATGCACTATCAGATTGAGGTGATTGAGCTGATACGCCGCTTGGTCGATGAGCGGGGGTTGAGTGTGGTTATCATCATTCACGACATCAATCTGGCCGCGCAGTATGCCGATCGTATCATCGCCCTAAAAGACGGACGCATCTGTCACAACGGCGATGTGCTCAGCACCATGCAGCCCAGCGTTTTACACGATATTTTTAATGTCACCATGCAGCTTATGACGCATCCTGTGACAGGGCGGCCGGTGGCTGTCGCTTAAGCTGTGTTTGCTCTTGTCGCTGCGATTTGCGCGGCGCTTCTGTCGGCGGTGTGACGATTGTTTTAATACTCTGCTACTACCGTATCTTTTTTTCTAAAGACAATCTGCTATGTTTGCTCATTTTATATTTACTCTTTTATGTGCTGCGCCATCGTTACAAGTTAAGCGTGCTTCTTTGTCAGCTTTATCAAGCGTTTCGTTTGACTCTCAGTCGCGCTCAAAGACAGCAATATCACTGACACTAATAACGTTGGTCATGACCATGAGCGGTTGTGATCACGCGCAACCTGTATCCAAGCCGTCATCTGCCGAGTCCAAACCATCTGCTAATAGCCTTAAAAATGATGCCTCACAGCGGGTGGTCGGTCCGGATTGGGGCAATGCTGCAACCCTGACGGCAATGGGCTATCCTCCTGTAGCGACGGGCGATGTACGTCTATGGGACAGATGGGTCGACACGCCTAGTCTGCCACCAGATATTGTCGATTTAGGCGGCCGCTATCAGCCGAATGCTGAGCTGGTCGCACAGTTGCCAATAGATATGGTGATTGATAATCCATTTTATGTGCATGCGCGCCGTTTGTATGGCGATGTACCTACCGAGTCGGTGATGTTTTCGGCCAGTGGCAAGGTGGCGACGTGGGCGGATTATACTGAGCCGACGCGTACATTGGGCAGATTGATTGGGCAGCCTACCGCCGCTGAGGCTTATATCAAACAAAGCAAGCAAGACATGGAGCAGGCTGGCGCTCAGCTGCAAGCCCGCTATCCTCACGTAAATAAGTTTGCCGTTGTACAGTTTTCTGATGCCAATAACGTGCGCATGTATGTCAATAACAGTCTGTTTAAGCCTGCATTTGCCGCAATGGGCAAAGAGCTTGTGGTCTTAGGTGAGGGCAATAATTACGGTTTTGTATCTAAGCGGGTCGGTGATTTGGCGGCGCTCGATGATGATGTGTGTTTGCTGATTGTGGATCCATTAAGCCCCATTACCCGTGCTGAGATGAAGGACAGTCTGATTTGGCAGCGCTTGGGCTATGGTCAGACGCGCTGTATAGGAGAGCTGACGCCTATTTGGATCTATGGCGGGATGTCATCGTTGGTCAGTTTGGCCAATCAACTATCAACCGTACAATTACAAGGCGGGGCAGCATCATGAGTACGAGCAGCAAGCGCGCCAGCAGCACTTACACAAAGGTAAGTGACACAACACCTAGCAAACCGCAGCAGATGCCGCCCAACCCCGTTAGCACTCATGCGCACTTTGGGCGATTGTGGGTGCTGTTTGCAGTCCTATGTGCTTTGGTCATGGCTAGCAGTTGGGCGCTGATTGAGCGTGATTGGCACAGGCCATTGATGGACTTGTTTTTGCCCAGTATGCAGCTGGACATGGGCAGTATGGTGGTACAGTTGACTTTGTTGGCCAGCTCATTGGTCGCGTTATTGGCTGGCGGGCTGTTGGGGGCAGTCAGTATCTTATTACAGCAATTGGTCAAGAACCCGCTGGCGTCAGATACCACCCTCGGCGTCGGTGCCGGTGCGCAGCTGGCGATATTGCTGGTGAGTCTGTTTATACCGAGTCTGGCAATCTACGGCGGCATGTATGTGGCGTTTGTAGGGGCGCTGATTAGTATGGGTTTGGTGTTTGCGCTGGCGGCCGCCAGTCGTTTTAATGCGCTGATTTTGGTATTGGCAGGCTTGGTGGTCAATATCTTATTGGCCGCATTTGCCAATGTCTTATTGTTGTTTTTTGCTGAGCGTAGTAATGGCACATTGTCATGGGCGGCAGGATTTTTGACGCAAAACAGCTGGCATACTACAACGCTATTGTCCTGTGCGACAGTGGGGTTTGTGATTGCTTGCTTACCTCTGCTAAAGCCGCTTGGCATGATGAGCTTGGATGACTGGCAAGCCAAGCGCTTGGGCGTGCCTGTACAAGGTATTCGCGCGCTGGTGGTGCTACTGGTGGCGCTGGTCACAGCGCTGGTGGTCAGCGAAGTGGGTCTGGTGGGTTTTGTAGGCTTGGGCGCAGCAAGCATCGTCAACGCTTTGGGTATTACCGCTATTGGTAAACGATTGCTCGCAGCCTTTGGCTTTGGGGCACTGTTGTTATTACTGACCAATCATGCCGCGCTCCTGCTTGAACCTATCATAGCGATGCCGATTCCTGCAGGGGCGATGACGGGCGTACTGGGTGCACCATTGATTATTTGGCTCATTTTGCGCCAGCGTCATGAGCGGCTCGAGACGGTGTCTGCGCCCATGGTCAATCGCACACAAACCTCTGTGCATCTATGGCGCTGGGTGCTTGGAGTGGTAGGTTTGCTGCTTATCACCTCGCTGGTGGTACAAGACATAAAGGGCTGGACGCTGCTCAGTACGGATTGGGCCATTACTCAGCAATACCGTCTGCCACGCAGTCTCAGTGCGGCTGCGACCGGACTGATGCTGGCGGTGGCGGGGGTGTTGCTGCAAACACTCACGCGTAATCCGATGGCCAGCCCTGAGGTGCTCGGTGTCAGCTCAGGCGCCGCACTTGGCGTCATTGGTGGGTTTTTTTGCTTACCGCTGCTGGGGTTGTCAGCAGGTGCAGGTACTCTGCTAGCGGCTGGCCTGATGGGTGCTCTTATAGTACTGCTGCTGGTGATTTGGCTAGCGCGGAAAGTCAGCTCAGGTTATCTGCTCTTGGTGGGGGTCGGTATCGCCGCGATGATGGATGGGGTCATGCACATGGTCAAGCTCTCAGGCGACCCGCGGCTTGAGGCGATGCTCAGCTGGCTGTCAGGGACGACCTATAGTGCCCAGCCCCATACCGTTTGGTATTTGATGGGGATAGCGCTGGTTTTGTTTGTACTAAGTTTATTGATTATCAAGCCGCTTAGGGTTTTGGGGTTGGGGGCTAGCATGGCACGCAATCTAGGTGTGGCAGTCAATCCTGTGACGCTCGCGCTTTTGATATTGGTGGCGGCGCTTAGTACGGCAAGTACGCTGGCGGTCGGGCCACTTAGTTTTGTGGGGTTGATGGTGCCCCATGTCGCGACTTCTCTAGGGGCGGTAAAACTGGAGCATCAATTGCCCTTAGCCGCCATTTTGGGCGCTGGTGTGATGGTGCTAGCTGATTGGTTTGGGCGTTATGTGATATTTCCTTATGAGCTGCCAGCAGGTACGATCGCTGCGCTGATTGGCGGGACGTATTTCTTGTGGCTGATTGGCAAAGTGCCGATGACTGCGCGTTAAGAATATAATTAACCTATTTCAAAATAGGTACAGTTCTACTGGCATTCATGAATTTCTGAGGGCAATTGAATTGAAGACACGCCCTAACACTTTTAAATGTCTTTACTGAGCATTTGTTCCATACGTATACTGAGTTATATTTGCCAAAAACTTTACTAAAGTTGTCCAAATTAACTGTTCCCCGTAAGCACGGGGATTAACCGTACGCTTAGTAGGGTCTTTAGAATATTCCTAGTAGGCATCTGATAATCAGAACTGTCTTTAGACAATAAAAAACCCTTACAAGCAAACGCTTGTAAGGGTGTCTTGTTCTTCAATATATGGCGGGCCCAGTATCAACCATATTGAAACAATAAATTTTTGATTTATATATTATTATTTAATAATAATTTTATTTATACCCAACCATTGCCATGATTTTAGTGGTCATACCGCCTCTTGATTTGCCAATTGCCTGATGACAAGCCCCCCTTTTGCGCCTTGTCCATGACGATGTACCTTAACAATAGTGCCATCAATCATGGCATACTCTAAATCTGAGTCATTCAGAGCATTAAATAGCTTGCTGAATCTATCGCTTTTTACCCATCGACGGTAGCGCTTATAAACACTGTTCCAGTTACCAAATTCAGGGGGTAAATATCGCCACGGACTACCTGTACGGACAATCCATAGAACAGCTTCGATAAACAGTCGATTATTTACGGCTGTTCTACCAACATCGGTCTCTTTACCTGCACAATACGGTGCTATTTTTGCCCACTGGGCATCACTTAGGGTTAATCTAGTCATAACACTATGATTATCAATTATTTTCTATATGTCAACAAGCCTAATAATGCCGTTACATACGTAAACAGTACGCCAAACTGCTATATCCTCGCTCATCGATAAAACCTATCCTACTTTTAGTAAGCCAATAGTAAGGTCTGTGCTTGATGCTGAGAGCTGAATTCATCGCTCTGTTCTACTCTCTTAACGCCAAGAGAGTAACATTTACTACACAGACGCCCCAGTCTGCTGCTTCTACTATTTTATGGAGACTTATTAGTTATCCTTAAATTTAGCCATTATCTGCCAGCGGGAAGCCAGCATGAATACCTTGACTCTAAATATCAATAATCAAGATTACTCCTTTGACGATCTTGATCCGCGCACGACAATTCTAGATTTATGTCGTCAACATCTACAAATTACCGGACCCAAAAAAGGCTGTGATCACGGTCAATGCGGCGCTTGCACTATGCTTATCAATGGTGAGCGCATCAACTCGTGCTTGACCCTTGCGGTTATGCATGACGGCGATGAAATCACCACGATTGAGGGCATTGGAATGCCTGAGTCGTTATCAGCCTTGCAACAAGCCTTTAAAGATCATGATGCCTTTCAGTGTGGGTATTGCACGCCAGGGCAGATTTGTTCCGCCACGGCTTTAATAGAAGAGGTGAAACAAAACTGGCCAAGCTATGTGACAACAGATCTCAAAAACCCGAATGGGTTGTTAGTCCAAGAGATCGCTGAGCGCATGAGTGGCAATGTTTGTCGCTGTTCTGCTTACCCCAATATCGTGGATGCCATCTCACAAGTGCTTGAGAGCGAAGTGTCAAATAAGCGTGCTTCTTCTAGTGAAGAGACGACTACAGGTTCGCTGCAAGACTCAGCAGTGACAGGTATTTGGTCACCGCCGCCCAGTCAGTCCCAACTTGGTAATCAATCAGTAAACCATAATAAAAATGCCAGTAGCACAGCAGGAGGCCGCTCATGAAACGCTTTGAATATATCCGTGCCCTTGAACCGCAGCAAGCGGTAATGTTTGCTACTCCTAAAGAAGCCTCATTTATCGCAGGCGGTACCAATTTGCTTGATCTCATGAAGTTTGAGATTGAAACGCCAACCAAGTTGGTTGATGTGACACGCTTAGAGCTTGAACAGATTGAAAACACTGCCGATGGCGGCCTACGTATCGGAACCTTAGTAAGCAATAGTGATTTGGCCGCGCATCCTAGCGTGATTGCCAATTATCCGGTATTGTCTCGTGCGATATTAGCAGGGGCGACCGGACAGCTGCGCAATAAAGCGACGACTGGCGGTAACTTCCTGCAGCGTACGCGCTGCTACTACTTTTATCATACCGATAGCCCTTGTAATAAGCGTGAACCGGGTACTGGCTGTCCTGCAATTAACGGTGAGAACCGCCCCCTTGCCGTTTTAGGCACAAGTGACGCTTGTATTGCTCAACACCCGTCCGATATGGCGGTCGCTATGCGTTTGCTTGACGCTACTATTGAGACTGCCAAAACCGATGGCTCGACTCGGCAGATTCCAATAAAAGACTTTTATTGTCTGCCAAAAGACACTCCCCACATCGAAAACGTTTTAGAGTCAGGCGAGCTTATCACGCATGTCGTGCTGCCAGCGCCTATTAAAGGTATACACACTTATGACAAAGTGCGTGACCGCGCCTCTTATGCTTTTGCGCTTGTATCGTGTGCAGCTGTGATAGACGCTGATGATAATGGCAATTTGACGACAGTACGCTTAGCATTTGGCGGTATTGGTACTCAGCCATGGCGCAATGAAGATGTGGAAGATTTGTTGACGGATACGCAGGGCGACGATGACACTATCAATCAGGCAGCAGATTTGTTGTTAAAAGATGCCAAAGGTAGCGGTCAAAACGATTTTAAAATACCACTAACACGCCGTTTGCTAAAACAGGCCATTAAGCGTGCATTAGCGGGCGAGGGAGCATAATCATGTCATTATTAGATTCAGTACTACCGGCAGAGCCCACTAACAAAGAGAAGATGGATAAGCCGGTTGAGACGTTATTCGGCAAAACAGCGAGTAATTTGGTAGGTAAACCAATTAGCCGCGTCGAGGGCTCGTTAAAGGTTAGCGGTCAAGCTCATTATTCGGCAGAGATTCAGCTAGACAATAAAGTGTATGGTGTCTTGGTTGGCTCAACCGTCGCCAAAGGAAAAGTTGAAAAAATCGATAGCGACTCGATTGCCCATATACCAGGTATTATTAAAGTCGTCACTGACCCTAAGCGCTTCTTACGTAACTCACAGCAAGGCGGTGAGACCGAAGCACCGACTCAGGGTGTGAGTGAGATTTTTTATCATGGTGAGCCCATCGCAGTCGTTGTCGCTGAAACTTTTGAAGCAGCGACCGAAGGCGCCAAGGCCCTTAAAGTCACTTATAAAGACGAAACCGATCAAGCGGCTTTGGATTTTACTAAAGAGTTGCCTAACGCCCACGAGGTAAATGAGAAAAAAGGCTCGGATAAGAATGCTAAGCACGGAGATCCAGAGCAAGGCCTTGCTGATTCGGCGGTAACCATTGATCGTATGTACCATACCCCAAGTCAGAGCAACTCACCGATGGAACCGCACGTTACTTTGGCTCATTGGGAAGATGACAAGCTGGTCTTATACACTTCAAACCAGATGATCGCCTCTTGTAAGCAGCAAGTAATGGACGCATTAGATTTGAAGAAAGATCAAGTCGAGCTGATCTCATACTATGTCGGCGGCGGCTTTGGTAGTAAGCTAGGTATCGCGCCAGAATCTATTGCTGCCGCTATTGCTTCTAAAGAAGTCGGTCGTCCGGTACTGATTACTATGACGCGCCCGCAAGTGATGGAGGCGACGGTAAGACGCTCAAACACCCGTCAGCGTATTGCTATTGGTTGTGATGAAGAGGGTATTATTAATACCATTATTCACGATACCACGACCAGCAATTTGCCAGGCGAGGCGTTCTTTGAACCAACAGCATTATCCACTCACTTTTTGTACCGCGGAGAGAATCGCCGCGTCAGTTATCAGATGGTGGACATGAATCAATTGTTATCAGGCTCTATGCGTGCCCCTGGCGAAGCGGTGGGTATGATCGCACTTGAATGTGCGATGGATGAGCTGGCGACTAAGCTTCAGATAGATCCTATTGAGCTGCGCCGCCGTAATGAACCTGAAGAGGACCCTAGCGAAGAGATGCCGTTCTCCACCCGTCAGCTAGTCGCTTGTATGGAGAAGGGTGCTGAACAGTTTGGTTGGGATAAGCATAATCCTAAACCTGCCAGCCGACTAGAAGGCGACTGGTGGATAGGTACTGGCATGGCTGGCGCCTCTCGTGGCAATATGCTGCAGCCTTCTGAAGCGCGGGCGATACTACAAGTCGATGACTCAAAAGAGCTTGGCGTCAAAGCTATTATCGAAACCGATATGACTGATATCGGCACTGGCTCTTATACCGTATTCACTCAGGTCGCAGCCGATTTATTAGGACTGCCTATCGATCATATCGAGATGAAACTTGGCGACAGTGATTTACCACCAGCATCAGGTTCTGGCGGTAGTTTTGGCGCGGCCAGTGCTGGTAGTGGGGTTTATTTGGCTTGTGAGCAGCTACGCGAAATGCTTGCAAAAAAAGTAGGTCTACATGCCGATACGATTCGTATAGATAACGGTCAAATCCAAAAATCAGGTGAGCATCAGCCTAGTAAGGCAGAAGCCGCTATTGGAGCAAGTAGAGAAAAAGTAGCAGATTTTGTCGATAAAAACTTGGTAGAAAAAGGAGTAGTCGATAAAAACCAGGTAGATAAAGTATCAGGCTTGGTAGATAAGGCTGTAGACTTGGCAGATAAGGTGTCGGCAAAGACAGGTATGCCGCTTCCTGAATTAAAATCTGCAAATGAGCAATACGACTTTGATGATAATCAGTCCTATGCACTAGCTGATATTATTGCTAAGTTTGACGAGCAAGAAATCAGCGCCAAAGGCCAGATCAAGCCGGGTAAAAATGGCAAAAACCTTCGCCAAGCCTCGTTTGGGGCCAACTTCGCTGAAGTGGCGGTACATAAAGTCACCGGTGAGATTCGCGTCAAGCGTATGACTGGCGTGTATGCAGCAGGACGTATTCTCAACCATAAGCTTGCAACCTCGCAGTGTTATGGCGGTATGGTATTTGGTATAGGTTCTGCTTTGATGGAAGAGGTCATTCATGACAAGCACGATGGGCGCTTATGTAACCATGACCTTGCCGAGTACCATGTGCCGGTCAACGCTGACGTACCGCAGTTGGATGTGATTTTGTTAGAAGAGGATGACCCTTATACCAACCCTATGCATATTAAAGGTATTGGGGAAACCTCTATATCAGGGTCAGCGGCAGCCATTGCCAATGCCATTTATAATGCAGTCGGGGTGCGTGTTTATGACTTCCCGATTACTTTGGACAAAATCTTAGCCGATATGCCTGAGTAATAGTCGACATCGAAGTATAGACCCTGTTGAATAAAACCTGCTGAATGATAATTCTAATCTTAAGCAGGTTTTATTTATCTTATCCCTAAAAGTATAAAAAGAAACGCAAAAATATGAATCAAGTCGCAGACATTCTACAGCTCGCCTTTGACGCACGGCAGCAGCACGTTGATGCAGTGCTCGCGACAGTCGTGCGCATTGAAGGCTCAGCTTATCGTAAACCTGGCGCTATGATGCTTATTTGCGAGGATGGTCGCTCAGTAGGTATGATAAGCGGCGGCTGCCTTGAACCGCACATTATTAAACGCGCCTTTTGGCTGACGCGTCATGGCGCAAACGTGCAGGTCTATCAAACGGGCGATGAGCAAAAAGAAGACTTGGAGGATGAGCTAGAGGAAAAGTTAGATAATGATGCTGTAGATTTTGCAGTGGACTTAGAAGACGAGCTGAATTTTGGCTTAGGCTGCAATGGTAAAGTTCATGTGTTATTTGAGCGCTTATCTTCAGCTATGCCGTATTTAGATTTAATTCAGAAAGTTCGTCAAAGTGGAGAGTCTACTACTGTCGCTACTTTAATACACTCTAACAGCCCTGAGGTGACCGTTGGTACTAGGGTTCATTTAAACGCCAGTTTTTTAGATGACAGTTTTTTAGATGACAGTAAAAACTCACAAGAGATACCAGAGCAAACCACAAATTTACCAAAGCCAGTAATCGATGAGTTATCTGCTTATAAAGTGAGTAAAAGACACGCTGATTATCTGGTTTTAAAAAGTCCGGTTGCAAATGACAATAGCTCAAAAAACGCTATACAAACCGAGTGGTTAGTGCAACGCGTGCAACCGCAGATTCGACTTTTGGTTTGCGGAGCAGGCAATGATGTCATGCCGCTAGTCACCATGGCAAAGCTGCAAGATTGGCACGTCACCGTGATCGATAGTCGGCCGCAGTATGCCACTCGCCAGCGTTTCCCGCAGGCTGATGCTGCGTTATACGTGGCTCTTAACGATAGCGAAACTCTACTTAAACTGAGTCAAAATGCAGCGGTAGCACTAATGTCGCATAGCCTCACCCAAGATCGGGCACGCTTAGCTGTCTTGTTAAAGAATGCCAATCATTGTAATTACATCGGTCAGTTAGGCCCGCGCTATCGTACTGAGCGTTTGATTAAGGAGATTAGCGCAACTTGTGCTGACCCTACCGCCTTGGCAGACGGTATCAATCAGCTGCATTACCCTATCGGTTATAAGCTTGGCGGTGATGGCCCTGAAGCGTTAGCGCTAAGTATCATCGCGCAAATTAGCGCCGTCGTTTATGAGAAAGTTGCGGTTACTAAAGCGTTAGCGCAGCCAAAAGCCAGCTATGAATGACAAGGGTAGCTCATCATTCAACCAAAACAAACCTCCAAATCATGCGGTCATTATTTTAGCCAGCGGATTAAGTCATCGATTAGGTCAGCCAAAGCAGCTTCTAGAAAAACAAGGTAAACCATTAATTAACTATATGACGATGCTTGCTTTGGTGACTCAGCCAAAAGCTGTTATTGTCGTCATTCCTCAGCAAGATACAGCTATTACTGACGTTATCGAAACGGCTGTTAACCGTTTGACAGCGCCAAACTCAAGCATACAAATCGTTAGTAACCCTAATCCACAATTAGGAATGGCAAAGAGCTTATCTTTAGCTATTGATGCATTAAAATCTCAGCATGATTTAGCGATGAAGCGCGTATTGATTATGGGCGTGGATCAAGTATTATTAAGCGCTCCTCATTTAGATCAACTTCTAGCACAAGATAATATAGTCGTCGCCAGTCGTTACCCAAATTTGGATGAGAGATTTATTATTGATGATAATAAGCATGATATCGTGGGTGTGCCATTAGTTGTCAGTTATAAAGTACTAAAATCATGGCAATCCTCGCTCATTGGTGATAAAGGCTTGCGGCACTTTATTAGAGCGCTAGCTCCTGAGAAAGTCACCACGGTGGCTCACTCAAATCTTAGCTATGATATTGATACTCCTAAACAATTAGCTTATGCTCGGCAGCAAGGATGGCTTGATTATTGATATAACTGCCTATAGAACAGTCATTATTGGCCGCTTTGTTTCGCTATTGAGTCTAGGGGCGGTTTAGAAATACATAATTTTGACGACAACAGCGCTCGTAAGCGCTTATACTCTTTTATGACCCCATTATTGGGAGTACCTTTTTGTATTCACCTGTTTTAAAGCCTGATATTTTTGATCCACAAGCACAGAATAGCTCAGTGTTATCCTCTGTCGACTCTGCTCGTGCCAGTCATTTAGTCGCTGATCATTCGGTGATTGATAGTAAACCGCTAACCGATGGTTTTTCGCGGCGGCTGACTTATTTACGTCTTTCTATCACTGATTTTTGTAACTTTCGCTGTGAGTATTGCCTACCAAACGGCTACCAAGGCAAACGCCCCTCCGATGAGCTCAGCGTCGCTGAAATCAAAACTTTGATTCAAGGCTTTGCGCAAGTAGGCACGCAAAAGGTGCGTATCACTGGTGGCGAGCCATCGATCAGACGCGATGTGGTAGAGATTATCGAAACGATCAAGAATACCGCTGGTATCGAGATGGTCGCAATGACTAGCAATGGCTACAAGCTTGGCAAGCACCTAGCCAACTGGCAGGCGGCAGGACTGAATCAGCTCAACATCAGTATGGATAGTTTCGATGCCGATACTTTTCATCAGATGACGGGCTTTAATACCCAGCCCCAGCTGATGCGCGACATGGACACCCTCCTAGCGACTACTGATATTAAGCTCAAAATTAATAGTATCTTAATGGCGGAGACTGCTTTTCAAAACTTAATTGACGCGATGGACTACGTCAAAGACCGTCCTGTGACCTACCGCTTTATCGAGTTTATGCAGACCAGTGACAACAGCGATTTGTTTTTTGCTCAGCATGCGCAGTCTGATATGATTACGGATTATCTGCTCGAGCGCGGTTGGCAGTCGCATGATCGCGGTAGCGCTGATGGCCCTGCAATAGAATACAGCCATCCTGACTATCTCGGGCGTATCGGTATGATTGCCCCTTATGCCGCGCACTTTTGTGATAACTGTAATCGTCTTCGCGTGAGTAGCCAAGGCAAAGTGCATCTGTGTCTATTTGATGAAGGTAATTACGATATTCGAGATTATCTAAAAAACGACGATGTGCAAGGTCTAGTCAACACCTTGCATAGCTTTATGCCAATTAAGCCTGAGCATCACCATCTGCATGAGTCTAATAGCGGCATGATGCATAACTTATCGATTATCGGTGGTTAGAGTATGTAGATGGAGCTCTCATAGTAAAACGGCAAACTGTCAAACCGTAAAAATAAAATATTTAAACTTATCAAATAATTAGAATTAGGAATATCTATGTCTAAGCCTGCTGCAGAATTTACCCCGCTGAATATTGCTGTGCTTTGTGTCTCTGACAGTCGTACGCTTGAGGAGGATAGCTCAGGGCAGTACTTAGCCGATAGCTTAGTTGAGGCGGGTCACCACTTAGCTGATCGTCAGCTGATTACTGATGATATTTATCAAATTCGTGCGGTCATTAGTGGCTGGATTGCTGATCCTAATGTGCATGCAGTAATCACCACAGGCGGCACTGGGTTTTTTATCCGTGATAGTATGCCAGAAGCGGTCAGCGTATTGTTTGACAAGTCGATTGACGGTTTTGGCGAGATGTTCCGTTTGCTCTCCAAAGATGATATCGGTATGTCAACCATTCAGTCGCGCGCTATCGCTGGTATGGCCAATGGCACAGGCATCTTCTGCCTGCCGGGTTCGACCGGTGCTTGCCGTACCGGCTGGAATGATATCTTAAAAGAGCAGTTCGATAACCGTACCCGTCCTTGTAACTTTGTTGCGCACTTTATGCGCGCCAATCCAGGTCACGACTAGCGTTTTGAGACTTATAAAATAGATCTCTTGCATAAGTCATTGCTAGCCCTTGATACTTCGTTAACGAAGGTTAATAAAACGGTACTTTTGCAAGAGGTCTAATATAAGTAACCTTTAATGAGTTAAGAAAAATACATGTCTATATCTTCTGACTATAAAAATACTCCGACTAATACTGCAAACCACTCGCACGCTACCCTATCGCATTTAGACAGCGATGGTGAGATTCATATGGTCGATGTGGGCCACAAAACAGCTACTACTAGAGAAGCGCATGCTGTTGGTCAGGTGTGTTTTCCAGCGGACATCTATGGTCAAATAAAAGCCGCTGATGGCATGACAAAAAAAGGCAGTATCACCCAAACTGCCCATATCGCAGGTATTATGGCAGCCAAGCGTACTCATGATTTGATTCCGCTTTGTCATCCATTGCCGCTAGATAAGATTGGCTTAAGTTTCGAGTATGACGACAGCTTAAATAGCATCATGGTCAATGCAACGGTGAAAGTCACTCACAAAACTGGAGTGGAGATGGAAGCGCTGACCGCTGTTAGCGTGGCTTGCCTGACCATCTATGACATGACCAAAGCGCTGTCGCATGACATCGTGATTGATGGAGTCAAACTCATGACTAAGACCGGTGGCAAGTCAGATTATAACCATCAAGTAACATAGTCTAAGTGTGATGTTTTATCAAAAATAATTTTAGCGAATAAACGATTTTAAGCAACGCCGCACTTTTCCATGCAGCGCCGCTCTATAGGAGTAGTAAGATGACTGACAATACAAATGATTTGATGAACATCAATGTACTGTATTTTGCCAATCTTGCGGACGAAGCCAATTGTCAGCAAGAGCAAGTCACGCTTGCCCCTGATACTTCACTAGCTCAGCTATATGAGCAGCTTCGCGATAAGCATCACTTCAGCCGTCCGCAAGCCGATCTGCGTGTGGCGGTAAATGATTACTTTGCCAAATGGGATGACCCGATTAATGATGGCGATAGTGTGGTGTTTATTACCCCTGTGGCAGGCGGCTAGTCGCTAATTATCTGTCGTAGACTACAACTCTAGCCTAGCAAAAATAACACAACTCAAAATAGTCGAACTAACCTAGAACCGATTCATAATCTGAGCATATCAATGACTGGTGAGAATAAAAACAACGAAATAAAAATTGGCGATAAAGAAGACGTACATAGCCAATCGATGCAAATCAAGCGCAGTGCTGATGACGCTTATGCTATCGCTGAGCGTGATGGTTTTGCGCTATTAGATGAAGCTATTGACGAGACGCGCCTTAGAGCCATGCTCGATGACGACAGCTGCGGTGCTTTTGCTTGTTTTGAAGGTCGCGTGCGCAATCATAATAATGCCAGCTGTGTCGAGCGTTTGACTTACTACGGCTATGAGGATTTGGCGATTAACCAAGGTCGGCAAATCATGGATGAGGCTAAAGAAAAATTTGAGATTACCGCTGCGGTTGCCATTCACCGTATCGGCGCATTAGAGATTGGCGATATTGCCGTTTGGATCGGTGTGATCTCCGCCCACCGCTATCCGGCGTTTGATGCTTGCCGCTGGATCCTCGATACCATCAAAGCCGATATTCCCGTCTGGAAGCAAGAATATTATGACAGTGAGTCGCCCAAATGGCTAAGCAACAACGGTTAACTCATGATGACTAATAGATAATGGGGCTGTAGTAGATAAGGATTAAATATCACACCATTTTCTCAAGGTTTTCAGCTGATTAGATGGTGAGCCATAGTTGAATCTAAACTCACACTCTTTTAAAAACAAATAGAAGTTCTTCTTATCGATTCCATTATACTTTCTGAGAGTTCGTTTAGACTGATTCCAGAAGTTCTCAATACCATTGATGTGATTGTTTTTACCGAAAGTAAACTCTTTAGAATGATTGACTCTGGAATGTTTAAACTCGCTCACATCCATTGCATTGTAACTTCGATAGCTATCCGTATAAACAAAGCTGTCAGGCTTGATGTTACGCTTGATAACAGGCATTAGCGTGGTCTTCTTGGTGTCTGCTACGACAATGGTATAAACCTTACCGTTTCGTTTTAGAGTCCCAAATACAGCGGTTTTACCAGCAGCCCCGCGACCTCTTTTGCCTCTGCCTACACCGCCAAAGTAACTTTCATCTCATTCGACCTCACCATCAAAAAGCTCATCAGCTTCTAATGAGAGATGGTAATCTATCACAAGTCTTATTTTATGATAAAAAAGTGCAGCAGTATTAGGCTGAATATCAAGCAAATCTGCGGCTGTTCTAGCAGTCACTTCAGCTGTGAAAAATTCTAACAGCCTTCGCTGTACTTTTTTACTTAGTTTACAACGGTTTATCTTCATAAAAGTAGTCTAGCATAGTGCTTATCTACTACAGCCCCTAAATAATTATAAAAACTCGAAGTATGATTTCAAAGCTTGGTTACCTAGAGTAGTCAAGCTTTTTTAGTATTTAATAACGATTACAAAAACAGTCATGCTTTTAAAGACTTAATAAGTACGACCAAAATTTATTGCGCCGGTAAGTGCGCCGTCTATCTTTGTAACACTGCTGCAATTTAAAACGTTATTGTTAAACCTATGTTTTGTTTTGTGTGATTAGTCCGCTATTACTTGAGCCTTTTACCGTTTCTGCTATGGTAATAGCTCAACAGCAATCATATAGGAAAAACTTATGAGTAAAAACAATAATAAAGAGCGCATTATCGATAATTCAGAAGATCTCAAAGATAAAATCACTGAGTCTATGGATGCCTTTAAACTGCGGGCAGATCTGTTAGTGGCGAATTTAAAAGAGGGCGGCAATGATGGTTATGATCACTCAACCTCTAGCGCCGGCGAGAAAGGTCTAAAGTCAGGCAAAGTATCCGAGCTTACCGTTATCGCACCGCTAAAAGACGGCGGTGCTGCCCGTCTCAAAGAGATTCTAAAAATAGCAGGGGGCAATCTAAAAGGGGCGACAAGGGTAGGCACTTTGCACGATTTACGCTTCGTCTTTTTAGATAATGATACAAGAGTGCTTTTTTGCACCGCTTATGACGGTGACTGGGATCCTTATATTGATGATTTCGCCACCAAAATTCCTGAACTCATGGATATTTTATTCGGCAATGTCGAGGGCTGGCCGGGTATCAAAGACCCAAGTGTCAAGCAGTTTATTCTTGATCATCAGATTACCGCTGCAGGCTGGTACGTAGGCGTCCCGCATCTGACGGTACAAGATATTCGCCGTCATGAGCGTATTGTTAAAGGCATCAATAAAGCTTTAGATGAAGCGCAAACAAGCTAATTTTTTAGACATTGTATTTCTAAGCGCATAAATTTCAGGGCTTTGATACGGTCATACTTTAATAACGATAAAAAATGAATAGGGCGATGTATGAGTAATGATGATAACAAACCTTTAACGGGATTGACCGATAAGTTGCAAGACTTAAAAGATGAGTTTGGCAATCGCATCGAAAACAGTGATTTTGAGACGTGGCTTAAAGGCGTGAAAGATGAAGTCGGTGACGGTATTGAGATGATGGCTCGTAGGGCACGCGGGGTCTTTAACCCCAATCTCGTCACCATGCAGCTAAAAGACATTCAATCCATCGTCCTACGTGAGCGTCCCGCCCCATATTTTGGCACGGTAGTAGCACTAAAAATCAATAATGCTGACGTTGGCAAACAAATGCTGGCGCAGGTGTTGCCTCATGTAACCGGTAGTGAAGACTGGCACAAAGACATGCAAGCCACGCTGTCTATCGTCATGACTTACGAGGGTCTACAAGCGTTAGGTGTACCGCAGTCATCACTTGATAGCTTTCCTGAGTCTTTTAAAGCAGGTATGGCAGCGCGTGCTGAGCAGTTGCGCGATTTTGATGTTAATGCCCCTGAGAATTGGATGGCACCTTTTGGGGATAAGGGTGATATCCATGTGGGCGCGGCTATTATCGCTGATACCAAAGATAAATGGCAGGCCAAACTTGATGAGCTTCGAGATAATCTTACCGATCATATCGATGTGGACAATCCTGCTAATGGTAATGTAGAAATCCTAATCGAGCAGGACTTTGGTTCAAATGACAACGTCAAAAACGTCTTTGGTTATCGTGATGGTATCAGTAACCCTGAGATTCAAGGCAGTGGTATTCAGACGCCTTCGAACCATGACGGCGATCCTATTGCCGCAGGGGAGTTTGTGCTCGGTTACGAAGGGGAGGCAGGGCTGGTTGCGCCTATGCCGCAGCCTGAAGTCTTAGGCAAGAACGGCTCGTTTATGGTGTTACGTGCTTATCATAGCCATGTTGCTACTTTTAATAAATACCGCAAAGATAATACCGACAGCGAGGAAGAGGCGGAGCTGCTAGGTGCAAAAATGTGGGGACGCTGGCGTTCAGGCGCGCCGCTCGTTTTGTCTCCCGATCATGATGATAAAGCGCTTGGCGATGATCCTAGCCGCAATAACGACTTTGGTTATAAAGACGATCCTTACGGTAAAAAGTGTCCGTTTGGCGCGCATATCAGGCGTATGAACCCACGCGATAGCGAAGATTTTATTTTATCCGATGTGCGTATTCACCGTATCGTTAGACGTAGCGTGGGCTTTGGTGAAGTTGTGCCACCCAATGTAATAGAGGACGATGGCAAAGATCGCGGTCTGTTTTTTATTGGTATTAATGCTCATGCCATGGAGACGGTTGAGTTCTTGCAATCACAGTGGATCAACGATGGCAACTTTATGAGCTTAGGCGAAGAAAAAGATCCTATGGTTGGTTTGCACTCTGGTGATAAAGGAGGAAGTGATAAAGACAGCGATGCAGATACCTTTACTGTTCCGGCTGATCCAATTCGCAAACGCTACCATGGTATTGAAACCTTTAATACCTTGCACGGCGGCGAATACTTTTTTATTCCGAGTTTATCGGCGCTAAAATGGATTAGCGAGCTGTCTTAACTCTCAGTACCATTTGTAATAGTCACCACTTAACAATAATAATCATGAATAAAATTAGGAAATATAATGCTAAAAAAATTATTTAAACCCAAATACGTCCCCTACGATCCAAAATATATCGAATTAAGTGCTGAGGACGAAAAAAACATTCGTACTATTACCGACGATATCAAAAGCTATATTTCGCGTAGTGATAAAGCCAGCAATATCGATTATCACACGCGTGATGCCCATGCCAAGGGGTACTGCGCACTAAAAGCCAAGTTTGAGATATTAGATGATATTCCCAAAGAGTACGCACAAGGTTTGTATGCTAAAGCGGGCATTCATGATGCGGTGATTCGTTTATCCAACGGTTCATCTCGAGTATTCGCTGATCGTAAGTTGGGCTTTGCTCAGGGTCTCGCGATTAAAGTCTTTGACGTGCCGGGTAAGAAGCTAGCTCCCGGGGAGGAGGACAGTACGACCTTTGATTATAACTTTATCAATCATCCGGTGTTCTTTTGCAATAGAATTGAGGAGTATACCTATCTCTCAAAACTGTTTTTGGAATTACCTAAATACACGGAGAAGGGCGCGATCGGTAAAGCGCAGTTGGCGTTTAACTGGCTGACCAATTACGGCTCAAGATTACCAACCAAAGAGTCGATTAAAACCTTTAAAGCTATCGGCGGCTTTACGAGGATTGAACCAAAAAACACCTTGTTATACGACTTTCATTCGCAAGGTGTGGTGCGTCATGGTGATTATATGGCAAAGATACGGGCAACGCCAACAGCCGCTTCTGTCAAAAAAGTCACGCGCCGTGATGTCGATGTCGACGCCCGCGAAGAGGCGCTGCGACCGCTTATCGTCGAAGAGATACGCGAACATGATTATCAGTTTGATATCCAGATTCAGCTATGCCGTAATCTCAAAAAGCAGCCGATTGAAGAGATTACGACGCAGTGGCAAGAGTCGGATACGTCCTTTGTCACCGTAGCGCGTTTAACTCTTCCTTGCCAAGACGTACCAGATGACGGTAATTTTGAAATTATGGAGAATCTATCCTTTACCCCATTTCGCTGTCTTGAAGAGAACCGTCCTATCGGAAACTTACAACAGTCGCGTCTCAAGGCCTATCAAGTCGCCTCCGAGACTCGCCATAAACTCAACAACGTCAAGCGCCGTGAGCCAAAGAGTTTAAAAGAGACGTTTGATAAGTCTTTTTTTTAGACTAATCGTTTTTAGACTAATCATTTTGAAGTTTATAGATCAAAAAAAAGCCAGTCGTTATGTGACTGGCTCTTTTGTATCATAAGAATGTGTCTTGTACTAAAAACATCAGCTATTTAAGCTTGGCAATTTACGCTGTACTCGCGGCCATCCACTGATTGGATAGACATGACACCATAATCGGCTTTGCTCTGCCACTCATAGTTGTAGTTAGAGTTGTCATTGTTAACGTAGCGCGCTCCAGAACCTGACACTGCTTGCGTTAAGATCATTTTTTGATTGCTTAATCCGATCTCTGGTAGAGTGATGTTTAGATCGACAGCACCGCCATTGTTGGCATAAGCTGTGCTAATTTGACCGTCATTTTCACAGTTGTAGACCGTAGCGTTAGGATTAGTCATCACAGCACTGTTGTTGCTACTCGTAAATGGGTTGCCAGCGCACGCGGCAAGGAGTAAACAAGCAGGCGCTATTGCTATTAATTTTTGGGGCTGTCCTAAATAATTTTGCTTATCTAGGACAGCCCCTATAAGAATAACGTTTTTATCTTGGACTACCCTAGAGTAAAAATGAGAAGCAGCTGTTAGGAAACTTGCTAATAGCTATGTACCTTAATATTTCTCAATGTTTTTTGGTATCGCCAACGATTTTATCCATAAGGGCAAATAGCAGACCTGATAGCACAAAAGTCATATGAATAATAACTTTCCACATGAGCTTATCCTCGTCAAGCTCGGTCATATTGCCCGAAATATCCATAAATGATTTTAAAAGGTCGATGGCAGAGATGGCAACGATAGCGCCGATAACTTTAAGCTTAAGCCCTGAAAAGTCTACCTTTTCCATTCAGCTTGGACGGTCGTGGTGCTCTCCTATATCTATCTTGGAGACAAAGATTTTATAGCCACTAAAGATAATAATCAGTAGCAAACTGGCGACTAAGGCGATATCAACTAATACGAGAATATCGACGATCACATCTGATACGGAAGCGGCGATGACGCTGGTAAACATATAGACCAGCTTTTGTGCAAACTTTATAAACAGCAGAATGATACCTAAAACCAAACCTAAGTAAAAAGGGGGCAATATCCAGCGACTGTTGAAGAGGGTTTTTTCTAATGAGTATTCAATTCTTTTTAACATCAATATCTCTTAATCAATAAATAGAATAGTACCGAGCAATTACCTTTAATAGTAACTTGAACAAATATAGTCAGTTCAAAATAAAATTGTTATGGTTAGGACAAACATCATAAAACAATTTGGATAAGTCATTTTCCATCCAGCCTTGGCGTAGAAACTTCACTTGAGCCCATTTCTTTTCGATAGGGTTTAGATCAGGGCTGTACGGTGGCAGCCATAGAATACGATGACCATGTCTATTCAGTAGCTTTTGAATACGCTTGCTCGTATGAAATCTGGCATTATCCATCACAATCACGCATTTTGTTTTAAGAATTGGGATTAGGGTTTGTTTGCACTATTCGTAGAATAGACCTCTTGCAAAAGTAGCAGAGAATTTTACAATAACTGAAACACTCATAACTTTTTAGGAACCATGCCAAACATAGATAAGCTACTCAAACAAAGTGACGCTGGTTTTAAACGCTACACTGGCATTCATAAAGCCACCTTTTATGACATGCTTGAGGCCATGCAAAAGCATGAAGCATCTAAGACCAAATCAGGTAGACCAAGTGTGCTCAGTCTTAAGGAGCAGATACTACTAGCCCTGACTTATTGGCGTGAATACCGCACGCTTTATCATATCAGTATGGACTTTGGTATTCATGAGTCTTCTGCTAGCCGTATCATTCGTAAAGTAGAAGACACACTGATTGACTCTGGCAAGTTTGAATTGCCTAAAAAGCTGCCCAGTCGTGTCGATGAGGACATCAATTGGTCAGTCGTCATTGTCGACGCCACCGAAACCCCAATTGAGCGTCCAAAAAAAACCAAAGCGACTACTACAGCGGCAAGAAAAAACAACACACCTTAAAAGCGCAGGTTATCGTCCATTGGCAAACCGGCTTGATACTTGATGTGCAAACCTGTAAAGGGTCAATCCACGATTTTAAGCTGTATAAAGATACTTGTCCTGATTGGTTACCTGAGAATACTAACTATCTAGCAGACAGTGGTTATCAAGGGTTAGCAAAGCTACATAACCAAACTTTCACACCATTTAAGAAACCTCGTGGTGGTCAGTTATTGGAGATATGCAAACAGGCCAATCACTATCTAGCAAAGTTCCGTATTGTGGTTGAGCACAAAATAGGCTTAATCAAGTTGTTTAAAATCGTGGCTCATAAATATCGCAACCGTCGTCAGCGCTATGATCTTAGAATGAAGCTGTTTGCTGGTATCATTAATTTCGAGCTAAACCTATGACTTTTGCAAAAGGTCTAATGATTTCAATTTTATTTCTTAAATAGACTTAACAAATACTGATTTATTGGGTATTAGCAATACTTATATTAGCTATTAATTTATAACGTTTGACTGTCGCTTTGCAGCAACATATATTAAATCAATGTTAGTAAGTATAAGGTTTCGTGCCGCTGACAATAAGATAGATCGAGATAATCATGATAGAGATATTAGAATTTTTAATATGAATTCTTAAAGCTTTTAATAGATATCAAGGATTTTGATAGAAAGATAACAGGTTTATCAATCGAAAAAATAAGTTTTTAGAAACAAAGGAATGTATAGCATGAAAATTTATAGTCATGAAAATCAAAAACTTCATCATCCAAAGACTTACTTTTCGCGTGGGCAAATGCGCGAGCCTCAAGAAAAGCCTGAGCGATTGATTGAGCTTTTAAAGGCGCCAAAAGAGTTAGGCTTGGCAGTAACGACTGCTAAAGATATCGGAATAGCGCCGATTTTAGCCGTGCATGATTTGGATTATGTTGATTTCTTAAAGCATGGCTATGATGAATGGATGGCAGTAGACGAGGAAATGGGCGAGGAAGTTCAGACGACCGTTTATATTCAAAATAATAACCCCGGTCTTGGTATCTTAGCAAAAGCAGCTAAGTATCAAGCCGATGGAAGTGCTCCCATTGGTAAGCATTCATGGATTTCTATTTATTGGTCAGCTCAAACGGCACTCAGTGCTGCTGACACTTTATTAAACGATGAAGACAGTCAAAACAATAATCAAAATAATGTACAAATATGTCTGACCAGACCTGCAGGCCATCATGCTCGTAAAAACGCCGCAGGTGGCTTTTGTTATTTAAATAATGCGGCCATCATTGCTCAGCACCTCCGTCAAAAATTTCAAAAGATCGCCATCATAGATACGGATATGCACCATGGTCAAGGTATTCAAGAAATATTCTATGACCGTAAAGATGTGCTATACACCTCTGTACACGGTAGTCCCATCAACTTTTACCCTGTAGTCGCTGGTCATGAGCACGAGAGAGGTGAGGGCGAAGGCTATGGCTATAACATCAATTTTCCGATGCCGCACGGTACCAATGAAGCTGGATTTTTTCATTATGTCGATCGCTCAATCGAGTCCTTAAAAATATTTGACCCAGATGTCATCGTTCATGTCTTAGGATTTGATGTCTATAAAGACGATCCACAAGCCAAGTGTCACGTTAGTACGGAAGGCTTTAAAACCCTCGCACAAAAACTTAAAGCGTTAAATAAACCCATTATCGTGCTGGTTGAAGGAGGATATTGCATAGAAAAGCTCAATGAGAACCTACAAGCTTTTTTATCTGGCTTTACCTCAGAAAAATAATAATTATCAAACAAAAGTAATTTTTTAATCACTACCCACATAAAGGATTTATTAGGGTAATTGCTCGATTAACTCACAACAACAGGGATGTTTAATATGAGTGTTTCAATTATCAAAGCGATCAGCTATGCCGGTGTGTATGTTGGTGCAGTCATTGGTGCAGGCTATGCCAGTGGACAAGAAGTGCTGCAGTTCTTTGCAGGCTATGGCTTTATCGGAATGTTGGGAGCTGTCATTACTATGATTATGTTGGCATGGTACGGTACAGTGTTTATGGAATTGGGTCATCAGCTTGAAACCAATAGCCATCGTGTGGTTCTCAATTATATATGTGGCAAAAAAATAGGTTTTTTTGCTGATTATATTCTTTTATTTTTCATGTTTGGCGTCATTAGTATCATGTTTTCAGGTGGTGGTGCAGCTATCCATCAGTACTGGGGTCTACCATCCGTTGCTGGCAAAATAATTATCGCCTTAATGACACTATCTACTGTAATTTTTGGTTTTACCTCCTCTGTTAGGGCGTTAGGAATCATATCTCCCTTAATGATTTTGGCCGTCGTTGTTATCTCTGTCATTACCTTCACTACGCACGCCGATCAACTAGCAACTGTGGACGCTACTATTCAAACGCTTAAGCCCGATACAGCCACTACTTTTTGGTGGACATCAGCGATAGTTTATGTGTCATACAATGTCATTCCAGGCGTATCCACTTTTGCCTCAATTGGCAATAAAGAGCCAAACTTAAAGACAGTTAGAATGGCGGGCATAATCGGTGGAATGACCTTAGGTATTTGTTTGTTATTGATTATTATGGCGCTCTTATCTGATCTTGAAAATGTGATGAGCTATGAGCTTCCGTTCTTAGAAATAGCGCGTGGTATTGGTCCGACTACTGGGTTTTTATTTAGCATCGTGCTTGTGGTTGCTGTATTTACAACGGCGGTTTCTAATCTTTATGGCTTTGTGATCCGCTTCTTTGATTCAGATACGGAAACGTCGAAGTTTCGTATTTTAACTATTGTGGTCGTTGTGCTCTCTCTGCTTGCTTCACTATTCCCATTCAGCACATTAGTAGGCACCTTGTATCCAGCTTTAGGCATTCTTGGTATGTATGTACTGCTCTGTGCCCTATATAAGACTTTCAAAGGTCAAATATTTATGGCTGAACGACCAAAGCTATAACAAAAAGCAAAGCAAAAACAAAGGGGTATGGTATGCGATATGGAGTGATTGTTATTGGTGCTGGTATGGTGGGGACATCCATTGCTTGGCACCTTCAAAAGCATAACTCTCAGGTTTTGTTATTGGATAAAAAGCCACCGGGGTCAGAAACATCTTATGGTAATGCCGGATTGATTCAGCGAGAAGCTATTCATGTTCATCCTTTTCCAAGGCATCTTGCAGAATTGCTCAGAGTATTACCGAATCAGAATACGGATATACGCTACCGCTGGCCTGCTGTCTTCCGTTATCATCAGGCATTATTAAAGTATTGGCAGTTTTCTGCGCCATCTGCTGTTCAGCAAATAGAAAAAGAGTGGAATACTCTGATTGAGCATTGTACGAACGAACATGAAGAGATGATTACGGCAGCGGGTGCTGAGGATTTGATCAGACGGGATGGTTGGATTGAGATGCATCGAGACGAGGATAAACTTAAAGCAGCAATTGTGGGTGCTGAAAGTGCACAGCAACAAGGTATCGAGCACAAAGTTTTATCTATTGCGCAATTAAAAGAATTAGAACCCAATGGTAATTTCGATGTCTTTATCGGTGCTATTCATTGGTCTAACTCTTGGCAGGTATCAAACCCCGGAGCCTTGGTAAAAGCCTATGCAAAAAGCTTTCAAAGCATGAATGGAACAATAGGTGAGTCTACGGTTAAAGAAATACGATTAGATGGTGATGGCTGGCAAGTGATGACGGATCATGAGACTTTTTATAGTGATGACGTTGTTATTGCGGCAGGCCCCTGGTCTAATCAATTGATAAAGCCTTTGGGATATGATTTGCCTTTATTTCCTATGCGCGGCTATCATCAGCATTTTGAGACGACTCCACAAAACACGATTCACCACAGTCTGGTAGATATGGATAAAGGCTTTGTCATGGGACCAATGCAGCAGGGTATTCGTATTACTACCGGTGCTGAGATGACGACCATGGACGCACCAAAGAATTTTGATCAATTGAACGCTGTGTTGAGTTTTGCGCAAGCTGTTTTGCCTTTGAATCAACGAGTAGAGACAGAGGCGTGGGCAGGCTCACGACCGTGCATGCCTGATATGAAGCCGGTTATCGGAGCCGCTGGCAAACATAATAATTTATGGTTTGCCTTTGGACATGGTCACCAAGGCTTTACTTTAGGACCTATCACTGGACGTATTATAGAAGAGTTATTACATAACAAGCCTACAGCAGTGGATATTAAACCTTTTAATGCTCAACGATTTTCTAACACTTAATACATATTTTTTTAACCATTATTTTTTAAAAACATAAGGATGAAGGAACATGAAGAAACTTCATAGTAATCAACGTATGAGCCAAATCGTTACTCATAATCAGACGATATATTTATCAGGTCAAGTTGGTGGCATCGATGAAGATGTGGCTGCCCAAACGTTAAGCTGTCTAAATAAAGTTCAAGGTTTATTAGAAGAGGTAGGTAGTGATAAATCAAAAATCCTGACGGCAACCGTTTGGCTAAAAAGCATGTCAGACTTTGAAGCGATGAACGAGGTGTGGGATAAGTGGTTTGCGGACACGCAACCACCTGCTCGAGCTTGCGGTGAGTCAGTGTTGGCACATCCTGACCTATTGGTAGAGATTACGGTTATTGCTGCTGAGTAAGCTATTTAGATACTGATAAAGAATAAAGACTTTTGTTAATATAAAAAAATTAAGGGACTAGTAATGAATAATATAATCCATGGTGGTCAAGCGATCGTAGATAGTCTGCAATTACACGGAGTCAGTCGCACCTATGTCGTTCCTGGTGAGAGTTATCTTTCGGTCTTAGATGGTTTATATGAGGCTGATATCCAAACAGTTGTATGTCGTCACGAAGCCGCTTGTACCTATATGGCGGATGCTCATGGTAAATTTACGGGTCAGCCAGGTATTGCCATGGTGACCCGTGGACCAGGAGCGGCGCAAGCTTACACTGGTATCCATACTGCATGGCAGGATGGGGTGCCACTTATATTATTCATTGGACTTATTCCTATTGCTGATAGAGACCGTGAGTCGTTTCAAGAATTTGACCCTAAGCAGTGGTTCTCTAGTCAGTGTAAGCGTGTATTCATATTAGATGAAGTGTCAAGAGCATCTGAAATTGTGGCAAAAGCATTTCATGCAGCTTTAGAAGGGCGACCAGGTCCTGTCGTGGTAGGACTGCCTGAAGACATTATTCAGCAGGAGTTTCATGGGCAATTGCATCCAGTGATACCTGTTGCTGAAGGCTCTGTATGCAATGACAATCTTAATGTAATACTAAATGCCTTATCGACTGCTGAAAAGCCACTGATTTTTGCAGGAGGACAAAATTGGACGACAGAGGCTTCTGTGCAGCTAACGAAGTTTGCCGAAGACAATTTTATTCCTGTTATTCATGATTGGCGGGCCTCAGACAGGGTGGCTTTTGATTCTCTTGCCCACGCAGGTTATCTAGGTTACGGGCGCTCAGATGATTGTGCCGCTCTTATCGAAACGGCTGATGTACTGCTAACGATAGGTACTGTGTTAGGTGATGTCGCTAGTGATGGCTATAAATTACGTCAGTCTTTTGATAAACCCAACTATATTGTCAATCTAGATACCAGTTTACGCGGTCATAGTGGTTCAGTTACTGAGCATATTGTCGCTAGCCCTATTAGCTTTGTTAAAGCGATGAGTCAAGTATCGCTGGTCAATTCAGTGTCTCGTGAAACTTGGTTTCATTATTGTCATGAACAACAAAGAAAGGATTGTGCTTTTCCAGAAAAAGCAACAGAAAGTCATTATGTCACTGATGTAGCTACTAACCAAAATTATGCCAGTATGACGCAAGTAATCCAACAGGTCACTGAGCAGTTACCTAAAGATGCCGTATATAGTTTTGGTGCTGGTAATCATTGCTTATGGGCGCAGCGTTATCTGCCTACGCATACTTTCCCAAGTCAGCTCAGTACTAGAAATGGCGCGATGGGCTATAGCTTGCCGTCAGGTATTGTTGCGGCATTAGAGTCGCCAGAACGCCTATCGATTGTGGTCACTGGTGATGGCGAATTTATGATGAATGAAGCAGAATTATCAACATCCATTCGGTATGATGCCCCTGTTTTAATTATTTTGATGGACAATCAACAGTTTGGCACTATCCGTCAGCATCAAGAAGCACATTATCCCGATCGGGTGTCTGGTACGCAGCTACAAAACCCTGACTTTGCAGCACTCGCTAACGCCTTTGGGGCATATGGCATAAGAATTACTAGTAATAAGGACATTAAAGCTAGTGTCACTGAGGCGATGCATGTCGTCACAAAAGAACGTAAGACGGTATTGTTGCACGTGATTACTGATCCTGATGAGCTAACGCCATAGCTGTTAATCTAATTCATATCTTATGCTAATAATTATTTATAACAAGGAAGTATTATGACAAGATATCAAGTAACGAATCCGGCGACTGGCGAGATAGAAAAGCAATATACCAATCATTCTGATTACGAAATACAAGCTATCATTACCGAATCAAATGATGCTTATCAGGCGTGGCGCACAAGTGACATCAACTCGCGTGTACGAATATTAAATAATATTGCTGATCTGTATGACAAGCAACGAGAAGCCTTAGCGATAATTATGGCACGCGAAATGGGTAAGCCTGTGGCGCAAGGTGAAGGAGAGCTTGGATTGGTCAGTGAAATATTTCGCTATTATGCCAAGTATGGTGAGCAGTTTTTAACGACAGTAGATTTGCCTAATACTCAAAACGCCGTAGTAAAAAAAGAACCTATCGGCGTATTATTGGGTATCATGCCATGGAATTATCCTCATTATCAGGTAGCACGATTTATTGCACCTAACTTGATGCTAGGTAATGCGATGGTATTGAAGCATGCGCCCTCATGCCCACAGTCTGCTGTAGCTATTACTACTATATTGGCACAAGCAGGCTTACCTAAAGGTGTTTATAATAATATTTTTGCAAATAATGACCAAGTTACATCCATCATTAATGACAAGCGTATTCAAGGAGTTTCCTTAACAGGATCGGAGCGGGCGGGTGCGGCTGTTGCACGGACAGCAGGTGCGGCACTGAAGAAGGTAGTACTCGAATTAGGGGGTTCGGACCCATTTATAGTCTTAGCAGATGCAGATATCGATCAAGCAGTAACCTGTGCATTCATCGGTAGATTTGGTAATGCTGGTCAAGCATGTAACGCGGCAAAACGTATTATTTTACAAGCAGATATTTATGAGGAATTTGTAGAAAAACTAACTCGTAGAGTTGAGTCTTTAGAGCCTGCTGACCCTTTATGCAAAGAGACTTTTTTAGGACCATTATCCTCGAGCCAAGCTTTAGAGACTATTCAAGCACAATACAATAATACCATAACTCAAGGTGCTACAGTGCTAGTAGCTGGTGGACAGATAGCAAAATCGGGGGCATGGTTTAAACCTGCGCTATTAGCTGACGTAACCCCAGGTATGCAAGCCTATCATGATGAGCTGTTTGGACCCGTAGCTGTCGTATATAAAGCGCTTGATATTGAGGAAGCTATAAGGCTTGCTAACGATACGCCATTCGGTCTAGGAGCATGTATTCATACGCAAGATATGGCACGTGGACAAGCTATCGCCGAGCGGCTGGATGTTGGTATGGTGACGTTCAATCAAGCACCGGGCACAGCAGCTGAAATGCCTTTTGGTGGTGTTAAGCGATCAGGTTTTGGCCGCGAGCTTGGTCCTTATGGGATGAATGAGTTCGTAAATTTTAAGCTATATAATAAATAAGCGTTTATACAGTCCCGTTATCTCTAGGTATATTGTATTATGACTAAGGACAATAATGAAAGGTACGCTAAACATTCACAGGCTGGATAAGTAGCACAAAAACTAAATCCTCTGTATTTTTGGTAGGCCTTTCATGTTGATTGGTTATCAATATATCTAGAATATAAGTGCTGAAACTACCATGCTACAACAGAAATTAGCCGATAGCTTGAATTGGACATTGCTTCATGTATTAATTGTTATATATGAAGAAGGAAGTATTAGTACGGCTGCAAATCGCTTAAACATTACCCAATCAGCGGTCAGTCAAAACCTCAAAAAGCTTGAAGAGCAGCTCGAAAGTCAGCTGGTCATTCGTAATACCAAACCGTTAGAGCTTACCCCTATCGGTCATTACTGTCTTCAAGTTGCCCAAACGATATTTACAGAAATAACCTCAATTGAGGCTATGAAGGGTAGCAATTCGCATCTCTTAGAAGGCGAGATTAAATTGCTGGTTGCCAGTCGACTGCATAATCCAAAATACAATGATTTTTTAGTATATTTCAAAAAAAAATATCCAAATATCACTTTAGATTTAACAGTAAAATCAAGTATGGATATTTTAAATAACCTTAAACAAAAGACTCCTGCTGTGGGTATCTGCTTAGCCCGACATATCCCAGAAATCCTTAATCAGCAATTATTATTTACTCAGCGGTATTACCTATACTGCGGCTATCATCATCCTCTGTTTTCAGTGCCTGATTTGAGTTTTGATGATTTGTTGACAGAGGATTATATCGCTTTTAGTAGTGAAGATATTGGGGATGTTCTTTCGCCAATTACGGTATTTAAAGAAAACCATGATATCACTGGCCGCATTAGTGCTTATACCAACAATTTAGATGAAGCGGTCCGTTTGATTTATACTGGCTATGGAGTCGGCGCGCTACCAGATCAATTTATTGCTGCAACGCACCTAGAGTCTAAGCTGAGACGTTTACCGCCAAACGAAGGTATTGCTGATATACCCGTATATCTTTTTTGGCATAAAGACCGCGCTTTATCACCTATCGAAGCTAAATTTATTGAAGAGATTATAGAATTTGATGTTTCTCTTTAATTGAAACTCTCAAACCCGAATATTAACAATACCATCTGACAAAAGTGATTTCATACCTAAGTCTGACCCCTGCCGTCAAATCCGTACAGTTAAACTTGGGAGATTTTAATTACGCAGCTTGATGATAATAATCAAACCATACCTGTCTTGGCGATTTATAGCCTAAACTCTTTTGAATCCTAGTCTGATTGTAGTACAGATCAATATAGCCAATGATATCGCTGATGAACCGCCCCGGTATTGTCGGAGACTCAACGCTCCAAGAGAATACAACAATGAAAACACGAAACTATACCCCTGAAATTAAAGAACGCGCCGTTCGCATGCTGATTGAAGCGTCGAGCGACTATCCCTCCACCTGGTCAGCCATCAAAGCCATAGCGCCAAAGATAGGTTGCACCCCTGAAACTCTACGCTCGTGGCATAAGAAGCACATCGATCAAACCATTCCTGCAAATGTGCAAGCTCAAAGTGACAAAGAGCACATCAAAGCGCTTGAACGTGAGAATAGAGAATTAAAGCAAGCCAATGAGATTATACGTAAGGCTGCTGGACTTGAAGCCCAGGCGAAGAAGGGCCGTCCACCCAAGTAATGGTTGATTTTATAGACGATCATAAACAACAATATGGAGTCGAGCTAATCTGTAGAGTATTACCGATTGCTCCATCCACATACTATCGTGCCAAAGAGCTAGAAGAAAGTCCTGAAAAGCGTTCACAGCGTAGTCAGCATGACGACTACTATCTCAGCGAGATTAAACGCATCTGGCAGGACAGCAAATGCCGATACGGTGCTTGTAAAGTCTGGCAACAGTTGAAATCCGAAGGTATACATGCTGCACGCTGCACTGTAGAGCGGTTAATGCGTCAGCATGGCATGCAGGGTATTTGGCGAGGTATGGGTAAGATAACGACTAAGTCTCGTGATGATCAACAGCGCGCTGATGATTTAGTCAACCGTGATTTCACGGCCCATCGCTCTAACCAGCTATGGGTTGCTGACTTTACTTACATTAAAACATTGAGTGGCTGGATATATACCGCCTTCATCATTGACGTGCTTGCCCGCTGTATTGTTGGCTGGAAGGTGTCTAATCATAGGAACACCGATATGGTGATGGCAGCGTTGAATCAAGCGATAACAGACAGAAACAACCCAAAAGATGTGATTCATCATAGTGATCGCGGCGTTCAGTACTTATCCATTCGCTATACTTCTAGGATGACGGATTCTGGCGTCATTGCCTCTGTTGGTACAACAGGCGATTCTTATGACAACGCATTGGCTGAAACGGTCAATGGGCTTTATAATTCTGAGGTGATTCATTATTTAAAAGAGAACTGGACTGGCGTTAACGATGTTGAACTGGCAACCCTTGAGTGGGTGGACTGGTTTAATAAAACACGTTTGCATAGTAAAATTGGTTATGTGTCGCCTTTTGAGTTTGAAAAGCGGTATTATGATAATTTAATCCTGTCAGGCATGGCTGCCTGACTCAAGTAAACCAGACTCCGACATAGTCGGGGCGGTTCAATAGTGTTAATAGTCATCATACTTTAATTACTACAACGGTCAAAGTATCAAAATAGTATCAAAAAATTAATTACATCAATGCAGTCACATAAATTTTAGACAATAAAAACCCCTTACAAGTCAATGCCTGTAAGGGGTTTTAATATATGGTGGGCCCAGTAGGACTTGAACCTACGACCAAAGGATTATGAGTCCTCTGCTCTAACCAACTGAGCTATGGGCCCTAACGTTAGACGCATAATGATACCTGATTTTTTTTAATTTTCAAGTAAAAGATAAGCACAATTATAACTATTTACTAAATTTTAATACTTACCACCTGCTAGGGTGAGACCGCGTCCACCATCGATGGTGATAATCTCGCCTGTGACATAGCTGGCCTGTGCTAGATACAGCACGCTATGGGCTATCTCATCAGGGCGACCAATACGCTGCATCGGTATAGAGCTGAGGATGTTCTTTTGTTCATCATCATTGAGAGCCTGATCACTATCAGCGTCGGGCAGTATATTGACGCCTGGCGCGACACCATTGACCCGTACGCTAGGTGCCATCTCAAGCGCCAAGGACTGCACCATCATACGATGCGCTGCCTTTGCCATATTATAAGCGCTATAGCCTTTAAATGGCCTATCATGAGCATGGATGTCTAGCAAACTAATGATGCAGCCGTGCTGAGTTTGCAGATAAGGCAAGAATGCTTGACTGAGTAATAACGGCGCTTTGGCATTGGTCAAAAACAGCTCGTCCCACTGCTGAGTATTAATGCTACCAAGGAGAGTAGGATAAAAACGCGAGGCGTTATGCACCAATACATCCAACTGACCAAAACAGGATATGATGTTCGCTACAAAGTCGTTTAGGCGCTTAGGCTCATTGACCAGCTTTAAGTCAGCGACGATCATCGCCGCGCTATCAGGACGGCGGCGATTGAGATCGGCAGTGAGCGCCTTTGCTTGCTGCTCACTGTGACGACAGTGGATAATGACTCGGTAGCCTTGAGTATGCGCCGCTTTGATAATAGCAGCTCCGATACGTTTGGCGCTGCCAGTAACGAGCATGACAGGCGCGTCTGCGTTGGCAGTTGCCGACTGAATAGGGATAACGGCTTGATTCATAGTCTATCTGTATTTTTGGTATAAAGGAGTAAAGTCGTAGCAGTACTATATCTTAGGAGTTATATCAGGACGCACTTTGACGGTTCGGTTATCCTCACTTAAGAGGGCTGCTAAGTGTCCAGATGATCTATGCGCGCTTGCCGTAATGCTGCACCAATTTCTGGCCCTCGAAGCCCGGCTTCGATGTCTTCCATACCAATCGCGTGAAAACTATTGAGAGCCAGCATCATTTGCCGATGCTGCTTTGCCAACTGAAAAGTATGACTACATACCAACAGCTGTGAGAGCTTCTCAGGTGCTTTATGAGCGCCGCAGGCTTGTATGAGGTCAATTCTTTCAGTGGCATCCAGCTCATTGATAGCGGCTAGGGTAGGGAGCTGCTGGACAAATAAATTGGCAAATTGAGTATGTACTTTGGGCACTTTGACCATGTTGCCAATTTGGTTGATATTTTTTGTCGCAGAGGCAGTCTCAACGCTAGAGTCTGTGAGAGCATTTGTAAACACATCAGCGCTCAGGCTCGTCATCAGTAGCGCCCAGCGCTGTGATAAATTTAGCTGCATTTGACCAGCAAAATATAGTGCCGTCTGCACCGTCTCTCTTATATGCGTATTATTCCAAGCGCCATGTAATGGCGCAAAATACTCGGTAAGTGCACCGATATCAAACAATTGCTGCCAGTACACATGCGGGGAGAGTTGCATCATCGCGCGGCTCGATTCTTGCCAAATACGCTCACTACTGAGGTGAGCAAGCTCTCCTGAGTGGACCAGTTGGCGCATCAATGCCAGTGTCTCCTCAGCGATGGTAAAGCCCAAATCATAATAACGCCCATAAAATCGTGCGGTACGCAGTACCCGTAAAGGGTCTTCACTAAACGCAGGTGAGACATGACGCAAGGTCTTATTCGCAAGATCATCCAATCCACCGTAGTAGTCAAGCACCTCGCCTGTCAGCGGCGTGTCATCGGTTAGGCTAGTGACTTCTATCGCCATTGCATTGATGGTCAGATCACGGCGCTGCAAGTCTTCTTGCAAAGTAACATCGATGCTGGCATGGATACTAAAGCCTTGATAACCGACGCCTTGTTTGCGCTCAGTACGCGCTAGCGCATACTCTTCATGCGTTTTTGGATGCAAAAACACCGGAAAGTCTGCGCCTACTTGTACAAACCCAGCACTGAGCATCTGTGCTACTGTCGCGCCCACGACGACGTAGTCTTTGTCCTTGATAGGTCGTCCTAGTAGCTGGTCGCGGACGGCTCCGCCAACAAGATAAATCTGCATGATAGCCTCGTATTATCGCGCAAGTTAGGACTGATATGTGCCATCAGTCAATGACAATAAAAAGCCAGCCATCGCACTGAAATGGCGATGGCTGGCTTTAGTATAACAGAGGAGCGCTATCCATAGAGGTTAGCGTCCTTTACGTTGGTACAATATTTGAATTTTAAAGTAACGAGTGAAGGGATGTCGATGCGACAAACATCATCAGCCCTTTATTGGTTTTCGTTTTCCAAATCCTGAGCTTCTGTCACGGCAAGTGCTGTCATGTTGACCACACGGCGCGCGGTTGCTGATGGTGTTAGGATATGGATAGGCTTACTGCTACCCAACAAGATAGGGCCGATAGAAGCGCTATTTGTCGCGGTTTTTAGTAAGTTGAAGGCGATGTTTGCGGCATCTAGCGTTGGCAATATCAGCAGGTTCGCCGCGCCTTTTAGTGGGCTTGATGGCATGTCTTCTAGGCGAATGTTTTCGTTCAACGCCGCATCACCTTGCATCTCACCTTCAAATTCAAAATCGACGTTCATGTCGGTCAATATTTGATAGACTTTGCGCATTTTCACCGCGCTGTCACGGTTTGAGGTACCGAAGTTTGAGTGTGATACGAGAGCGACACGAGGCGTAATACCGAAGCGACGTAGCTGCTCAACGGCCAAGATGGTCATCTCAGCCAATTGCTCTGCTGTTGGGTCTTCGTGGATATAAGTATCCGCGATAAAGATGTTGCGATTTTGCATCAGTACCGCATTCATCGCATAAAAATCGCTAACCCCTTCTTTTTTGTCAATGACACTTTGCACATAGTCTAAGTGCAATTGATAATGACTAAACGTACCACAAATCATGCCATCTGCATCGCCATTGTCTACCAGTAGCGAGCCAATTAGCGTGGTCTTGCGACGCACATCACGGCGGGCAAGCTCGATACTGACGCCGCGGCGTTTGTTTTTCTCGTAGTATCCTTGCCAGTAGTCTTTGTAGCGTGGATCGTCGTCTTGATTGACGATAGTGATGTTTTCACCATCTTTTAAGCGCAGACCGAGTCTTTTGATATGGTCTTCGATGACAGCTGGGCGACCGACCAAGATAGGGTGGGCAAGCGCTTCGTCGACCACAACTTGCACTGCCAGTAGGACGTTGTTGTCTTCACCTTCACAGTAGACGATACGCTTTGGTGCTGCTTTGGCACGCGCAAAGACAGGCTTCATCACAAACGCTGAGTTATAGACAAACTCAGATAGGCTCTGACGATAGGCGTTCATGTCAGCGATAGGCAAAGTGGCAACGCCTGAGTCCATGGCGGCTTTGGCAACGGCAGAGGCAATCTCGATGATGAGGTTTGGCTCTAGTGGGCCTGGAATTAAGTAATCACGGCCAAAGCTCTTCATCTGCTCGATGTTTTTAACGTTGCTGGTTGGGGTGGATTCGACATGTGCCATAGCAGCGATTGCTTTTACACAAGCGATTTTCATCTCTTCGTTGACTGCGGTTGCGCCTACATCTAGAGCACCGCGGAAGATGTATGGGAAGCAAAGGGCGTTGTTTACTTGGTTTGGATAGTCTGAGCGACCAGTCGCCATGATGACGTCAGGACGGACAGCATGCGCAAGCTCAGGCATGATTTCAGGGGTTGGGTTGGCAAGGGCAAAGACGATTGGGTCTTTTGCCATACGGCGAACCATATCTTCGGTCAAGGTACCGGGCATTGATAAGCCCAAGAACATATCGACACCGTCCATGACTTCTTCGATAGACGTTGCGGTGATGTCACGAGCATAGCGCTGTTTGGTTTCGTCTAGATTTTCACGGCTGGTGCTGATGATACCGCGAGAGTCTGATACGATGATATTGTTTTTATCGACGCCAAGCGCGCAGATGATATCTAGACAAGAGATGGCAGCGGCACCGGCGCCTGAGCACACCACTTTGATTTCTTCGATTTTTTTGCCAGTAAGTAATAAGGCATTGAGCATGGCGGCCGCAACGATGATAGACGTGCCGTGCTGATCGTCATGGAACACCGGAATGTTCATACGCTCGCGCAATTCGCGCTCGATTTTGAAGCATTCTGGGGCTTTGATGTCTTCTAGGTTGATACCACCAAAGGTTGGCTCAAGAGAGGCAACCGCTTCGATAAACTTGTCTGGATCGTTTTGGGCAATCTCGATATCAAAAACATCAATGCCAGCAAACTTTTTGAATAGTACCCCTTTACCTTCCATCACAGGCTTAGACGCCAAAGGCCCGATGTTACCCAGACCTAGGACGGCAGTACCGTTGGTGATGACGCCGACCAAGTTATTGCGAGCTGTGTATTTGGCAGCAAGCTTTGGATCTTTTTCGATTTCAAGACAAGGTACTGCTACCCCTGGCGAATAAGCCAAGGCCAAGTCACGCTGGTTTGCCAGCTGTTTGATAGGGGTGACTGAGATTTTACCTGGGCGCGGAAACTCATGATAGTGCAAGGCAGCTTGTTCAAACTGCTCTTTTTCTGAACTGTGGGTATCCGTATTCAAAGTGGTATCGTCATTCATAATAATTGCCATGGTTGGAATAAATTGGAATAAAGTAAATGGAGATAAAAAAATAACGCCGCCGTCTCAACGCTTATTGAATGATAATAATCAAAGAGAACATCGGCATTAAAAGGGTTATGATCGGCAGTTTAATATCAGGCCAAAAAAGCAATCGAGCGAAAACCGTTATTCTAGCACTATTGGCAATTCACTGCCTAGTCAACTCGGCCCAAATGTGCGAATAATATAATAAAATGATATTCGTTATTTCGCTGGTTGATAATGCCAAAAAATCCCATGACATATCAACCTTAATTTCATAATGTCTCAAAATATTACAGTCTATAAAGGCCAAAGACACTGTTTTATGTGGCCTGAGGTGTTAAATCGCTAAACCAATTATGAAGAACAGCTAATCGGCATTTGCGGCGCATGAGGATCGGGTGGCAGGGTATCGAGCTCTGTTGCGATATCCTGTACCTGATAAGGATGCGCAAGCAAGGTGAAGACGCGATCCACTTCCTCAAACTGACCTTGTTCTGCAGCCGTAATGGCTCTTTGTGCCATGCTATTACGCAGCACATAGACAGGGTTATGCGCCTGCATGGTCGCCTGTGCCTCTGCGAGTTTTGAAGACTCGATGAGGCTAATATAACGCGCTGACCAATCTTGCCACACTTGCTGCGCCTCAGGGCTCAACTCAGCAGTCATGGTGGTCAATAATTGATGCTCATATGGATAATCCTCTGGCGCCAGCAGGCCAAGCAGCGCCCGAAAGCTGTTGGTGTAGTCGAGTAAGTTGTCTTCTAATAGAGTCAACCACTCAAAAGCCACACTGAGGCTCTCGTTTCGATGCGGCAGTCCAAGCTTTTGACACAGTCCTTGCTGATAGTGCTGCATAAACGTCGCTTCATAAGACGCTAAGCAATCAGAAAGCGTCTCACGGGTGACGCCGTCCAAACGCATAAAGTGCGGCAACCAAACGTTTAGGTTCCAATGACCAATCGCTGGTTGGTTTTGATAGGCGTAGCGTCCCGTATGATCAGAGTGATTATTGATCCAAGCAGGATTAAAGCGCTCCATAAAACCAAACGGACCGAAATCCAAGGTGCTGCCAGTGATGGATAAGTTATCGGTATTCATCACCCCGTGGGCAAAGCCGATCAATTGCCAGTCAGCAATCATTCGTGCCGTCCGCGCAACGACGGCTTGCAAAAATGCGAGCACAGGTATCTCGCTCTCGCGGCACTCTGGATAATAAGTATCAATCATATAGTCGGTAAACTCACCGAGCAAATCAGGGGCAAAGCTTGCGATCCACTCGACATGGCCGAGGCGAATATGGCTGTCTGCCACCCGCATCAGTGCAGCGCCAGCCTCCATGCGTTCGCGGCGCACAGGCGTATCTGAGACCACAAACCCTAACGCATTGGAGGCAGGGATGCCAAGCTGGGTAAGTGCGTGACCGCATAAATACTCGCGAATGGTACTACGAAGGACCGCGCGCCCATCTCCCATACGCGAGTAGGGCGTCAGACCGATACCTTTGAGATGTAAGTCTTGTCGCTGCTCATTACGATCAATGACTTGCGCCATAAGCAGCCCGCGACCATCGCCCAATTGCCCCGCCCATTGCCCAAACTGATGACCGGCATAAGCCATCGCCAGCGGCTCAAAACCCTCAGGCACATACTCTCCGCCAACGATTTCGACCCAGCGCTCCATTAACTCTTGATCAGTTGACCAGCCTAATTGCTCAGCGACTTGTGAGTTGAAGTGGCCGGCACGCGGGTTGTTAAGAGCGCTTGGCGGCTGCTTATGATATAGACGCGGATCTAATTGGGCATAGCTATTTTGGTAGCGCATAACGGCTTCCTATTTTTTATCGATAAATTGAGCAAAAAAATCCCCCTAACTATAACAGTTAGAGGGTAGGAGAAAAGTAGCAATTTTTAAATACTAGTTTTAATACTAACTTAGTAAAAACTAAGCGGCTTTTTTGCTAAGACCGATTGAGCGAAAAGCAGTTTTTAGGTTGCTATTGTGCTCAAGGATTTTTTGTTCAATCTTTGCATAATCGTGTTTTAGCTTCTCATCTACTTCATGCAAACGATCAGCACATTCAATCTTTTTTAGCTCAATGGCTTTGGCTTTTAGCGCTTGCCACTCTTCAACGGTCTGCATAAAGGCATCGTATTCAGACTTAATCCGATCTTGAAAGTTTTTCATCGCATGAGGAATGTCGATGCCACCTGCCGTCGCCGTCTCGATCTGCTGCTGGGCTTTTTTAAACTGCATTTGCACTTCAGCATGCTTGATGGTCGTATCATCGACCGTACGCAGCTCGCTGGTCAGACCGATCTTTGATAGTCCTGCGATCAGCCATTTGGTTGGGTCATACTGCCACCATTTGACACCATTACGATAGTCGTATTGGAAGAAGTGATGGTAGTTATGATAGCCTTCACCCCATGTAAATATCGCCAAAAAGAAGTTGTCACGGGCACTGTTGGTATCGGTATACGGGCGCGTACCAAACATATGACACAAGGAGTTGATAAAGAAGGTAAAGTGATGCGTCAGCACTAGACGTAGCAGGCCTGCTAACACCAGCGTACCCCAAACGTCACCGATCAACCAACCAACTGCAGCAACCATAGCCACGTTAGTCGCGAGCACCCAAAGACCATAGTATTTATGCTGAATTTGTAACACTTTATCTTTAGTCAAATCAGGGATATTTTTGTAATCAAAACGGCCGCTAGGGTAGTTACGTAGCATCCAACCAATGTGACTAAAGAAAAACCCACGCTGCGCTGAATACGGGTCTTCCATACGATCATCGACATGACGATGATGGCTACGGTGCCCAGATACCCAGTCAAATGCTGATCCTTGTACCGCTAGGGTTGCGCCAAGCAATAAAAAGTTTTTGACAATAGGATGGGCTTTATACGCACGGTGCGACAGCAGACGGTGATAGCCTGCGGTAATACTAAGGCCAGTCCAGACCATAAAGGCGCCAAACACACCCCAGACTGGCGCACTGACTTCATGAGTCAATAAATACCAAGGGGTAATAACTGCCGCTGCAATAGGCGTTGCTATCAAAAAGATAGCAGGTACTAAATTAATGGGCGACTTTTGGAATTCAAGCTCAAGAGGGTCAACACCTTCATAGTTGGCTACAGAGTTTGCATTCTTGTAGACGCTTGTAGCCGCAGATTGAGTTTCTGCTGCTGTATTGGTGTTGCTCTTGTTATTGTCAAACCATGTCTTAACACGTAGCGCTTGAGTGCCAGCGTTTTGTATAAGCGTATCACCAGACTTCATAGCGAGACGTAAGCCTTTAAGTGGTAAACCTATGACTTTTTTAGCAATCATGTAATATCCCTAACGGTATTAATTTCAGCGTCCATATTACCCTAAAAAAACAATAAAGTGAACATTTATACACTATAAAAATATTGCTAAATAACAATAACTTGTATGGATTATAGAATGGATAGGTCAAAATAGCGATAGACTTATCAGACATGAGGGAGAAGTGTAAGTGTTACAGCAGATATGTACAAAAACCCATGTCTCAGAATTGAGGGAGAGTCAGAAACTATAAATAAAAAGTTAACAGCGCAACCGTAACCTATTGTCGGCCCAATACCTGACTGGGGAAGTCGGTGATGATGACATCAACCTGCCAGTCGATAAGCTGCTGTATGGCGTCGATATCATTGACCGTCCACGCACTCACAGGCAAGTTGTAACGGTGGCTATGAGCGATGATGGCTCGACTCAGCAGCGGATGATGCACGCCCAGCTGTACACAGCCCAACTGCAAAGCAGTATTGGTCGCGGTAGCCAGTGCTTCGGCGGTGCGAATGAGTAAACCTCGCGGTAGGCGTTTTAACTGCTGATGCCGCTGCAGACGCACATGCAGCTCGGTGTCAAAGCTGGTTAGTACAAGCGGTAAATGAATCAGCGGCGTGTCAATCAGATCACGCGCCAGCGCTTGGATAAGGGCGGTATAATCGGTGCGCTCATGGGTCTTGATCTCAAGCTCAATGACAGAAAACTCGTGCAACGTCTGGGCGATACTCGCTAGGGTGATAATAGGATGACCAAGCTGTAGGTGTCGTCTGATCTCCGCTAGAGTCAGCTGAGCAATACGCGACTGCTGGCCACACATCCGCGCCAAATCTTCATCGTGAAAAACCACTAAATGACCATCAGCGCTTAGCTGGACATCGAGCTCTACACCAGCCAAACCATGGTTTTTTAGACGCCCGATATGCTGAAATCCAAGTAAGGTGTTTTCTAAGGCTTCACCGCGCGCGCCGCGATGACCGAGTAACAGCGTGTTTTTAAAGTTTATCATTAGATACAGTAATGAGTGTTTTAGGCTCATCATATCGCCTGAGATAGGCGACGTCTAACAACATTTACGACTGCTATCTGAGCAAATGCCGAACCAAAATGCATCAAAATGGTGGGCGCTAGATTTAACCTTTAATGAATCAAAATGTTCGACACGCCCTATATAAATATGTCATTGTTATGTTTTTGCAACCAAACGCAGGTTTTGTGGTGAATGAAGGACGTTATTTGTATATCCATGGCAGACACTAATGACCATTTCATCTAAACACCGTATAATAATCTGGTTTTAACCGCTGGCAGCTAGGGTTTTGGTTTGAACATCAATCACTGTCCGTCAGTGACGGTACGAATTAGTAAATTGGGAGCAAAATACATATGAGCGTAGCAAATAAGAGTGTGAGCAAGTGGCAAAAAGTGGCTGGTATTGGCATGGTGTGTGGTTTAGCGCTTGTCGGCTGTGATCGCTCAGAAAAAGAAGAGACGACAGAGACCGCTGAGTTGACAGAGCAAGAGGCTGCCGCAGAAAACGCTGCTGCTACTGCGGTCAGCTGTGATGATCCCATGGTGCAAGATCGCCTCAAAACGACACTAAAAAATACGCTCAATCAACAAGCACAGACGCTCGCTGCCAATTATGCAAATGACGCCGAGATCAGCCTTGCAGGCGCTAGCATTGCTGATAAGACCAATGGTGTTGTGATTGATGTACAAAACGCAGCAGTACTACAAGCAGCCAACAGCAATGGCATGACGACGTGTCAGGCGAGCGTCAGTATGACGCTTCCAAGTGAGGATTTGTATCAAGCCAGTCAAGTGCAAGCGGCCAACAATCAGCCAAGCCTGCAATCTCGTCTTGCGCAAAATAACATTCGTATCAATAACAACATGCTCGTGGATGACGCTTTTACCTATGTCGTTGGCGCTCAAGGCGGGCAAGTAAGTACGCGAATCGCAGGTCAGCCCGCGCTTCTCACTGTCGTAGCTGATGTCATGGCAGGCTCTGTGTTTAAGTCGGCGATGGATGCCGCCCGCGCCGAGCGTGAAGCAGAACGCCGCGCTGCTGCACAAGACAATGAGCGTCAGTCAGCACCTGTGCGTCAGCCGCGCGCTGCCACACCAGTCGAGCCGATTCGTCCGATCCAGCCTACTACGCCGCCGACCATCGAGGTGCCAAGTACCAATAACCAAAATGAAAGCGCTGGTACTAGCTCGCAAAGCAGTACAGCAGCCAACAGTGCTGCGACTCCCAGTGAGCCTGCCGCACCTGCGACGCCAAAAGCAGTGCCAAGAGATGACAGCATCGATATGGTCATTATCGAAGATGAAAGCGCTACTTATTAATCCATAAAAATCAGTAATGATAGTGGTTTTTAGAAAAAAGCACCCGCAACGTCTTTACGTTACGGGTTCTTTTTTTTGCTTGTATATATCAGATGTCTCGGGCCCGCTACTTATCACTGGCGAAGTTCTGTAACACCTGACTGTCCCAAAGTACCTCAGAGACCTGCTCAGGGTCTGTGCAAAAACGTGCCGCGACAAACAACCAATCAGACAAACGGTTGATTAAGCTGATGGGCGTTGCACGGATTGCTTGCGGGCGCGCTTGCTGTAATAGGACCGCTTGGCGCTCAGCACGGCGACACACACTACGTGCGACATGCAGCTGACTAACCAGCAACGACCCAGTGGGTAAGATAAAGTCTTTTAGTGGCGCTAAGGTAGCGTTCATTGCATCGATTTGCTGCTCTAGCCATTCAATGTGCGTGCTGTTCACGCCTTCATATTCTGGCATGGCAAGCTCACCACCGATATTAAACAAAAGATGCTGAATAATCGCCAACGCCTCAGAAAGCTCGGACTCGTCCGTCTGCGTCTTAAATGCTGATAGAGTGCCTTGCTGCACGTACGCACGTACCATACCGAGGTGTGAGTTTAGCTCATCAATATCACCCATCACGCCAAACAAGATATCAGCTTTGCTCACGCGGCTGCCATCTGCCATGCCGGTGCTACCATCATCGCCGGTATGTGTATATATTTTACTCAAACGGTTGCCCATCTTGATATCCTTAGCGGTTTTTATCGTTCAGTGGTGTTAGTTATGTGCTCATTGTAGTATTTTATGGCGGTTTTCGCTAAGATAATGGGTTAAGTTTTATCGCGCTACAGAGTTTATGAGTGTCCATAGATCGCTGCGCGTGATTTTTTGTCTGTTTTGTTTGTATTCCACTTATTTATATCAAAGGCTTTTTAACTATGACCACACCACTTGCCGATGCGATGTCTCAGCTGGCCATTTATGATTCACTGACAGGTAGCAAGCGTCAGTTTGTACCACTCAAAGCAGGACAGGTCGGCATGTATGTGTGCGGGATGACCGTTTATGATTATTGTCATATTGGTCATGCGCGTGTGATGGTGGCCTTTGATATGGCGGTGCGCTGGCTTGCGCAGCTAGGTTATGATGTCAATTATGTCCGTAATATCACTGATATCGATGACAAAATCATCGCTCGCGCGAGTGAAAATGGCGAAGAGATTGGTGCATTGACCCAGCGTTTTATCGATGCAATGCACGAAGATGCGAGCGCTCTAGGCTGCCAGATGCCAAATGCTGAGCCACGCGCGACCGAGCATATCGACGAGATGCAGCAGATGATTGGCAACTTGGTCAACAATGACTATGCGTATGCAGGGGATCATGGTGATGTCTATTATGCGGTCGATAGCTTTGCTGATTATGGCAAATTATCTAAGCGTAACTTGGATGATATGCAGGCAGGTTCGCGTGTTGAGGTCGAGACTGACAAGCGCAACCCATTCGACTTTGTCTTATGGAAAGCGGCCAAACCCGGTGAGCCGCAGTGGGCGTCGCCTTGGGGACAGGGGCGTCCTGGCTGGCATATAGAATGCTCAGCGATGTCGACCAAATGCCTAGGTGATACCTTTGATATTCATGGCGGTGGTCACGACCTACAGTTCCCGCATCACGAAAACGAAATCGCCCAGTCAGAAGCCGCAACAGGCTGCGAGTACGCGCGTAATTGGATACATGTTGGCTTTATCAATGTCGATGGCGAAAAGATGTCGAAGTCACTGGGCAACTTCTTTACCATTCGTGATGTGATCGCGAAATACTTACCTGAGACGGTGCGTTTTTTCTTATTATCGAGCCATTATCGCAGTCAAGTAAACTTCTCAGACAGCGCTTTGGATGAAGCGCATAATAGCCTAAGCAGACTGTACAACGCGCTAAAATTGGCTGAGCAACAAAAAGGTCAGTCAATCGTAGTCAATGCAGAGCTAGTGGCTAAAGCTTACGATAGTGCTGCTGGACAAGACTTTATCAAAGCCATGAATGATGACTTTAATAGCTCAACGGCGATAAGTGTGTTGTTTGGCTTGGCTCGAGATATCAATAAAGCCGTTAAAGCTGAAGATGTGACGGCAGCATGGCAGTCAGCCCAGCAGCTCAAGGCCTTAGCACAAGTGCTAAATCTCTTGCAGCAGCCTGTACAGCAGTTTTTGCAAGCGGCGACTGGAGAGCAGGCGGATAATGGGCTAGATGATGCTGCTATCGATGCACTTATCACTGAGCGTCATGATGCCAAAGCCAGCAAAAACTTTGCCCGCGCCGATGAGATACGCGAGCAGTTAAAACAGGCGGGTATCGAGCTTGAAGACAGCCGCGCTGGTACCACATGGCGCCGCGCGTAAGCGGATTTGAGTAGATTTTTAAGACCATACTTATTTTTTTGCATATAAAGTCAGCTTGATGCTGGCTTTTTTTGTACTCAAAATAAATTTAGTCGATCCTAAATAAAGTTGGCATGCACGATACTATGTGCCACGTGCTAAAGGTGTTTATTGTGCGCGGCGTTGGGACAGCACGCAAGGTATTAAATAAAATATCTATACGCCTTGTACCAAGACCAAACGGTTTTGATACCGCATTTACGGTATTCTTACGCTTGTACGATACGCTTATTTTTTATACAAATTCATACAACTTACGCAACTTACTGGCCGTCGATATATGAATACTTCTCACACGGATGCTGCTGAACATCATCAGACTGACACGGATATGGTCATACCTTTTATTTGCCATCGCACTATTGACCATCGGCTGATCAATGACAAGTCGCCGAAGAGCCGGCGCGCTATGATATGGCAAATACTGGTGGTGTTTTTTGTCCTGACGCTCGGCGCGGCGATAGAGGCTGTTGCCCAGCCAGATAATTTTGGCGAATACGCCGAGCAGCAGCTAGACTCGATGAGTGATGGCAGCGTCAGTGTTTCTGCGATTGCAGAAGAGGTATTTGACCCCACTGAGCGTAGCGCGGTAGAGCAGGCAGGTGAGTTGCAGGGTAATGCGGGTCTAACGGGCGAATTTCATGAGAGCTATTATCTTTTGGATAGACTCAATACCGGCTTGCCGCCGTTATCTCAGCCGCCAAACCTGACCACGCCGCTTGCCACGTTAGAGTTTTTTCAGTCGGCAGTGATGAAACAGCAGTATGACTTGGCCGCTTACGCGCTAAATATGAACCTGATCGACCAAAGCATTCAGCGCAGCCGCGCGCTTGAGCTCTCTAAGCGTTTGGATTTTTTATTGTCCGAAAGAGAGCTGTATGTGTTTGATGATTTGCCAGATCGTCCGGATGGGCTTATTGAGCCGCCGCTGGGTAACGACAGCAGCGTGATGGGCATCGCCAGACGCTCCATTCAGCTTGGCTATATCGACTACCGCGAGCGCCGCGTACCCATCTATTTGCAGCGCGTGAGAGTTGGGGAGGAAGCACCTGTTTGGGTATTTTCCGCACAGACAGTAGGCAATATCGATAACCTATACGCGCAGTACCATCCGGCAGAGTTTGAGCGCTATCTGCCTGCCTGGTTAAAAATACAGTTTTTTAGTATTGCTTTGTGGGAGTTTTTAGCACTCGTTTTGTTTTTCTTGCTGACCATGGGGGCGGGCTGGCTACTGAGTAAGGGCACTGAAAAGCTCATCAGTCACTACATCGATGATGAAAAGTACAGCAACTACGTCGGCAGTAGTCATGGTGTGGCAGACCTTGTCAGCAAATTGACGGTACCTTTGACCTTTACCATCAGTTTTTCATTGGTATTTACCTTAGTGTCAGGGGGCTTTCCTTATCTAGATGCGGTGGCCTCATCGACCCGCCCGCTGATTTGGATTGGACTGGTATTTAGCACTTCATGGCTTGGTATTCGGATTATTAACTTTTTTGCCAATCGCTATCAAAACATGCAGATCGAAAATCTGGCCGAAGAGCATTTTGATAAAGAGCGTCGTCGCCGCACCTATGTATCGATATTTCGCCGCGTCTTTATCTTTGTCATGATTTTGGGCAGTATCTGGATTGGGCTTAGCGAATTTACCAATATGGAGGGTCTGGGCAAGACACTATTGACCTCAGCTGGTATCGCGGGGGTGGTCATCGGTATTGCTGCGCAGCCTATCTTGGGCAATATCATCGCAGGGGTGCAGGTGGCGGTGACTCAGCCTGTGCGTATTGGCGATACGGTGATGATGGAGGGGGATTGGACGACGATTGAAGATTTGCGTTATACCTATGCGGTGCTAAAGACGTGGGATGAGCGCCGATTGATCGTACCGATGCGCCGCCTGATTACCGAGGTTGTAGAAAACTGGTCTCATACCGAGGTGCATCAGACTTGCGTGGTCTATCTTTACGTGGATTATGGTGCTGATATCGAGGCCATTCGCGAAAAATTTATTTCACTGGTCAAAGATAACGACTTATGGGATGGTGAGACTGAGCCTGAGATGGTCACGGTATCGCTGAGCGAAAACACCATCAAATTAAGAGGGAGCCTAGCCTCTGACGGCCCGATGAATGCCTTTTATCTTGAGTGTCAAGTACGTGAACAGATGCTACATTATCTCTATCGTGAGCAAAAATCATATCTACCCGCTGAGCGTTTTATCATGAAGCAACACGAAGCGTAAGGTGCGCCATCTGTGTTCGATACGCCGGTTAATCCCGTGCCGCTGTCTGAGTGATAGAGCAAATGCGCGCCTGTTTGTATGATATTGATCAATTCTACAAAATAAGCTGATAAATAAGCATGCGAGGTGCCTGCGTATTTGTTATAATATGGCGTTATTTTTACGGGATAAATGAGCGATTAAGAGATGAGTCTGCACTGTATTTGTGCAAATTTATCACTCATAAATCAATGGCAATTTTCAAGTACTGGTGTTTGTTTAGTGATAGAGGGTTTTTAGACAAACAACGACTGGCTCATTGTCTATTATCGAAAGCTCTATGATAAAAAGCCTACAACACATAAGGCTTTGACTATCGTAAAGTCATACTGGTGATCTTGGTTGATTGTCTTATCGCGAAAATCCCACCCATCAAAATAACCACCACTAGGGGTCTGTATGTTGCGAATTGTCGATGAAGCCTTAACCTTTGATGACGTTTTATTATTGCCAGCCTATTCTGAAGTCCTACCAAAAACTGCTGATCTGACCACCCGTTTGACCAAAAACATCACGTTGAATTTACCGTTGGTTTCTGCCGCTATGGATACGGTGACTGAGTCTGAAATGGCCATCACTATGGCACAGCTAGGCGGAATGGGTATCTTGCATAAGAGTATGGATATCGCCAAACAAGCCACGCAAGTACGTCGTGTGAAAAAGTTTGAAGCAGGGACAGTGGTTGACCCTATCACGGTACATCCAGAGATGACCATTGGTGAGCTGTTGCAGTTGACCGAAGACAACAACATCTCAGGCGTGCCTGTCGTCGAAAAAGGCACAGATAGTGTGGTCGGTATCGTCACTCACAGAGACTGGCGCTTTGAAACCAACTTATCACTGCCTGTCAGCAAAATCATGACACCAAAAGATCAGTTGGTCACCGTACACGAAGGCGAGAACAACGAAAACATCAAGCGTTTACTCCATGAGCATCGCATCGAAAAAGTCATCGTTATCGATGATAACTATCGCCTAAAAGGTCTGATTACAGTCAATGACTTTGCCAAAGCCGAAAACAACCCAAATGCGTGTAAAGATGAGCAAGGTCGTCTACGGGTTGGTGCCGCTGTCGGCACCGGCGCAGATACGCAGGCACGTGTCGAAGCTTTGATCGCAGCAGACGTCGATGTTATCGTGGTAGATACTGCGCACGGCCACTCAAAAGGCGTGATCGAAAAAGTCTCATGGATCAAAAAGCACTATCCTAACGTTCAAGTGATTGGCGGTAATATCGCCACCGGTGACGCAGCCCTTGCATTACGTGATGCAGGTGCAGACGCGGTAAAAGTCGGCATCGGCCCTGGCTCTATCTGTACCACGCGTATCATCGCCGGTATCGGTGTGCCTCAAATCTCAGCAATCGACAATGTCGCAAGCGCCCTACAAGACAGCATTCCTTTGATTGCTGATGGGGGTATCCGCTACTCAGGTGATATGGCAAAAGCCATCGCTGCTGGTGCATCGTGCATCATGGTCGGCTCGCTTATGGCAGGTACCGAGGAAGCACCAGGTGAGGTCGAGTTGTTCCAAGGTCGCTACTACAAAGCCTATCGCGGCATGGGTAGCTTGGGTGCAATGTCAGGCTCAAATGGTTCATCAGACCGTTATTTCCAAGATGCCAAAGACGGCGTAGAAAAACTGGTGCCAGAGGGTATCGAAGGCCGCGTTCCTTATAAAGGCCCAGTAGCTGGCATCGTCAATCAGTTGGTCGGCGGCTTGCGCTCATCAATGGGTTACACAGGCTCTGCGACTATCGAAGATATGCGTAGCAAACCACAGTTTATCAAGGTGACGTCTGCTGGTATGAAAGAGTCGCACGTCCACGATGTGCAAATCACCAAAGAAGCACCAAACTACCGTGTGAACTAATTTGTTGTCCTACCTACTGTAGGTGCTGCGTTTTTGCCAGATTGCACGACTACAGAGACGTTAAGATACAAACAGCCAACAATGCCTCGTTATTGTTGGCTGTTTTTTTTGTAAAATACCAAAATGGATTATAGCCATAGTAATTACAACAACAGTGATTATGATGGCAGTAACAATAATAACAGTAGTGCCGATCCCTGAAACGGCCTTTTACTTTTATATGTGAGGAAGATAGATAATGAGCTACTTTGGCACCGATGGTATTCGTGGAAAGTTTGGTGAATCCCCAATCACACCTGATTTTATTTTAAAATTGGGTTATGTGACAGGCAGGGTGCTGATAGAGAATAATACCAATCCATCGCGCAAGCCCAGTGTGGTCATCGGTAAAGACACTCGCCTGTCAGGTTATGTGATAGAAGGGGCGCTACAGTCGGGCTTTAATGCCGCAGGGGTGGATGTCCATATGCTCGGCCCATTGCCGACGCCTGCCATTGCGCATTTGACTCGCAGTTTTAATGCGGATGCCGGTGTGGTCATCTCCGCCTCTCACAATCCTTATTTTGATAATGGCATCAAGTTTTTTTCGGGCGATGGTAAAAAGTTGACCGATGAGATGCAAACGGCCATTAACGATAAGCTCACCGCCATCATGAGTGCCTCTGAAGCAGACAATAACACCATCATGCCTATTGTGGATCCTGCCAAACTTGGCAAAAACAATCGTATCAACGATGCCAAAGGTCGCTATATAGAATTCTGTAAAGGCAGCTTCCCTTATCAGTATGACTTAAGCCATCTTACCGTCGTCGTCGACTGCGCCAACGGAGCCGGTTATAGCGTGGCACCGAGAGTCATGCGCGAGCTGGGTGCCAATGTCATCGCCATCAATCATGCGCCTGATGGTATCAATATCAATGCTGACTGCGGCTCGACCCATCCAGCAGGCTTGCAAAAAGCGGTCGTCGAGCATGGTGCTGATGTCGGGATCGCGCTAGATGGCGATGGTGACCGTATCGTGATGGTCGATGAAACCGGAGCTTTAGTCGATGGTGATGGCATTTTATACGTGCTCGCCACCCAAGGCGCAGACAAAGCTAAGGGCGTGGTCGGTACGTTGATGAGTAATATGGGGTTAGAGCTGGCGCTCAAAACCGCTGAGATTGACTTTGTCCGTGCAAAAGTAGGCGATCGCTACGTGATGCAAGCGCTTGAGGCCAATGGTTGGATACTGGGCGGTGAGCCGTCTGGTCATATTTTATGCTTGGACAAAAGCCGTACAGGTGATGCGATTATCGCAGGTTTGCAGGTGCTGGCTGTCATGCAAGCGCGTGGCCGTGCGCTTAGTGATTTGGTCGAAGGGTTTGACGTGCTACCACAAAAACTGGTCAACGTGCGCTTGTCTGAGATGAAAGATCCGTTTGAGTATCCTGAGCTGGTGGCCGCCTTTGATAAAGCGCGTGCGACACTGGCAGGTCGTGGTCGTTTACTCATTCGTCAATCAGGTACAGAGCCGATGATTCGAGTCATGGTTGAGTCTGACGACGAGATAGAGTGTGATGTACTGGCCAATGATCTGGCGGATCAGATCAAGGCGGTATTGGGCTAATTGATTGACGTTAAAGGTTATGATAATCAATCATGATCAGCAGTCACACTGTATATTATATAAAGGAGTTGCCATGAGTATGGATTTTACCGATCAGCGTTTGTCATACGAAAAAGGCGTTTTAGATCAACAGTCAGTCCCCACCTCTCCATTTGAGCTACTCGGCACCTGGATGACTGAGGCGATTGAGCAAAAAGTACAAGAGCCTTATGCCATGAGTCTGGCCACTTGCGGCGCGGATCTTAAACCCAGCGTCCGTATCGTATTGCTGCGTGAGATTACTGAGACAGGGGTGGTGTTTTATACCAATTACGACAGCGCTAAAGGGCAAGATATCAGTGAAAACCCCAACGCTGAAGTGTTGTTTTTCTGGCATGAGCTAGAGCGTCAGATTCGCATCAGTGGCCGAATTGCCAAAATAGACGCGGACAAGTCAGCGGCTTATTTTCAAAAGCGTCCTCACGACAGTCAAGTTGGCGCATGGGTGAGCGAGCCACAAAGCGGAGAAGTGGCTGATCGGAAAGTGATGGAACAAAAATTTGCGCAGTTACAAAACCGCTATCCCAGTGACAGTCCGGTGCCAACGCCGACGTTTTGGGGCGGTTATGAGATTACTGCTGAACACATCGAGTTTTGGCAGGGGCGCGCCAGCCGTATGCACGACCGCATCGTCTATAGCAAAGACGATAACAACAACTGGCAGACCAAGCGGCTATTACCATAGCCAAGCACGCTTTTTGCAACCACCGACTTCGTCCTTTTGGGGCGCCATTTATTGCTTAATATTCATCATTACCGAAAAAGACCCAAGTTTCGCTTGGGTCTTTTTTTGTCGGTGTAATCGGCACCATAGCGATACTATTGAGGGTGATGGTACAGTTGAGAGAAAAAAAATAACTGACAAGTGTTTATTTTATCGCTGAGATGCTTGACGGCGCTATATTCTCGGTTCACACTATGATGCGGATTGATAGAGGTTTGCCTCGGTAATTATAGCTCTGTAATGAATAGGGCGAGTACCACTGAGTAGGCGAGTACCATTAAATATTATGCCGTGTCCTCAGTTTAACCATCAATCTAAATTTAGACCTATAAAAGACATAGGATAGTGTCTGCTCGTTGTGACAAGGAAAGCAAAATGGATTTTGTACACATCATTCCACCTAAAACGCCACAGGCATGGCTCGACATCGATGCGCTCGATCACAATATCGCGCTGGTCAATCAAAAAACCCAAGCCGTCAATCTGCGTCTGGCCACCAAGTCCATACGCTCCATCGATGTTTTACATTATATAAAAGACAGATCACCTCATTTTATCGGGCTTATGTCCTATGCGGCCGATGAGTCCGTCTATCTGCTCGAAAACGGCTTTGACAATATTCTCTGCGCTTATCCGACCTTAGATACCATCAGCGTGGCAAACACCCTTAAATACACCCAGCAGGGAGCGGTGATGGTCTGGATGGTCGATCGTCCGGAGCATGTGGCGGTATTGGAGCGCGTTGGTATCGAGCACGGCGTCAAAATCGATGTCTGCTTGGATGTCAATATGTCGATGCCACTGCCAAAACTATATTTTGGCACCAAACGCTCGGCACTGATGCACAAAAAAGACATCAAAGCGCTGCTTAAGCACATAAAAAAGTCAGATCATATCAATCTCGTCGCTGCGATGGGTTACGAGGCACAAATTGCAGGCTTGCCCGAGCATTTACCAGGCAAGGCGTTGTTGACACCTGCCATCAAGCTACTCAAACACCGCTCCCAAAAGCAAGTCAGTCAGCGCCGCGGTGCCATGGTGAATTGGCTAAAAAAACAAGGCTATGCGTTGCAGCTGGTCAATGGCGGCGGCAGCGGCAGTATGGATTTTACCGCATGTCAGCCTGAGATTACCGAAGTGACAGTAGGCTCAGCCTATTATAAGCCTGCTTACTTTGATTATATGGAGAGCATGCAGGACTTTCGAGCGGCAGCAGGGTTTGTGTTACCGGTGACGCGCCAGCCTGAAAAAGACGTGATCACGTGTCATGGCGGCGGCTTTATTGCTTCAGGCGCCGTAGGCATCGACAAAGCTCCCGTGGTGCATTATCCCGCTGGCCTCATCATACTCAATGACGAGGGGTTTGGTGAGGTGCAAACGCCCATGAAAATGGATAAACATACCGTATCAGAGACAAGCCTAAAGATTGGCGATGCGGTTTGGTGCCGCCATGCCAAAGCTGGCGAGCTCTGCGAGCATTTCAATGAGCTGGTCTGCTATGAAGGCGCTGCTCAGATGCCGCAAGGCACAGCTGAACAGGCTATAAACCATACCTCTATCCGCCGCAAGGAGGCGGCGGCAACGATGACAACCTACCGAGGAGACGGCAGATGTTTTCATTAAAGCAGTGGCAAGCAAATAACGACTGGCAAAACTGGGTAGGTTATGAGCGCGCACAGCCAGAGCAAAAACTGATGCCCGCCTCGGTAGCAGAGCTGCAAGATATCATCAAGCAGGCAAGAAAAGATAAAAAACGTGTGAGAGTCACGGGCGCGGCGCACTCTTTTAGTGGTTGCGCCAAACCTGAAGAGATTGCTATCAGCTTGCATCATATGCGCGGGCTTATCTCAGTGGATACCGAGGCTAAGCTGGCAACGCTACATGCAGGCACGTATCTACATGAGATTGGCGAGGCGCTAGAAGCGCATGGCCTTGCGCTTGAAAACATGGGCGACGTCCAAGCGCAGACCGTCGCAGGTGCGGCCAGCACGGCAACCCACGGCACAGGAGTGACTCTTGGTTCTATCGCCGATCAAGTGGTGGGCTGGGAGTGGGTAGATGGGCGCGGCGAGCTGCACCGTCATCAGCGCGGCAACCCGCAGACAGACGATTTGGGCAATGCGCTGCATGTCAGCCTCGGCATGCTAGGCGTCTTTACCAAGCTGACGCTCAGAGTCGTCGATCTATATGGTTTACAAGAGCGCAATGAGGTCATGGATTTTGCCGATGGTTTGGCAAACTTTCATAAAAACGTCCAGTCGCATCGTCATTTAGAGTGGTTTTTATTTCCTGGCACCAACAAATTACAGCAAAAAACGCTCTCGGTCATTGAGCCAAAACCGATGAGCCACGCGCAAAAGCTCAAAGATACGTTTGACAGCGTGGTGACGCTCAATGGGGCTTTTTATGTGCTGTGTGAGCTTGCGCGCATGAAACCTGAATGGAGCAAAAAAGTCAGTCAAATATCTGCCAGCTCTATTCCCAACACTAGGCGAGAGGGCTACAGTTACGAAGTATTTCCGACCCCGCGCGGCGTAAAATTTAACGAGTCGGAGTATTTTATTAAGCTCTCAGATTTTGATGCTTGTATCACTGAGGTCAACCAAATCTTGCTCAAAGACAATAAACACTCACATTTTCCCATTGAGGTGCGCACCCACAAAGGCGAGACAGGAATGCTTAGCCCAACCCAAGGTGAGGACTGTGCGGTGTTGTCTTTTCATGTTTATAAAGGTATGGACTGTGAGCCACTGTTTAAATGGTTGTATGAGTATATGAAAAAATGGCAGGGTCGCCCGCATTGGGGCAAGGTCAATAAGCTCAGCCATATAGAGCTACAAAACCTTTATCCTAAGCTCAATCGGTTTTTGCAAATACGCCGTGAGTACGACCCAGACAATGTATTTATGAATCGCTGGCTTGAAAATAGGTTTTTAAATCATCGCCTATAGCGTGCCTATTTGTTAATGTTCAAAACGCACTAACCAGAACACAAAAAACAGCTCTCTGTAGAGCTGTTTTTTATCCGCTATCCCTATGCTAGGCCACAGCTAGCGTAGGCTAGTCGATAACCAGTAAAAAGCTAACCAATAGACTGATCGTAATTGGCCTCTAAGCGCATGCTACGCTGATAGCTATCGAGGCTAGACAGCTGCAACGCATATTGCTCGATATGCGGATAGTCTGCCAGAGCATGACGTTTGGCCAGCATAATCAAGTCAAACGATAGCATGAAATCAGCACCGCTTAGCTTATTGCCAACGATAAAGGATTTATCTTTCACCTCATCGTTTAGGTAGCTGAGCAATCGATGCTTTTCGGTACTGATATAGCCATCTAAAAACGCATTGTCCTCCACGCCTGCTTTTTTGGTAAAAAGCTCGAGCAGCAGCGGTAGCATCAAAGAGCTTTCGGCAAAATGAATCCACTGCAGATAAGAGCCATAATCGCTACTGTCAGTCGCAGGGCGCAGGCGCTTGGGCGCAAAACGCTCAATCAGCAGCTCAGTGATAGCGCCTGACTCTGCATATAACTGACCATCCATCTCGATAACCGGAGACTTACCCAGTGGATGGACTGCTTTTAGGCTGTCTGGGGCCAGATGCGTTGTCGCATCACGCTGATGGCTGACGATTTCGTAAGCGACGCCCAGCTCTTCTAATAGCCATAGCGTACGTAATGAGCGTGATTGATTGAGATGATGTAAGCGAATCATGATGCCAGCCTTCTTAGAGAATTCATTTCCATTATATAAAACACCGAAATATAAATCACCAAACGCTTAACCGTTCAGTTTCGTCATTAAGCGTTTTGCTGTTTCTTCTGATGATGCTGGGTTTTGACCCGTAATCAATAAACCATCTGCGACGACAAAAGATTCCCAGTCCGCCGCCTTTTCGTAGTGACCGCCATTGGCTTTTAGCATATCCTCTACCAAAAACGGCACCACATCAGTTAGGCCGACAGCGTCTTCTTCTGAATTGGTAAATCCGGTAACGGTTTTACCTTTGACTAAGTACTCACCATCGACTTTGACGCTTTTGAGGGCAGCAGGGGCATGGCAAACCAAGGCCACAGGCTTGTCTTGCTTGATAAAACTTTCAATCAAGTTGATAGAGTCCTGATCGACAGCCAAATCCCATAGCGGGCCATGACCACCTGGGTAAAACACTGAGTCGAAGTCGGAGGCATTGACGTCAGCGAGTTTTTTGGTATTGGCAAGGTGCTTTTGCGCCTCGCTATCTTCTTTGAAGCGCTTAGTATCTTTGGTTTGAGCGTCTTCGGTATCGCTACTAGGATCAAGCGGCGGCTGACCACCAGCAGGCGAGGCGAGTGTGACTTCAACGCCAGCATCGATAAAAGCGTAATAAGGCGCAGCGAATTCTTCTAGCCAAAAGCCTGTTTGTTTACCGGTATCGCCGAGTTTGTCGTGCGAGGTGAGTACCATTAAAATATTCATAATTGTCCTTTTTATGTGTGTAATTTTTAGCCTAAGCTAGGGCGTGTCCTCATTTTAAAAAGGGTGCTAAATAACCGAGCCCTAACAGTATTACGGGTTAACACCTAGTTTTCAGTAGCGGTTTTAACCCGTTATGTTGAGAAGTTGTTATTTGGTTAGGGGTTTTGAGTTATTGAACATCAGCGACTTTGATGACGGTTTTACCAAAGTTTTCACCATTGAGCATTTTGACAAAAGCATCAGGTGCATTGTTTAAGCCGTCAGTGATGTGCTCTTTGGTTTTTACCGCGCCTGATTCTACCCATTTACCCATAGTCTCCAAAAACTCTGGGAAATGATCGCCGTACTCTTCAAAGATAATAAAACCTTTGACCGTCAAGCGTTGTCTTAAAATCAGACCCATCAGCATACCCAAGCGATCTTTACCCTCAGGCAAATCCGTGGCGTTGTACTGTGATACCAGACCACATACAGGGATACGCGCATGGGCGTTGAGTAGGGGCATCACCGCGTCAAATACTTTGCCGCCGACGTTTTCATAATAGATGTCGATACCATCTGGGCAGGCATTTTTTAATTGTTCGGCGAAGTCATCGGCTTTGTGGTCGATACAGACATCAAAACCCAGCTCCCGAACCGCAAACTCACATTTATCCGCGCCGCCTGCGATACCGACCGTACGCAGTCCATACTGATTGCCTACTTGTCCGACGGTGGCGCCAACTGGGCCTGTAGCGGCAGCAACGACGAGCGTCTCGCCTTTTTGTGGTTTACCGATATCGGTCAGACCCATATAGCCGGTAAACCCTGGCATACCAAGTACGCCCAGACCGTAAGAGGGGTTTGCCATGTCTTTGTCCAGCTTGACCACGCCTTCACCATTACTGACGCTATAATCTTGCCAGCCTGAATTGGACACGACCAAGTCGCCCGCGGCAAAATTGTCGATATTGGACTCGAGCACTTGTGCAACTGTGGCACCCATCATCACATCGCCCACTTCTAGCGGCTCGGCATAGCTTTTGGCGTCGCTCATACGTCCGCGCATGTAAGGATCTAATGATAGATAGACGGTGCGCAGTAGCATTTCGTCATCTTTGGGGGTTGGGATATCGCTGGTTGCCATATCAAAGTTTTCAGGTTTTGGCTCGCCAGTTGGGCGACTGGCCAATTTAATTTGACGATTTGTTGTTTGATTTTGTTGGGCATCAAAGCTCATTTTAAGGATCCTTTTTTTGTTATTGATTGATAGCTTTAGAGCGAGCAGCCAATAAACGAAGCATGGCTGCCGATAGTTATTCACTGATTATGAAAAGACCATTAAGCCGTGCCAGTTAGCGCCCGCTCTAAGATGCGACGTGATACCGTTAAGTCATTATCTTTATGCTCACCTAATTTAACCATCTTATGCGCCTCTAACTGCTCAATGATAGGATCGATAGCAGAGTCATCAAGATCGACGTCAGCTAAGCTTACGGGGAGACCTAAACCACGGAAGAAATCTTCGGTGCGAACAATAGCAGCTTCTATAACCTCATCATCGCTTTGGTTATTATTCGCTTCAATATTCCAGACATTACGCGCGTACTGTAGGAGCTTGTCTTTTTTGCTGTCTTTAAGCTCGCGCATGACTGACGGCAATACAATCGTCAAGGTGCGGGCGTGATCGATACCATGTAGCGAGGTCAGTTCATGGCCGATCATATGCGTTGTCCAATCTTGCGGCACGCCCGTACCAATCAAGCTGTTTAGCGCCATGGTCGCTGTCCACATGATGTTTTTGCGAGTTTCGAGGTTTTCTGCATCGGCTTTTACCGCATGGCCTTCTTCGATAAGTATTTTTAGCAGACTCTCAGCAAAAGCGTCTTGTACCTTGGCGTTGACAGGGTAGGTAAGGTACTGCTCCATCACATGGACAAATGCATCTGCCACCCCATTCATCACTTGGCGCTCAGGCAAGGTGAGTGTTTTGGTCGGATCTAAAATAGAAAACCTAGGATAGGCAAGCGGGTTGCCAAATGGTAGCTTGGCCTGACGGTCACTGTGATTGACCACGCCGCCTGAGTTCATCTCTGAGCCAGTCGCAGGAATGGTCAATACCGCACCAAGATCCACCGCTGAATCTAGTTTTTTGGTATAACCAATTAGGGCATCCCATGCTTTTTCACGTGAGACTGTACCATCGTCTTCTTTGAGTGAAGATACTAAGGCGATAAACTTACTACCGTCGATGACTGAACCGCCGCCGACCGCTAAGATAAAGTCGATATTATGCTCATTCACTTGATCCGCCGCTTTTAGCAGAGTATTGAACTCTGGGTTTGGCTCAATGCCGCCAAACTCAAAGATATCGCGCTGACCGTTGGCTTTGAGCGCTGTTCTGACTTCATCCAAGGTGCCCGTGCGCTCAGCTGAGCCGCCGCCATAAGTGATGAGTACGCGAGCATCTTGCGGGACAAGCTCTGATAGTTCTTTGATTTGCCCTTCACCAAAGACGATGCGTACGGGATTGTAGTATTGAAAATTATTCATAAGATTCCTCAGTCAATGTCGTTTGTCTGATAAAAAAGACAGCAAAAATAAAATCATTTATCTTTTACGATGGCGCACATTGTACATCAATTAGACCGGTCGTCTATAGGTGTTTACAAAAAACACTTATAACTCAGAAATCTTATTTACTCAGCTTACTCAGTGTAGGCAGGCTGGCTGTCGGGTGATATCGATATCTACTCAAACAAAGACGACGATAAGCGGTGGGCTTAGCGTCCCATTTGGGAGGTGGTCATTTGCCATACTTCTGCCAGTGGTGTGTTGGTTTGACTGGTCTTGGCGATTAAGCTGGCACCAAGCCACGCAAAATACCAGCGTTTTGCCATGCTCTCAGCAGCGATATTCTCAGGGCGGGGCACCGACTGATCTGCCCAGCCAGCTTTGATTTGCTCAGCCAGCCAACTAATGGTTTGTTGATAGCCGGCGTTTAGGGCAATACGCATCGGCTCAGACAAATCAGCGACCTCGGCACTGAGCTTGACCACAAGGCATTTTTCGTGATCGCAGCCGTTTTGCTGGGTGTCATACCAGTTTTGAAAATAATCATAAAGCTTTTGCTGTGCGTTACTGTGACGGCGACCAATGGTATCCAAACGCGTTTTATAGTTAACAAAATAGTGACTGATGATGGCTTCACCGAAGGCTTCTTTTGACGTAAAGTAATGATAAAACGAGCCTTTCGGGACGCCAGCGGTGTCTAGTATTTGTTTGATACCCACGGCGGTAAAGCCTTTTTTGGCAATGAGCTGGTAGCCGACATCGAGCAGGTGAGTTTTAGTATCAGGGGGAATGGTCGTTGCGTTGGCAGACGTTAAGTTGGTAGACATAGGGAGATGTCCTCTTATTATAGGGTTTGAAAGAGTGAAGCTAAACATTGGCTACATCAGTCAGTGATTATATGACGGTGAGTCTTGTAGCCGTCATGCTACGATAGGGGGCTTCCCTTTATTATATATTATACGTTTTATTGATATATGTTGTGACGCTATCAGAGATAGGCTCGTTACGTTTGTTCAACACAGCAGATGGCAAAATACGTTTCGTCACTATATTGGCTATGGTAGCATTAGACCAGTCGTCTAGCAAGTTGCTACTATTTTTACTACTTTAGGGCGTGTTGAACATTCGACCATGGCACTGACAGCGACTATTTTTTAGGCGATTCGAAGTTAAAAATAATAAGTTTAGTCATTCTAAGCGCTTATTTTTAACGATGAAGCGGCAAAAAAGAGTCATGTCCCTGCGGGCTGATGCTAAAATTGCCCCATACTGCGTTACAAATCTCGCTAAGGCATCTGCATTATCGTCGCTTTGTGCCTTGTCTGGAACAATTTTAGCGATCAGCAGTGCCTATTTGCGAATGTTCAACACGCCCTATTATATAAGATAAATAAGGACAATTATGTCAACCAATACCAATAATCAAAGCGGTCAAAACCCGTATGAGGATTTTCATCTACAATACATCGCAGGCGAATGGCAAAGCGGCCAAGATGATAGTGTCAATGCCGATATCAATCCCTACAGTGGCGATACACTGGTGGAGATTCAGCAGGCTACCAAAGAGCAGCTCGACACCGCCTATCAAGCAGCGCACGCGGCACAAAAGCGCTGGGCGCAGCAAACCCCAGCCGAGCGAGCCGCTGTCTTGTATAAAGTGGTCAATATTTTGGACCAGCGCCAAGAAGAAATCGTAGATTGGCTTATCAAAGAGTCGGGCAGCACCCGTATCAAGGCGATGGTAGAGTTTGGTAGCGCGCGAGCGATTACGCTAGAGGCGGCTACTTTTCCCAATCGTGTCCATGGCCAGATTCGCCCATCCAACACCGCTGGTAAAGAAAACTTTGTATACCGTGAGCCAATCGGTGTCGTGGCGGTGATTAGCCCGTGGAATTTTCCGCTCCATTTGACTCAGCGCTCTATCGCTCCTGCGTTAGCACTGGGTAATGCGGTGGTGCTCAAGCCTGCCAGCGACACGCCGATCACTGGTGGCTTGCTGCTCGCCAAGGTTTTTGAAGAAGCAGGACTGCCAAAAGGCTTGCTGAACGTCGTCGTCGGTGCAGGCGAAGAGATTGGTGACGCCATCGTTACCCATGATATTCCAAGTTTTGTGTCATTTACAGGCTCGACCTCGGTCGGTAAGCATATCGGTGAGTTGGCCAATGGCGGCGATTATATCAAGCAAGTTGCGCTAGAGCTGGGCGGTAACAGCCCGTTTGTGGTCCTAAAAGATGCTGATATCGAGCAAGCAGTAAAAGCGGCCGCCTTTGGTAAGTTTTTACATCAAGGTCAAATCTGTATCGCTATCAACCGCATCATCGTCGAAGATGACATTTATGATGATTTTGTGGCGCGTTTTTTGGCGCATGTTAAGACACTAAATGTCGGCGATCCAAACCAAGAAGATACGGCCGTTGGGCCTATCATCAATGAAAAACAAGTCAAGTCACTAAAAGAAAAAATCGCCAAAGCCCAGCAACAAGGCGCCAAAATGCTATTAAGCGGCGAGATTAAAGGACAGGTGGTGCCGCCGCACATCTTCACCGAAGTCACCCGCGAGATGGACTTGTCGCGCAATGAAGTGTTTGGGCCACTGGTCGGTATCATTCGCGCCAAAGATGAAACAGATGCGCTGTCCATTGCCAATGACTCGATGTATGGGTTGTCTAGCGCTGTCTTTACAGCGGACATGCAAAAAGGCCTGCGCTTTGCGCACGGTATTCGCGCAGGTATGACACATATCAATGACATCTCGGTCAACGATGAGAGTAATGTACCCTTTGGCGGTGAAAAGAACTCAGGTATCGGCCGCTTTAATGGTGAATGGGTGCTCGAAGAATTTACCAGAACGCACTGGATTTCTATGCAAAACGAGCCGCGTCAGTACCCATTTTAATTGCTTCATGCGCCGTGCTTGCTCAATGAACGCAAAAAAAGACCGCCATCAGTGCGGTCTTTTTTTGTTTAGGATAAACGAAAGGTATGGTAGCTGAGATTAGCGAGAGTGAAAGCCGAGTAACGCTTCAATCTCTTCGACCGTCATTTGTCTGACAAGTGCCTGATCTTCTACCGATAGGCGGTTGGTATGCTCTTTGATCATTGTATAAATGCTACGCGAAATCTCAGAGGTCGTCGCATAGTACATTTGAGGTTGTTCTTTGGTAAGGGTGGTCAAAAATCTGTTGATGATTTTGCGTTTCTCGTCCGCTGCATGTTCTTCAGTCATAATAGTCTCCTAGAAGAGAACTATTTAAGCAGTCGGGGATATGAGAGTCAATAACAGGAGTGTAATGGTCGCTGTCACAATATCTATTACAACCTCTATATCAGTTATGACCTCTGTTATGACAATGGATAAATGACTTTTTAACAATGGTATTGTATAAGCTATAACATTCATTTAAAATGAATCTTAAATAACTGTTATTTAAATGAATCACTAATCATAAGCTGAACGCTATGCAATCAATCAAATTACCGACGCAGCCACCAAGCTCACCGCACCCTATTCTCAATCTTAGTTTTCGCGTTTTCTTTAGTGGGGCGGCAGTCTTTGCAGTACTTATCATGACTTTATGGGCGTTCGTTTTTACCGGTCATACTGATATCGCCGCGCAGACATTGAATCCACTGTATTGGCATGGTCATGAGATGATTTATGGTTATGCTTTAGCCGTGGTCGCAGGTTTTTTATTGACCGCTGTGCAGACTTGGACTGGGATGAAGATGCCTTATGGCTATAAGCTGCTAGCTATTTTTAGCTATTGGTTAATCGCGCGCTTGAGCTGGTTGGCCTTTGGCTTAGGTCTAGATATTGGTGCGGGGCGACTACTATTAGCGGCTATATTCGATATGTTGTTTGTCGCCTCAATGGCGTGGGTAGTGTTTCGAGCAGTACTGCAAGTTAAGCAATACAAGCAAATGGGGATTTTGGCCAAACTTGCGCTACTCACCTTAGGCAACGGACTGTGCTATTGGGGCATTTTTGCTAATGATATGACTGTCACTAAGATAGGGGTGTATTTAGGGTTTTATCTAATTATCGGCTTAGTGTTGACGATTGGCCGGCGCGTGGTACCGTTTTTTATTGAGCGCGGATTGGCCTATGATGGTATTGATGTCAAAGTACGCAATAGCAAATGGCAAGATGTCTTGAGTCTGGCTTTTTTCTTGACTTTTTTTACCATTGATCTATTTTATCCTAATAAATATCTGCTCACTATCACTGCTCTTGGGGTGGCTATAGTCAATCTCATACGTTTAGCCGGTTGGTATCACCCAAAGATCTGGCAAAAGCCTTTACTTTGGTCATTGTATTTAGCCTTTTTTGGCATGTGTTTGAGCTTTATCTTATACGCTTTGCAGCCTTGGCTTGGCTTTAGTCACAGTCTGGCGGTACACGCTTTATCCATCGCTGGCGTTGGTATGATGACACTGGCGATGATGGCGCGAGTATCACTAGGGCATACAGGGCGCAATATTCATCAGCCGCCAAAGATGGTCAATGTGATGTTTGTGCTCATGGTATTAGTATTTGTCAGCCGCGCATTTTTACCTATTATCGCTGTCGAACATTACTTATTGTGGGTGATGATTGCGCAAAGCGCTTGGATTAGCTGCTTTGTACTATTTTGCATCAGCTATTTACCGATATTGTCCAAGCCCAGACCAGATGGTTTGTTTGGTTAAATTTGAATTGTTAAGGAGCATTTGCTCATGAAGTTGACGAACTATAGTGATTATGCGCTGCGCTCCTTAATCTATCTAGCCGTAAAGCCTGAGCCGCAGGCTTTAGCGAACATCAGTGATATTGCTAACAGCTATGATATCTCGAGAAGTCATCTGACAAAGATTATTCATCAATTAGGTCAGCTTGGCTATATAGAGACGATTCGCGGTAAAAATGGCGGTATCAGGCTTGCCCGTGCGCCTGAAAATATCAATTTAGGTGTACTCATTAAGCAGATAGAGCCGGACTTTGCGTTGGTTGAGTGCTTTGCGGCAACTGTACCTAAGACTGATGCCACGACGCAACAAGGCTTACCGATAACCTTGATTGATGAAACGGCTGATGAGACAGCTAACAAGGCCTCATCAGTGACAAAGCAAGGCTGCGTCATCAGTCCTGTATGCCGATTAAAGGGGGTGTTTTTTGAAGCCCTTACTGCTTTTGTTAGCGTTTTAGAGGGCTATACTTTAGCTGATATCATTAATAATAAAATTGAATTAAAGGCTTTGTTATCTTAATTCAGTATTCGTGCTAAACATCAGAAGCGATAAAACATCTGGCTCGGATGCATATAAGCAGCGATATCATGTAATAGCGTACTGCTTTGTAGTAAAAGTTGTGCTATAACAATATATAACTAGCCTAAATATAGTCGATGCACTCTAAAAAGCGCATAGCGCTACTGGGATGCTATTTTTAAACGTAGGTTGCGCAGCCTCTGGGAACGCAGCACGCAAGTAAAATTTATACCAGTAGCGCGTTTAAATTTATATAACAGTTTTATTTCCAACTGACTATAGCTTCTCATTTCCCATAAAAGAGATAATCCGATGTTTAAAATAAAAGTAGAGCGTACCGTAAATAAACCGATTGATGAGGTGTTTGAAGCCATAAGCGATCATGCCAGTTATGGATTATTCAAAGCGGTAGGGACGGCTAAGCTACTAACAAAAGGCGATGACGAGCGTAACGGCGTTGGTGCTTTACGTACCATTCAGACGGGGCCAGTCAAATTTTGGGAGCGAATTACGGTGTTTGAGCGTCCGACTCATATGCAGTACAAGATTGAAAAAGCCAGACCTGTTAAAATGGATCACCGCAAAGGGAGCATAGATTTAAAAGATTTAGGCGATGGTACTACGCAGGTAACATGGATATCTGAAGGTCGATTAGTGATACCATTACCCCTGATCGGCCGCTTGCTTGATCGCAAGATGCAAAAACAAGGTACGGTAGGATTTAGTAGTATACTCAAATCCATAGAAAGCCGCTAATTTAGCGGCTTCGTCTATTTTAAATTTTGAGCTTTATCTCGTAATCTTATTCTGCTTTGTTCTTAGCCGCTTCAAGCTCATTAAAGCGCGCTAACTGCTCAGGTGTGGCTGGCTGTTGATACTTCTGCTTCCACTCAGAGTAGGGCATACCATAGATCAACTCACGAGCGTCTTCATAGTCGATGTCGATACCACGCTCCTCTCCAGCCGCTTTATACCACTTGGACAAGCAGTTGCGACAAAAGTCAGCAAGGTTCATCAGCTCGATATTTTGTACATCTTTACGCTCGTCTAGATGAGCAAGTAAACGGCGAAATGCCGCAGCTTCTAATTCAATGTTAGATTCTAGTTTTGCCATAAAATTTTCCTAGGGCGTGTCTTCAATTGGATAAGGCATAAATAATAGTTACAATACCGCATCTATTGAAACGATGCGAGCAATACAAGTTATGGCAAGAAAAGCATTAACAGATACACTTTGGGATCAATTGCAATCGACGATGATAAAGTACGGCTGCTATCAAACTCAAAACAGCCGAGAGATCATGGAAGCCATACTGTGGAAACTACGCACAGGCGCGCCTTGGCGTGACATACCTGAAGAATTATGTTCATGGAAAACAGCCTATAGTCGCTTTAATCGATGGTCGAAAACTGGCTTATGGGAGAATTTTTTTTAGCTTACGAAAAGAAATTGATACGGAATGGGTATTCACAGACGGAAGCTATGTTCGCTGTCACCAGCATGCAAGTGGAGCTCGGCGTGGTGCAGATCGAGCAATTGGACGAAGCCGTGGCGGCGCAACTACAAAGATACACCTATCCTGTGATGCCGATGGATATCCGCTCGATTTTAAAATCACTGGGGGTGACGTCCACGACAGTCAAGTTGCAGGTGAATTGATTGACATGATTGGACAGGCAGATTGCTTTATCGCTGATAAGGGCTATGACTCAGAGGCTATCAGAGATAAAGCTCGAAGCCATAATATGATACCTGTCATCCCTAAAAGGAAGAATACAAAACAGCCTAATCCAGAATTTGATAGCTACTTGTACAAGCTGCGTCATCTTGTTGAAAATATGTTTGCAAGGCTTAAACACTTTCGTAGTATCGCCACTCGCTATGAGAAGTTAGCTCGTAATTTTAAGTCAATGCTTTATCTGGCATGTACTATCGTTCATTGTAAGATGAATTGAAGACACGCCCTAGTAGTTAATGCGTGATAGCCGATATATCTTATTCAGAATCAACTATGGCTTAAGCATTTTCAAGCTTAGGGCGAGCCTTATTTACGGCTTTAAGTAACGCTTTTTCAAACTCGCCTTGTTTAAATTTGACTAAGTAAGAGTGTGCGGCACAAAAATGACGTACATCCCAATCGTGCGCTATTTGAGTCGCCCAGTCACAGTACTCTTTACCTGCATTAGGCTCGTCTTTAAGCGTTTTTTTGGTTGTGGGATGCAGCATCACCTCTGGCAACATTTTTTCAAGCAATTTAGAAGGAGGGCTCATAAAGGTATCATCGACGTGCAGGCTTTTACTCGCAGGATGATAGGCTAATAAGGAGCCGGCATGAATCATCTCACTAGCATGGATATAATCGATGCCTTGTGACATAGAGAACTCAAGCTTAGGATAGCGCTTAGCGACCACATCACTCTCGACCAAGTCTTCACTCCAGTCCACCTCTGGTACGTGTTTGGCGTGGCGACGACTGCCGTAAAAGATTGCTTGCGGGAAATCTTGTGCCATCTGTGCGCAGTGAACCGTGTGGAATGGATGGACGTTCAATACCGCTTCGACGTCTTGACCGTTATTAGTCAAGGCCATTACTTTATCGCGCACTTCACCTGTCAGCTTATAGCTGTCTAAGAAGATAAACTTGCCGGACTCTAATTTGATAAGCGAGCACTGCGTACCGATATTGATAACGCCGCCGATGCGAAACTCGCCGCGTATGTTCCAAAACCCTGACCCTAGATCATGTATTTTTTCTGCCATGGTTATTCTCCTCAATGATGTTAGGGCGTGTTGAACATTCGCAAATAGGCACTGCTGATCGCTAAAATTGTTCCAGACAAGGCACAAAGCGACGATAATGCAGATGCCTTAGCGAGATTTGTAACGCAGTATGGGGCAATTTTAGCA
>NZ_CAJHBJ010000012.1:0-74234 GCF_904846595.1 Psychrobacter sp. HII-4 | reverse complement strand
GAAATGTTTGGCAGCCTCCCCAATACTAACCAGTTTCCCCATAACTTGCTCTCTATATTATAGATATAATCTATCTATTATAGTAATAAATAGGTAGGTTTGTATATATTTTATTTAACTGTTTGCAACCCCGATACCGCTATTTATAGCTATAGTGAGTTCAGTATAAAAACGATACAGTGGGACTGGAATAAATTTTACGCAGCCTCTGTCGGCGCAGGCACAGCACGCAAGGAAAATTTATACCAGTTCCACGTTGATATATAATGTATCTGTTTTATTGAGAATTGACTATATATAGCTCGTTTAATATGGCCAAACACTAAAACCTCAGCCACTGCCTTGATGATACCCAATTTGGCCTATATCATCCAGCGACGTCTGACAGACTCACACCCCATCTCTTAGCAAATTTTGCTACAATACAGGGCTTGGATGTTATAAGTGACATATCGCGGTTTCAATGAGTGGATTTAGGTGAGTGAATTATGGCAAAAAACGCCCTTCAGGCTCAATTATTAAAAGCTGGTTTGGTCGATAGCAAAAAGGCCAAAAAAATCAGCAAACAAGCAGAGCATGCCAAACGTACTGGCGACTCAGACAGCGCAGCAGCCAAAAAGGCGCTGGCAGAAGCTCAAGCAAAAAAGCTGGAAAAAGACCAAAAGCTCAATCAAGAAAAACAACGAGCGTTAGAAGAAAAAACACGAAAAGCCAATATCATTCAGATGATTAAGCAGCATCAGCTCACTGATACACAAGGTGAGATTACTTATCAGTTTGTGGATGATACGAAAATCAAAAAGATTTATATCACCCAAAAGCTCTATGATCAAATCGTCGCAGGCCATGTGGTCATAGCACGCCTAGAGGACAGCTATGCCCTGCTACCACGCCCACTAGCTGACCGGATAGATGCTAAGATGACAGGCTTTATGGTGGTATCAAACGATACTGCTGAAGACGCGTTGGCAGAAGACGATCCTTATGCCGCTTACGTGATTCCAGATGACTTGATGTGGTAGGTCGCAGTTATTCAATTGCTACTGACTAAGCATTAACCAAAACCCCCTATATAGGCGTTCTATACAGGGGGTTTTTTGACAGAGACATAAGAGCACTCATAAAGACTGTCATCAAAACGACAATTAAGACGGTAGCAAAACATGCTTACTCTTTTGATAAGCAGATAAGCCATCAGTCCCTAATTCTCGGCCGATACCACTTTGCTTAAACCCGCCCCAGCCCGCTTCGGGCACAACGATTTGCTGCTCATTGACCCAAATATGACCGGCTCGAATGTGCCGTACCATCTCTAACGCTGCACTCTCATCAGCGCTGACGATACTCGCAGCCAAGGCATATTTACTGTCATTGGCAAGCGCAATCGCCTGCGCGTTATCTGCAAAGGTCGCACTCACCAACACAAGCCCAAACACCTCCTCTGCCCACAAGCGACTGGTCGCTGGTACCTCGGTATAAATGGTCGGCGCAGCGAGGTCAAGCATCACTGGGCATATCGGCAAAACCTGCATAAGCATGTCGCGGATTTTTTGCAGCATATGATGAGTCTGCTATCACAGCCGGCAAACGACTAAAGCGCTTTTTCCGGCTCTTCATGTTTTAGGCCGATCGTTCTGAGCTTGCCTTTGTCATCGACCTCCTTGATCACCAATGACCACACATCATCGATCTCTATCGTATCCCCCGACACAGGCGCGGTCTCTAAGCTTTGTGCGACATACTCAGCGACCGTCTGCTCCAACATGCTCTCAGTGTTTTTTGGCTTTTTATACTTGAGAGTGTCTGCCAGCGACTCTGAGGTCACCATGTCGGTAAAAAAGGGCAAATCACCAAGCTTGACACTGGGTGATAGCAGCCAGTCACCATAAAAGTCATCGATGGCTTTACGGTCTAAAGTCGTGTCATTGAAAATCTTGGCGATCTTGCTGGCATGGTTGCCGCGCATGGCATACCAGACGCTATCGCCATATCTGAGTTTGGTGTCCTCCTCGACCACGACAATTTGCTGACCACGCACCAAGGCAAACACACTGATCTCATCTGGGCTGATGCGGTTGGAGATACCGAGCGGATGGCGACCTATCGCAAACGCCCCTGCTTGCACCTCAAACTCATACAGGGTAATACTGGCCTTGTCTGACACCCAAACTTCATGCTCTTCTTTTGGGTCTTTATTGGTCGGAATACGCACCCGAAATGCATTGGCCATAAAAGGAATCGTCGTCCCTTGCAGGATCAATGACAGCACCACTACCCCAAAGGCAATGTCAAACAACATAAAGGCATCCTCTATGCCAGCCATCACAGGCAAAATAGCAAGGGTAATCGGAACTGCCCCGCGCAGCCCCACCCAAGAGATAAAACCAATCTCTCTGTCTTTAAACTTAAAGGGCTTGACGCTGGTATAGACCGCAATCGGACGTGCCACCAGTATCATAAAGGCTGCAATCGCCACCGAATAATGCCAGACGTTGATGACGTTTGATGGCGTCACCAACAGCCCCAGTACCACAAACAAAACCGCTTGCGACAACCAAGCAAAGCTATCCATCACGCGCATGACATGCTCAGTCGAGCGCACCTTATGGTTGCCGATCAGTACGCCCGTCAGATAGACCGCCAAAAAGCCACTACCGCCAAGCAAATTGGTCGCAGCAAAGACCGAAAGGCCCGCGGACAGTATCAAAATGGCATACATACCCTCGGCCAGATGCACTTTTGGCAACAGACGCGCTAGCAGGTAGCCAAATAACAGTCCCATGCCCAGACCCACGCCCAGCTGCTGCAACAGCAAACCCAAAAAACCAAGAACGCTCTGACCTGCTGGATCGACATTTAAAGCAATCAGTCCTGTCACCAATAAAATGGCCAGCGGATCGTTGGCACCCGACTCCAACTCTAGCGTGGCTTGTACGCGGTCGTTTAGCTTGACCCCGCCATTACGTAGTAGCGAAAATACTGCGGCGGCATCGGTTGAGCCAACGATAGCGGCCATCAGCAGCCCAAAACGCCAATCGACATCAAGCAGCCAAGTGACAAAGACCCCAAGCACCATCACCGTCGTCAGCACGCCCCATGTGGCCAACGTCACCGCCGGCTTGAGTCCGACGCGGAATGATTTAAAAGAGGTACGCAGACCACCATCGAGCAAGATACAAGCGAGCGCCGCCTGCCCGACAAAATTGGCAATACCATACTGAGAAAACTCAATGCCTAAGATACCTTGCTCGCCTGCCAGCATGCCAACTATCAAAAACAACAACAATAATGGCACACCCAAACGCGCGGATAACGTACTTGCCATGATACTGGCAAAAATCAATAATGCTCCTACGAGATATAGGATATTTAAGGTATCCATCTATTTTAAGCCCTATGGTTATCGGTGATGACAAATGTTGCGCCTGCGATAGCACTGACCTGACGATATGGTGACGCGATCGATAATACTGCAAATAAAATGCTCAAAGTGCCTCTAAGAATAACTTCTACGAGCGAGAGCAAAAATCCTATTTTAAAAAACACTTTTCATATCTATTTATTTTAGTCAGCCATACCTTCAATTCATCTATAAGCATTTTTAGCCAAATCATGATACGGCCTCTCCTATCCTCTGTTAACCGTCTAATTTATCATGATAATACCCGCCTCGCTCACCATACCTGATAATAAACCTTAACTATCGACACGTATCGATAAGTGCACAAAAAACCCCACTCAGCACAGATGCCAAGTGAGGTCAGGTAGCGAGTAAATACAAGCGAGCAGATGACTGCTTCAGCTATCGTATAGCATTACCATGCCATCAGTCATTTTTTGGTTTTAGCGCCGCACTGATATCGGCCAATAGCGGCGGAATATCATGCTTATCAGCCATCACCTCTAGCATCACCAGCTTATCGGTGGTAGCAGCCGCTTGCTTGAGCGCGGCTTTTAGCTCACCTGCCGTGGTGACTTTGAGCAGTAAGCTGTTGTCTTCGGTAGCACCAAAGGCTTTTGGCATCATCTGCCAGTCACAACGAGGGATATCATTGTAGTGCTGGTTTTCGCCATGGATAGCGCGTTCAACGGTATAGCCATCATTATTGATCAGCACAATCACCGGATTGATACGCTCTTGAATCATGACAGCGATTTCTTGTACCGTCAGTAAGGCTGAACCATCACCGATGAGCAGCACGCTACGCTTATTTGGTGAAGCAATGGCAGCGCCTAGGCTGGCCGGCAGCGTATAACCAATGGATCCCCACATCGGCTGGCCATAAGAAGTCACTCCTTCTGGCAAGCGCACATCACTGATGCCAAAATACGAAGTGCCTTGATCCGAAAACACCAGATTATTATGATCTAAATGATCAGCGATGATATGCCACAGATCGTCTTGACGAATAGCCTCATCATCTTTGCCGTTTTGCTCATGCGGTGTCATCTCTTTACAAAATGGCTTAGGTACAACTTCGATACCAGAAGTCATCACTTCATGCAGCACTTGCAACGAGTCCTTTAGCGCAATCGGAGCAAAGTTGCGACCACTGATAGACGCCCGCTCATAGTGCAAGTCGACCACTATTTTTTGATCGATATTTTGGCTAAATCCTGCCGTCGTCGTATCAGTATATTGCACGCCAATTTTAATCAAACACTCACAGTTTTCTACGGCGTCCTTTACCACAGGACGTGAGGCGACACCAGCATAAGTACCCGCCCAGCGCTCGCTGTTTTCATCAAGCAGTGTTTTACCCCATGACAGCGTAGTATAAGGAATCTCGGTCTCAGCGATTAACGCTTTTAGCTGGTTTTGTAACCCCAAACGATGCACCATTAAATCTGCCATCAGCGTGGTGGTCTTGTTGGGCAAAAACTCGGTGAGCGCTTGCTTGAAGTCTGCCAGCGCCGCTTGACTGGTGATGTCTTCTTGACTGTCATCGAGCTTGGTCGTCGGTGGATAAATCGGCATTTTTGCCACATCTGGCGACAACAGAAGATAGCCTGGGCGGTGTTTTTTGAGGATCACGCGGATCACACGGTCGATCTCTGAGGCGGCGTTTTCTGGCGTAATCTGTGCCCGTGCGACGGTCACAGGTTCTACCATCTTGATAAAGTGATTGAATACCCCATCTCCAAGTGTATGGTGAATACGGCGTTTGGCATCTTGCAGCGCTGTGCTCGGCGCACCGACGACGTGCAGCACTGGCGCATACTCGGCAAAAGAGCCTGCCGTGGCATTTATCGCTGATAACTCACCCACCCCAAAGGTCGTCACCATGGCCGCAAAACCACGCTCACGTGCGTAGCCATCAGCGGCATAACCTGCGTTTAGCTCATTGGTATTGCCCACCCAGCGCAGCTTGTCAGAGGCGATGATATTGTCTAAAAACGTGAGGTTAAAATCCCCTGGTACACCGAATATATCACTTGCACCCGCTTCTGCGATGCGATCAAACAAATAATCTGCGATGGTATATTGTTGACTCATTTCCTTATCCTTATGACCTGTCATTATAAGTATGTATGATTGGTAGGTATCTATGATGAAAACCATCATAAAAACAAACTATAAAATGCATCCCAGCTTATTTTTCAATGCAAAGCTTTTGGAATGCATATTATAAGAAACCGTTATAACATAGATTTATGAGCAGATGACATACCTGTCTTGCTAACTTTTACTTTTTTCGTCAAGGGTGTTGACACCTCAAAAAAACCGCGTATAATACGCCTTCATCATCTGATGATAGTTAATCAAACGATGAATCAGCGGGATTAGCTCAGTGGTAGAGCACAACCTTGCCAAGGTTGGGGTCGAGAGTTCGAATCTCTTATCCCGCTCCAAATATTTAAAAAGCCTCACTTAATAGTGAGGCTTTTTTTTGTCCATTTTTCGGGGGTTATAGCGTTTTTCAGTATCAGCTATTCAGTCTAACTGTTAAGTTTATCTAACATATTAAAAGCTCGAAAATCAGCAGCGTGACCAAAACGTGACCATTTCGTGCCCACGCTATAAATACAGATTCTATAGTTGACCCCAACTTGCAATTCTCATCTTTATACAAATTGAGCTCATAGCGTGACCAAAACGTGACCAAATCATGGAAAAGTGAATATTATAAACAACCCCAACCTCAGTTATAAGCTTTGAAAAGCCTTATATATAAGGCACTGCTACTTGTTTCTATGCACATCTATTACAAGTTTTAGAAACTCTCAAGACTCTTCATCATCATCTTTAGTGTTAGGCTTATAAACAAATAAGTCACCCACCTGCACGTCTAAAAATTCACATAACTGATCAATCGTATTGAAATCAATTCTTGATGACTCTTCGTTATATAGCTTATGAAGCGTTGATTTGCTCATGCCAGTTGCTCTTACTACGTCTGCTACACGTAATTTTTTCTCGGCCAAAATAACAGGGAGTCTGGATATAATCAAAATAATTACCTCTTTTCGGGTAAAAATGCTTTACATTGAAGTAAAAAGGTAATATATTACACAAATCGGTTAATAAATACCTCTAAGCGGGTAATTTATTGCTGATTACTTCAAGATGCATTTTTACAGGTTGATGAAATAACTTTTATTCTATCACTTAATGCAATGACTTAATAACTGAAAAGAGGTAAATACTATGAGCAACACTTACTTAACAACGGATGAGCTAGCTGACCGTATCAAATACGACCCCCGTACCATTCGTAACCAGCTCAAAGACACGGTGCTGATTGAGAATATTCACTACATACGCCCTTTCGGTGGTCGTAAGATTCTCTACGTTTGGGAGCGTATCGAAGAGGATATGTGTAAGCCGGTTATGAGTGCTATCAATGGTATGGCCCTTCAGTAATACACCTAAACAAGGAGAGTTATCATGGCGACTATGAGAGGACGATTCGGCAAACTAGTAGTAGACTTCCGCTACTTAGGAGTAAGGTGTCGAGAAAAAACCACTCTGGAAGACACTCCAGCTAATCGAAAGAAGCTGGCTAAAATCATCGAGAAAATGGAAGCTGAAATTACCCTAGGTATTTTTGACTATGCGGCCTATTTCCCAAAGAGTGAGCGCGCACAGGAGTTGAAAGCACTGGCTGATAGAGCGGAAGCTTGTATCAGTCGCAATCCAACCTTTAAGCAGTTTTCGGAAATTTGGTATGAGGAGAAGAAGATTGAGTGGCGACCGAGTTATCAAGATAAGGTTCAGACTATCCTTGATAAGTATCTGTTACCTGAGTTTAGTGGCAAAGCGGTCCATGCCATAAAAAAAACAGACTTGCTGGCTTTTCGTAGCGCCCTCGCCAAAGTTCGCTACGGTAAAGATGCCCAGTCAAGTCTGTCTGTAGCACGGATCAACGAGATCATGGTACCACTACGTATGATACTACAAGAGGCGGCTGATCGCTATGAGTTTCAGATGCCTTATAAGAACATTAAGACGCTCAAGCAAGCGCGTCCTGATGTGAATCCGTTTACGCTAACAGAGGTATGGCTATTCTTAAAGCATGTTCGCGCTGACTATAAGGCCTATTATACGACTCGGTTCTTCACAGGGATGCGTACCAGTGAGATTGATGGACTGAAATGGGACTGCGTTGATTTTGATCGGCGTGAGATTCGTATTCGCGGTGCATTAGTCAATGGTGAGATGGGTCCGACAAAGACGCTTGGCTCACAGCGTGAGATTGCAATGTCGCAGTTAGTATATAACGCACTGCAAGATCAAAAGTCTGTCACCTATGGCAAGTCGGAGTTTGTATTTTGCAATTCACAAGGTAATCCTTTGGAATATCGTAATGTGAATCGTCGGATATGGAAACCCACCCTTGCCCTACTCGGTCTCAAACATCGGCGCGCATATCAGACTCGGCATACAGCCGCGACGCTCTGGCTCGCTGCTGGTGAGAATCCTGAGTGGATTGCTCGGCAAATGGGTCACAGTAGTACGGAGATGCTGTTTCGAGTATATAGCCGCTATGTGCCCGATATTACCCGACAGGATGGCTCTGCAATAGACACTCTACTACTGGCTAGTAAAGAGCGGTTAATAGGAGACTCGAGCCATTCTAAAACAAAGATGGTAGAACTTATCTCAGACGCTAAAGCAGACAAGGAGACGTCACAATGAAAATCATCAATTATGACAAACTGTTTGGTGAATTCAAACGAGATGGTGCGATCAGTAAGGATGCCAATCAGATTGCCAATACGCTCATCTGTGAGCTTTGTATTCAATCTGGTAAAGGTTTGGCGCGTTTCTTAGGAGTGAAGTCTTGTTTTGATAATCACATGGCGATGCGCGTATGGGTACAGCAGCGCTTGGATGACAATCCTGATTATCTTGTTAATGAGATGTGTCAGCAGCTGCAGAGCGAGCTTTATAGGCTTCTACCGCAACCGGCCTGTGGCTTTTAAGGAGAATGCTATGAGTGTAAAGCTTCAGCCAAGTATGACGCAGAACGCGCGAGATCTAAGAATTTGTGAGGATTACTGGTCACATGATAATAAAAGTGATTATATCGCGCATGTAGAAACCGTCTGTGAGAAGTATCAGATTAGCGCACAATTACTGTTCGAGACAATCGGTGAGTGTTTTGCATATTTAGATGATGTGCGATGCGAGTACTGTGGTTATGTGTGCCCTTTACAGATACCAGCAGACATTCCATATATGCGCTCAAAAGAGCGTTGGTGCTGTGAGGTATGTGAGCATGCTGTATGGCGGGAGCATAATCACAGATAAATTGTTCAACATATTAAAGCCAGGCAGCTTAGGTTGTTTGGCTTTTTCGTGAATGATGATACCCTACCTCTTAAAAAAATCTAAATTGAGTGTGTCAATATACTCTTATAGTATTAGATTTCTGACAAATATGTCAGCGTCCAGTTAGCGGATATTTGCTTTAAAAGGAACTACACAGTTGCTCATAACGTATGAGTAGAGCTATATTTTATATTAATCAGTATCAATAATCTTTAACAACTGCTCTCGAATATCTATAGCAGGTGCTGCCAGATTTATAGTAGAAAATTGAATTTTATGGTTATCAATGACAACATACTCATTCACATCTTCACCTATCGAAGGATGAATAAATAGACCACAAGCATTCTCATTAAGAGGATCGTCACTACCCTCTTGCGACCTTAAGTAAGCATACATCTGATAAAGATATCCGCTTCTTAATGTTTCATCTCGATACCGTCCATCTGTTGTTATAGAGTTGAACTTAGTATCGATAACGATGCGATGTGCTGAGTCAATATTATCAATGATGATGTCCGTCTTCATATTAGGAAGGATATTATCAATACCTAAGCTTTTATCACTTATTTTCCACTTAAACACTTTTCCCGAGCTTACTCTATAACATTGATTTGACAGAACCGTAGCATAAAATCCAGCTACCCCTTTTTCAAAGAGTTTGCGCAGCCATGGTAGATTGTCTCTCTGTGCTGAAGACAACTGCCTTGTACCTTTAGATTCTGTTGGTAAGGCCAGATTAAACGCTAGATGTGCAGCCGTTACCATTGGCTTATCTTCAGCATCATGTCTCCCAAACCTATCCACTGATACCTCACTACGACTGGGGCGTGTTTGACTGACACCCATTCGTCTTAGACGTATATCTAGCGATCGACACCAATTAGCCAAATCTTTACGTTTAACGACTTTAGAGATAGCCTCAAGAGCCGCTCGGACATATCTATTACGCGGCGTATCAATAGTTAGCTCATCAAAGCAGCAGGCGACCTTACCCCGCTCAAGCAACCTGCCTCTTTCAGTACCTATAAGGTCTATTCTGCCACGTACACGACTGAGCACAGCATCACGAGACTGATAGCTATAACTTAGGTTACGTTGAATGCGATGTTCGACCCGTCGACAAAGCATTTCGGCGATTAAGTCTGGAATATCATCAGGGTTCTCTTCAACTGCAATATTCGCAACGTCAAGCTCTCTATAGATATCGGACGCATAGAGCATAAGAAGCCAAAGATTACGAACAGGTATCTTGCCTATATAGTTAACATCATCAGAGGACTCTACAGCTATGTCTTCTTTAACTGGCATATACTTGCAAGCCTTCAGTCAATCGCTTGTGGGCTTTTCGAGATTTCTCAAGATCATCGAACCAATACTCATCGAGCAAAGGACCTATCTCTGTTTCTACCACTTCAACGAACCACTCTTTAGCATCTGTGATATTCATACCAACGGCTGGCGTCACATAACTATGACCTATTTGGAATTGAGCGCCAAGACTAGGATCTTTAGTAATCTCATCATTCAAAGCACTAATTCGCTGCTCAATGTTATCTAAGAATTCTGAGTCAATACCATTCTTATCTCTTACCCAATCACGCCAGGCTTTACCAAGTATCGGTTCAAGATCGATAAAGGCAAAACGACGACGCAAGGCCAGATCAACCAATGCAAGCGAGCGGTCAGCAATATTCATTGTGCCGATGACATATAAATTACTAGGTATATAAATACGTTCACCAGCAGTTTTTCTATAAGACAGTTCTAACGCTTCATCTGGCGATCTTTTATCGACCTCAAGTAACGTGAGCATCTCACCAAATACTTGAGCCGGATTGCCTCGGTTAATCTCTTCGATGACGATGACATATTTTGACTCAGGATCATCTATGGCAGTTTTAATCACTTCCATAAAAGGACCATCTACCAATGTCAGCTTGCCCTCGCCTGATGGACGCCACCCGCGAATAAAATCTTCATAGGATAGGTTTGGATGAAACTGCACAGCTCTTATCTTACTGTCGTCACGTTGACCGATCAAAGCAAAGGCCAATCTTTTTGCAAGCCAAGTTTTGCCAGTACCGGGAGGACCCTGTAGTATAATGTTTTTCTTAGCTTGAAGACGCTTAAGTACCATCTCAATCTTAGATTGAGGTAAAAAACATCCGTCAGCTGTAATATCATCAATAGAGTAGCTGTCAGGAGCTACCAATGTATCAATCTCAGAATCTGTTTCGACATCAAGATCATTGACCAGATCTTCACTTAGTAAACGATATACTCCCTTACCAAGTGACTTCATTTCTCCATCTTTGACCATTTTATTTAATAGGTATTTAACATCTCTTTCAATATCACTGTTCTTAGGATACCTTTCTTTAATATCATCAGTAAATCTTTCTAAAAACTCATCTATCGTAAATTCATAAGACTGCTTTTCATTACAAAGCTGTTTTACTTGAGAAGGAATCATCTCTTTCCAATTCTTTTTAGAGACTTCATCAGTCTTACCCGTACCATGCGCATCATCTAAAACCGTCTCTGATCTATCTAAATCTAATAAGCTATCACCCATCTCATAAACATAAAACATCTTATCAATTACACCGAAGTGTCTATCTTCACTCTCCAATCCAAGCTCATCAAAAATAGTGGAATCTAACTGCTTTGCAAGTTTAATATAGGTTTCAGGATTACTATTATTTTTTCGCAATTTTTCTAAACCAACAAATTTAAAGCCTTCTGAACAATAACCATTGGTCAATGGAAAAGCAGTTGGGAAAATTGGATAGATAATATTGGCAACTATATTGGTGGTAATGTGGTTCACACTAAAATCCAAGCCTGAATCTAAATATAGTTGTCTTGCTTTTTCTTTATTAGCTTTATCAGACCGGTATAGTTCAGATAGACATTCGATAAGATGTTTAAGATTAGTAGCAAATTTAATATATTCTATTTTTAGAATATCACTTAAGTCTGCGTATTTAATGACTCCAAAGCTTCTATAGAATCCGCCAGCAGCAACCGATGACGATGATATATCATGCTCTTTAGGAGGGTTTAAATCTTTAATCTTATCCAAATAACAATCTTTAGCCACTATCATATGATTTTTTATAACGGAGTTCTTATCTTTTATGAGGTCTAGCTTCTTTTCAAATGGAACACCTATACTGAGTTTCAAAATATTTACTACAAAATCTACTGGATGATCATTTATCTCATCATCAGTAGTCTGATTAACATATGCCATTATAAATTCTGCTGAAAGCGTGGCACCTAGCTTTTCAACTTCGATATAATTGAGGTCTTTTGTTCTATCATACAAATTTTGTAAGTTCATTTTTACCCTATTCAAGATTAGTGGCTAATTTTGAGTTGATTCTGCTAGATGAAAATTTATTGATACCAGTACTTAAGCGCCTTTTTTGTTAAAAGTCTTACTCAATAAACCGACTGAATCAGCTCTTGTGTGATCTCAGTGTTTGGTTCTAACATATCGTCAGCAAGACGACGCTTACTAGATAACAGCTTGTCCAGTTTGATTTCAAAGGTCTCGAAATCTTGTGCTGCAATAGACGGATAGTACACATAGACCTCTTTATCTTGTCCAATGCGATATGCCCTATCTGTCGCCTGGTCTTCTTTAGCAGGGTTCCAGCTCCGTGTATAATGAATCACATGATTCGCCTTTTGGATATTCACCCCGAAGCCAACAGCTACCGTAGATAAGATAATCGCATTAAACCCTTCTATTTCTTGAAACTTATCAATAGTTGCCTGCCGAGTTAACCCTTTTTTACTGTCGGTATTTGTGTCGCCGTTTACAGTCGTCACATTTAAACCATATCGCTCAAGTAAAAGGCGCTTTATAAATACTTGAATGTCTCTAAACTCAGTAAAAATAATAACCTTCTCATTTTTTTGTTTTATGAGCTCTAAAGTCTCTATTAGCCATATAGCTTTAGGCGAATCATTGATCGTTGCTTGCTGATGTAGCTTTAAGGGATGGGCACAAATCATCCGCATATCATGCAGCGCTTTTAACATCACGCCCTTATTACCTTGCTCAGATAGACTCTGAGTGTCATTAGATACTTGCTTATATAACGTGCGTTGTAACTGTGAAATTGTAATATCCTTACAATCATCAACCTCATGCTTTGCGGGCAACTCAGCGACATCGTGTTTCATACGTCTCAATACTTGCGGCTCAATCAATTGACGAAGATGATTTATTATTGCGCCATTCTCATCCTCTTTTCTCTCAATAGGCCGGCGGTACTCTTTGTTAAACTCAGTTAAAGAGCCGAGCAAGTTTTCTTGTATAAAATCAAATAAGCACCACAGATCTACCAGTGAGTTTTCTACAGGTGTGCCGGTACAAGCAACCTTAAAGTCAGCTTTTTGTGCTTTAGCAGCTTTTGTCACCATAGCAGTAGGCACTTTAATTTTTTGTGCCTCATCGCAGACCATAACGCTCCAGTCCACCCTCCCTAAGGAGAACTCAAGATCTCGCATGGTTTCATAAGTGGTGAGCACAATATCTGCACCGCCCAACCAATTATCTTCAAGTAGCTTTGTAATGCCATAATCATCTCTTAATTGAGAAGATATTAAGTGCTTAGGTATTTTTCGCTGTTTTAAATTATCACCATATAGACTCAACACTTTGCCAAACTTGGCACTAAAAAATCGATTGATTTCAGACTCCCAGTTTTCTAGCAATGATACGGGCGCTACCACTAATGCAGGTTTTTTATCTTCTGCTGTTTCTAGAATTTCTCCAATAAAACAAAGTAACTGCAGCGTTTTTCCTAGCCCCATATCATCGGCTAGTAGGCAACCACTCACCTGCATCGGCGCATACTGATATAGATTTTGTAGCCAAGCAACACCATACTCTTGATGCTTTTTTAAACTAAACTCTTGGCTTCTAAAGCTGGATGGCAGTCTTGCTGCTGGGCAGTTTTTTTCATTAAGGCTTAGGACTTCAGCTCGCTGCTTGGTAAAATCAGCCTCATCAATATTATTGGCAATCAACAAGGTGGATTTTTTCTTTTTTTCCGCCGCCTCTGGTTGCTCGTGCTCGGTATTACTCTCAGCTGCGTTCTCATTTTTTGAAACACAAAGCTCATTTAGTAAGCGCTTTGCTTCGTCTAATGGAATAGATACATCGCTCTCTGGATGTTGTACAAAGCCTGATCCTTCTAATTCTGCCTGCTCAATCTGCTGCTTAAGTCGTTCAGTAGTAGTCTCAATATCATTATCAGTCGTCAGCTGAGATAAAGTAGCAGACTCTTCGATAAGATTCTGTGGCAACCATTGTGACTCGCCGCTATCTTTTTGAATGGCTTCAGAACTCAGCTTTTCGGCTTCTCCAATCCCTATTACTCGATCGCTGTAATTATTTAAATCCAGTACGTTTTTAGCTTGCAAATCATCTTCATACTGCTGAATATTTTCTAGATCATTTTTAAGCGCGGCTACTTGATCATCTAAATAGCTGGTTCTATCGATGTTATAGCCCGCCCATAGAAAAATAGGAGATGTTTTCCCATAAGCAGCTATAAAATGCTCAGCCTGCACTACATTGGAGAGCGCTAATAAAATAGGATCTGCTTCTCGATCTGAGTTTTCATGCAGTGTCAGCTGAGCTGAAATAAAATATGATGATTCATCGTAAGCTTTATCGATACTCATACGATAGCTATAGATTTCTGCCTCTTCTTTCGATTGCTCGAAACCCTCTGAAGATATGACTTCAACTGCGTCATCACCTAACTGAGAAAAAGGGTTATGCAAAAAAGTCTGTGCACGCTCGCCAGTGATGCGCCGATTGGGCATTTTCTTGATTTCACTGAGTACGCTTTTGACTTGTGGCTCGATGATGACATGCGCAAGGCCGCCTTCTGGCAAGCTGATTGTATATTCACTTTGAACGTCATTATAGCTATCGAAAGTTTGCAGCCAGTTTGCAGGCGCGTCTTTAAAGTCAGGCTGTACTTCAACTATCGATTCTGTGCTCACTAAGTTTTTACGAAGATTAAGTTGCAGCTCTTCTGGGGCGAGTACGATAGTTTTACGTAAAAACTCATCTAAATTGGCTTCACTTTTATTAGCTAAACTACGTATTTGCGCCCAGTACTTTTGATTTAATGCTTTGTTCTTATCCGTAATACGAGAGAATGCTTTAATCTTTTCAACCAGTTTCCAGGCCGACTCATTTAATAAATATTCTTTGCCAGCAATACTAACAATAGCGCCTTCTCGCTTGACCGACCCTTTAAACTTAACCTTGTTTTTATCACACCAGCCGTCAAGAATGATTTGGAAATCTTTGTCACTTAGACCCTTTTCACTACGGATGACCGGATATAATTCACTTGATGGTGGCAAGTTAAGCCATTCAATGGCATTACTGTCTATAGTATGTTCAGGGTCTTGCTGTATCTCAAAAAGCGCTTCCCATGGCAGTACATAGCCATCATCTGATTGATAAGCGAGCTCTTCATCTGCCAAACTCTCCCAATAAAAATCGGCATCTGTTTTGGCTACCGATTTATAGTTATGCCTTAAACCAATATCATCATATTGCAGTGGCGCAGACTCGACACTATTGACTACAGTTTCTGATGTTGCGGTCTGCTTGTTTTTATTTTTTTTCCAAAATGCTAGTTTCATAACTGCTCTCTAATGGCGCCTTTTATATTTTGGACTAGCAGGTTGATTAGAAAAAACTCCCAATTCAGCGAGTTTTTCATCAAATCTTGCCTCCCAATTTCCTGAATGACTCAAACTCATCCCCCGACCAGAATCACTTTTAAAGATTGAGTGTTGTTTACTTTTTAATTCATGAACCGTGATATTTTTTTTACTAAGATTGAAAGGTAAGTCACTATATCCATAGCAGGCATTCCCAGTATCTGAAAAATCAACAATATGGACGTTATCAATTTTTAATAAAAAAGCATTATTACTAGGGGTAGAGCCTATAAGATTTTTTAACCTACCGCGGTTAAATTCTATAAACTTTTTATGTGCCGGATTCCGAGACTGCAAGGCCGCTGTTCCTAAAAATATCTGAGAAAAAGAGATTTTATCAATAAATTTAATCCAGTAGTCAAAGCGATCTCTATCGGCTGTATGACTAAATAATTTAAAGAACGCTTCTAAATCTGCTCTAACGAACCATTGAATCACCATTTTTTTGGTATCTAAGCTGACATTACGCCAGCCTGCCGATGACTCAAATTGAGGATTACCCCACTGCGTCAAAGAGATGTTCTTTAAGACTTCATGTACTATTGTACGTCTTGAGGTTGTTGCATAACGTTCAAGTAACGCTGTTAAGATATCTTTAGTATAAATTGGGTTTTGTTCTAATAACTGCAGAAAGCGAGGGATGGCTTCTAGGTAATCGTCCTCTTTCATCGTTTTAACCGACTTGATAGATGAGCTTACTAAACTATCCCAAAACCAACTATTCGGTGCGATACTTAGGCTTTCTAGCTGATTGCTTACTCTGTCCTTATCGCTATTATGTAAAAAATCACGAATAAACTTTTTGGAAGGGTCTGCTGATAGTAGTTCAGGATGATCCGTTAACGTCGTCAGCCATTTTTTGGGCCGTGTGGTGGTTTGAAATAGAGAGGAGCGGTTGTTACTCAAAATGTTTTTGAGCTCAAGCCAATTGTTAGGCCGTTTGTTTATCTCATCTTGTTCTACTGCAAAATAACTATAAAGCAAAGGGAAATAAACAGCCTTAAGTAATGCAGGCTGCATGTTCTTAAACTGATTAATTAGTTTACTACCCACAAAAGTAAATAAAATTTTATCCTCATAATGCGGCAATTTTTTGCTCAGTGACCATGCAAGATTCTTCCAGTCACGTTTGGTCAGATAGTCTATGCCAGACTTTTCTAACTTTTTAATAGAATTGATAATCTTTTCTTCAATAGGCTGAGCATTTTCCATATCATCAAACCTACGCTCAATGATATCTAAGGTTTTTATCAACTTATGCGGTCTAGCAAATTTGTTTTGTGCTTGAGCAGGCTCAGAAAACATCTCGACGCTCACGTTTAGTCTTTGCTTTAAATAAGCGATACTCATCACATCTACCTTGACAACTGACAGCTTTCAACAGAAACGGTATCAAAGGTGGGTTGATCCTCGATATCCCCTTGTTCTTTTAAACCGTAAAACTGCATCCGTAGCTCAACGCGGCGCGAGGCTTCTTTACTGTCTTTTGCGGCATTAAATGACACACCGCCTGCTAGAAACAGCTGTTTAATTTGGTTTTTTTGCTCATCAGTCAGATTAAGCTCTGGGTTGAATTTAGGGTCAAGCAAACTGCACATAACCCATTCTGAGCGACGCAAGCTTAAGTTTAGGTTGTATAAATACGAGCCATCCGTATCGGTAAAGCCTTCAATCACAATTTGCTTGAACCACTTTTTGCCATTTTCACTATTGGCAGCATCTAAGACTACAGGTACTAACGCACTTAATGCTTTTACGCCCTCTGAATTTAACCTATAGTCGTTATGATCAAAACGGCCCGCTTCACCAAAATTAATACGGTTCTCTTTACAGTCTACGGTGATCAACTGATTCTTTAAAGTAGGATCATCTTTGATACTAGTACAAATATCTAAAATCTCTGAGCTGCGCTCTTTCTCTGCTTGTGTGGCTTCATTAATCTTTTTGGTTACTACCATTAAAGACACCGCCATCACCACCAAAAACAAAGTCATAAGCGCGGTCATCAAGTCAGCAAATGATATCCAAAAGGGCTTTTCACCCTCATCTTTTGAACGATGCTTCTTAGCGTACCTATTACTAATCATTAGCGATACACTCCCGAATTAGCGTCTGGTTTTTTGCGTAAGATCTTCAAGATCTTCTACCACATTCCCTAAACCTTCGACGCCCGTTGCCAGACGTTTGACAGCTTGGTCAAGTGTGTTATCGAAGGATACCAGTGATTGGTTTAGGCTACTTTCAACAGAGCTGCCAAAACTATCAAAGCTTTTCACCAACACATCGCTGACCTCTGTTAAGTACTCCTGCATCTCTGCCTTCACTTGATTAAGCGCAGTTGTCATGTCTTGCATATCGTTTAGCAGTTGACTGCTCATACCGGCCTCAGATTTTGATTGCTGAATGAGGCCCTCGAGCGTTTCGATGGCAAGATTGACGCTATTTTGAGAGTTCTTATAGTCTCTGACCAACTCAATCAAGTTGCTGCTGGCGTTTGTCATATTGGTTGAGGTGGTATTAACCTGTGCGATAAGTTCTGAGGATTTTTCAGTAACCGTACTCAGCGAGCTACCTGCTGTCGTAAACTGCTCGGACGCTCGGCGCATTTTTTCTGCGCCCTCGTTCATACCAGTGATACTATCGGTGGTGACTTGAGACAGTTTTTGAATATTCTCTTTATGCGTCTGAACGGCATCTTGGCTGTGCGCTATCAGCTCTTTAATCTCGCTACCTAAGTTATCAATGAGTATTGATGACTGCTCATGAAGTTTTTGCTGATTGTCTGATATCATACGATCTTGCTCAACTCGCTGCTCGGCAACATTTTTTAGCAGACCTGACATGGAGGCGCCCAAATCTGAGACGAGCTCTGACATCTTAGTATTTAGCTGTTCTGCAGCTTGTAGTCCTTGCTCACTCATCTTGGCAGAGCCTGCAGATAGGTTTTCTACCATATCGTTCATTTGAGCTGCCATCTCGTTTTGCTTTTGCTGGATATCCTCCATCATGTTTGTCATTTGTGTCTCTAGCGTCTTCGTTGATGTTTCACTATTGACTTGCATGTCTGTGATGAGCTGAGAAAATCCTGATTGCATCTCACGCATAGCGGTGACAGACTGCGTCATCATCTCACTCATACCCGTCATTTGGCTGCCAAATGTCGTTTCAAGCTTACTCATAAAGGCGGTTAACACATCAGTCATCAGCTCTTGCACGGCAGAGCCTTGATCGCCACTCACTTGCTGCACGCTGGAGGCAATCTTGTCTAACGGGCCTTGTAAGTTGTCAGTAATAGAATCGCCTATTTGAGTTGCCATCGACTGACTGGTTTGTGCATAAGACTCACTCAAATGAGTGGCAAAAGCTGTCTGATTCTTTTTATTCTCTTCAACCAGATTGGTCATCATGGCTTTTAAATCATTAACGAGACTGTCTTTGAGCTGGCGGGCATTGGCTTCGTTTGCTTGCGAGGATTTTAATAGTTTGGCTAAATACTCCTCACCGCTGTCATCAGGAATAAAGGCATTATCAATAGCAGTATTTAGCCTTTGTAATTGCGCATAGCACTGTCTGAGCCATGACTTTTCACGCCATGTGATAACCATAGCGACCAAAATCGCTAACCCAGACGCCATGAAGGCTTCAGCAACGCCAGTCAGTAGTAGATTTAGACTGTCTTGAACTGTGTCAGGACTGCCAGCAGGATCAAAGGCTAATAGACCGATGAGCAGACCTGCAAAGGTAACAATAATACCGACGCCCGTAATCATGCCGGGTAAATGCTTATAAAATTCTACTTTTAATGGTACATCTACGACGATGGACTCTGTAAAAAATGCTTCACTTGGTACGGTTGCATGCGAATGAATAACCCTATCTTCCCCATCTACCGTCTCGTGAATATCATGGAAGGTTTTTTTGTAATTCGACCACGCCTGCCTTAATGACGTATTACTACTAAACTTTTCATCTAATAAGTCTTTATTGACACCAGATGTATCATCAACCGCTTCTAGCTCCTTAGTTAACTGCAACAGCTTGTTATTTAACGCTTTAGCCGGTTTGGTATAATTTAAGATGAAGATTATGCTGACGATTACGACAAAAACCAAAATCAATGCTGGGAATACAAAATACTCCTGCGAGACTTGCGCCACTTTTAACCAAAAATCCATCGACACCATCCACCCTATCAATAATTACAGACTGTAACCAATAAAAATACAATGGTAACATAAACAAATGATTAGAAAATGACTGACAAATTATATTTAGGGATTAATAGGTATTTTCGAGAGGTTATGATTATGGTGGATGGAGTAACTAATACCATATTCAATAATATCTACGACATCTAGATGCCTTTATGAAGGTTTTGATATAAAGCTGTCGTAAGAGTCAATCGAGAAAACTGCAGATGCTCCTTTTTTTGTAAAACCAAATAAAAATATCACAACTTCTTCGTTCATATGCCGATTCAGGTGGTATATTCAATATTGCAGCTGACTCCATCATGTACTAACCACAAGCCCTACCCTTCTTAAACTGCTCAGCCTGATCGAATATCTCTGTATATACCTCATCACGATCAATAGGCGGATAACCCCACTCATCAAGCAGCACAATAAGATCAAACTCTAGCTCAGCTTTGATGTCATTACGCTTATTCCAGTCTGTATACTGCGTTTTATCATCAACTAGGTCTTTCACCGCTTTAGACAGTTTAATAAGATTATCTTCTGGGTAGCTAAAGTCGTATTTATTTGCCAGTGCGAGCAAGATGTCGTAAAAGGCTTTTTGCTCAAAGTCGATACCCATATCCTGATATGAGTTCACCTCATCACGCATCTGGTAAATGATATCGATGATTTGGTCAGTGAAGTCTTTCATCACTGTAGAGTGCATGGTATTGCTTTCATCACGCTCATTGTACTTTTGCACGATAGCGTTCATCTTCTTGCTAAAGTCGATACTTTTAACCTTGTTGGTCTTTTTAAACTCACCAATGGCTTTTTTGAGCAGTTGCTGTAACAGCTCCATCTTTGTATTGGGCTGTTTAATCTTATTAATCTTATCTAGATAGTCATCGTCAAAGATACTGATCTCGTGCCCATGCTCAGTGCCCATCTTAAAGATTTCTTCCACGCCATCACTTTGCAGCGCATCTTTCACCAGCTCACGTACCTTCTCATTCATTTGCTCAACATCAGGTGCATTGCCTGAGGTGATTTTAAATATGATGGTGCGTACCGCTAAGTAGTAATGAATCTTATCCTTGTGCGCTTGAGTCAAGTCACTACTACCGACACAGATGTCATAGGCAGACTTGAGACGCTTAACCACATCCATAAAGAAGCGCTTCGATTTTTCAGTCGTCAATACAAAGTTTGCCGACTCATTTAGACAGTCTAGCTGCTCAATAGGCTTACCAGAAAAATAACCTGAGTTATCAAAGTTATGGAACATCGCATCAAGCAGGCTGAGCTGGTCTTTAACGATAACCACAGACTGAGCAATCTCTTCTAGGTTTTGCTCTTTGCCTGCTGTGTACTGAGCCAGCGCTAGATTCATGTGCTTTTTAATGCCGATATAGTCCACGACTAGCCCGCGCTCTTTGCCCTCAAACTTACGGTTGACCCGTGAGATGGTTTGAATCAGGTTGTGCTTTTGCAGGGGCTTATCAATATAAATGGTATCTAAGAACGGTACGTCAAAGCCTGTGAGCCACATATCAACCACGATGGCTATCTTAAAGTTGGATTTGCCATTTTTAAATTGACGGTCCAGCTCTTTACGATACTCCTTAGTGCCCAGTAAGTCCCATAGCTGTTGAGAGTCATCTTTGTTACGCGTCATAATCATCTTGACGCGCTCCATGGGCTTGATGGTCTTTTTCTCGTTTTCAGTAAGCGTACTACCCTCTTCACAGGCCATCACTTCCGCCCACTGAGGTCGCAAGTCGATAATGTCTTTGTATAGCTTAAAGGCGTTCTCACGAGAGCTACAGACAAACATGGCTTTGCCTTTTTGGGTCGTGCCCTCAGCCACTCGTGTCTCGTAATGTTCAACGAAGTCTTCAGCAATGGCACGAATACGATCAGGGTCGCCCAGTACCGTGGACATAGTCGCCATGGTTTGCTTGCTTTTTTCTATCTGATACTCATTAGCGCCTGCGTCCTCAACCTGCTTATAGTACTTCTCTACCTCTTCTAGCTGGCGAGAGTCTAGTAATACCTTAGCCGCCCGCCCTTCATAGACGATGGGTACGGTGATCTCATCATGTACAGACTCGGTCATGGTGTAACTATCGACAATGGTCCCAAACACATCGAGCGTGGCATCGACTGGTGTCCCTGTAAAGCCAACGTAGGTCGCATTAGGTAGTGAATCATGCAGGTATTTAGCAAAGCCGTAAGTCTTCTTCACGCCATCTTCGGTCACGGTAATCTTCTGCTCAAGGTTGAGCTGGCTGCGGTGTGCCTCATCAGACAACACAATGACGTTGGTACGCTCGGTAAGTAGCTCTGTGTCCTCAGTAAATTTATGAATGGTGGTCAGATACACGCCACCACTTTTTATACCTGACAGGCGCTCTCTGAGCTCTGCCCGGCTCTCAACACTAATGATATTCTCATCGCCAATATAAGTCTTGGCGTTGGTAAATTGCCCGGATAACTGATCATCTAAATCTGTGCGGTCAGTAATCAGAATGATCGTTGGACTGCCCAAATCAACATCACGCATTAGAAGACGGGTCAAAAACAGCATGGTAAAGCTCTTACCACAGCCTGTCGCCCCAAAGTACGTACCGCCTTTACCGTCACCCGATATCAGCTCGCCAGCCGAGTCAAACTGCTTGATATGTTGTTTGATATTATGAAATAGCTTGGTGGCCGCATAGTACTGCGGATAGCGGCAAATGATTTTCTCTTTTTTAGTTGAGGTGTCAGGAATGTAGATGAAGTTACGCAGGACATCAAACAGGCGCTGTTGATTAAACAGTCCGCTTATCATGGTCTTAAGCGCACTGATGCCGTCTGTTTCTAACGCCTCCTCACCAGTGACTTTACGCCAAGAGTAGAAGAATTCATAGGGTGCAAACTGTGAGCCCATTTTGGTATTTGCACCATCGCTAATCACGCAGATGGCATTGTATTTGAGTAGCTCAGGAATATCGCGGGTATAGCGGGTCGTGAGCTGTACGTAGGCATCATATAGCGGTGCTTCTTCACGTATGGCGCTCTTAAACTCAAATACCACCAGTGGCAAGCCATTGATATATAAGATGGCATCTGGAATACGCAGCTCATAGCCTTGAATATTTAGCTGAGTGACAACTCGCAATGTGTTGTTGCTTAGGTCATCATAATCAATCAACTGGATAAAGAGGTCTTTTTGGGTATGGTCTTCACGCTTAAGCAAAAAGCCATTAGAGACATCTTTCATAATGGCTTTGTTGCTGTCGTATAGGTCGGAGGCTGGCAGGGTCTTAATGCGGTGAATGATTAAGCCAATCTCATAATCGGTAATGTGTTGATCTTGATATCGGCTGGCAAGAAATTCACGTAAGTCAGACTCGATTAATACCTCTTCTACGTCACGCCCAAGCTGAGTATCGACCACTTCGCCTGACGTGTATGGATATCCCTCGCTGGCAAGTAACTCAATAATGGCTTGTTCAAGTTTGGCTTCGGTGAATTTCACTAGCATGCTCTCTTATATTATTCGTAGCACCTTACGATATTGATCATACGGAAGGCGCTATTTATATTTTTTTCTTACAAGGTTAAGTCGCAGAAAAACCAATCACTATTCTAAAGAGCTATCAAGTTCCTTTGGGCTATTGCTCTTGTATTCTTTCTCTTCTGGATCGAACTGCCAAACAAAATCTCTACCAATAAAATCAGCTTCACTATCAGCAGGTCGCTCCCCCTCATATCTTTTAATAATCGGATAGTACTTAGAGCCGTCTGGTATGACAGTCACAGTAGCATCATAGTTGTAATATAGTGGTGAATCTTCAGGTATTACATCCTCATCAGACGTTCCACCAAATAACCCCTCATTATCTGCGCCACCATCACCTAACAAGTAAGCACCAATAAAGCCATCTTCGGGTAAATGCAATACTGATAACCAACTATCTGTAGAGCCTTGATGCATCTGAGTGGTTTCATAGATAACACCTATCAGATTATTGCCTAGTAGTTGCAAGCCTTTTGGGATATTAGCATCCTGAAGATTGACTCGATATGGTCTACCAGAGTAATGAATACTTTCTAAACTTTTACTAACGAGCTGAAACGGACCATCACTCAACTTTTTAAAACTATATAGATCTGCCTTTGTAGCGGCTGAGCTTACCTTTGAATCAGCCATCCAACTAGGGCCAGAAGGATCTCTGTCCCTAAAAACCATAAACTTTTCAATTACTACTAAATACCGTTGTTCATTCCTTGCATTCTTGTATTGGATAACAGGATGCATTACCGCTAAATCCGTATCCTCTTTATCTTCTGACCGATAAACTTCAATAGCCCCTTCTTTTGGTATTGAATCAATGTATTCATCTGATATATAACTTTGTTTTAGATGTCTTCCATAAAATTGACGCATCACCTGCTTAAAATTTAAATCAGGTAATTTAACCTGAGCAACTTTTTGAGCTGAGAATGCAGGTGTCACCGCCATAGCAGAAGTAGCAGTCAGAGAGCCCAAGCCAATCGCTACACTTAATAGTAATCTCTTCATAAAAAGTCCCTTTTAATACGTTTGAAACTAAATCCCTTTAAATATCAGCCACCAGTTTCTCAGCATCAGGAATACGCAGCTCGCCTGACATAAGTTTGGGAAGTAGCGTGTCACGCAGTTTGGATAGGCAAGAATTTTGTTTTATTAATGCATTTGTATGATTAAAAAAGTCAGTAGCTAATCTGTCAAACTCATAAAGTGCATGATTTGAAGGTATTACAATATTTAAGTCATTCAATACTCTCGTTGTCATACTTGGCACTGCGGAACCAACATTCATTGAAGCTAGATCAAACAAACTTAAGCATTGAAATAAATATTTGACAGTTTTTTCTTGTTTTGGAATTGAATAAAACATAGTGTCAACAGTCCAAAACTCTTCATTAACATACATCAAATTACTTAAAGTACCCTTGCGAGGAATTAATATAGACTCACCGTTATAAAGAGATTTATCAACTAAACGCATCAGACCGCCAGAACCATAGACAGGAATATTTCCTTCTTCTAACTTCTTATGATCTTTACCATACTTAATATCTAATAAATCCCCGAGCTTTTTTGAAGCCCACCCTTTAGGAATCCAGCCCAATTCTTCAGTAAACTCAAACTCACTGGGGAATAAGTCATTAACCTCTGAGTTAGTCTTGGCTTTGCCACTGTCTAACTGAGCTTGACGCATTTCTGCGCGCTCTTTTAATGGTTCAGGAATGGCCTTACCTGCCAGCAACGCATTATCAATCACGGGATCAAAGTCAACGAACCAGCCTTTAAACAAAGCCTGTGCCATGGCTTCAAGGGTTTGGTTCATTTGACGGTTAAGTTCGATTTTATCGTCTAGTGTTCCTAGAATATGGACTATGGCTTTTTGTTCTGGGAGTGGTGGGAGTAAAACTTCAATGAAGTTAAATGTATCTCGTGTGATAGTGTCAAATACAGCACCATGAGTAACTCGCTGGATATTAGAAATAGAGTTCTTTAGAAGATAGTATACAAAATCATTTATTGCATACTCAGGCTTTGCATCAATTCCATAACAAGATTGGTTAAAAGCCATTGGTTTTGTGACTTGAGCAAGCTCACCCACAGTTCCACGAGCTGAAATGATTATTTGACCTTCAGATAGCAATTTTGTACTACTTTTTTGCAAACCTAACTCTGTAATTGTTTCCTCAGATTGAGAAGCCATTCTGTAGTCATTATTAAAATCTTTAACTGACAGCCAAGGGATATTACCTCCCCAATACTCTTCCACACTTCTCTTAGGTGTACCGCCACCAATAATATTAACAACCTCAGCTAACTTCAGATATTGCCAGTTATTCGCCATAACCCAACACCTCCAAGTTCTGACGAATGGTCGCATCTAGCTTTTCAGACGCTTGCATCTGCGCATACAGCGTTTGGCTTAGCTCCAGCATCTTAGTCTCAAACGGGATACCGTCATCCTTGATCGCTGCCGCACCCACATAACGTCCAGGCGTCAGCACATAATCATTGGCTTCGATATCCTCAAAGGTTGCCGATTTACAGTAGCCTGCCTCATCCTCGTACGCTTCATAACCGCCTGCTGCCGCCTCACCACGCCATGCATGATAAGTCTTAGCAATCGCCTCAATATCATCAGTAGAAAACTCTTTATGCGTACGGTCAATCATCGCACCGATATTACGGGCATCAATGAATAGCGTCTCACCGCTACGATTGCGCAACCCACGTGCTTGACTATCAGCTGACTTGGCGGCTTTGTCTTTACTAATGAACCATAAGCACACCGGAATGGTCGTGGTATAAAACAGCTGACCGGGCAGAGCGACCATACAATCCACCAAATCATTCTCTAAGATTTGTTGACGGATTTCACCCTCACCACTGGTCGTGGTAGACATCGAGCCATTGGCCAATACGAAGCCCGCTGTCCCATGTTCAGACAGCTTAGATATCATGTGCAATATCCAAGCATAGTTGGCATTGCCCGTTGGCGGTGTGGGATACCCTGCCCAGCGTGGGTCATTGACCAGCTCATCATCAGCGCGCCACTGCGACTGGTTAAATGGCGGGTTGGCCATGATAAAGTCTGCTTTGAGCTGTGGGTGTTGGTCTTTGAAGAAAGTATCGGCCGCCACTTCGCCCAAGTTACTTGAGATACCACGAATGGCTAAGTTCATCTTCGCCAGCTTATACGTAGTCGTTGTGTACTCTTGACCATAAATAGACACATCCTTGGTGTCGCCTTGATGGTTCTCAATAAACTTAATCGACTGCACAAACATACCGCCCGACCCGCAGCAAGGGTCATATATCTTGCCCTTATACGGCTCAATCATCTCAGTAATCAGGTTCACCACCGACTTAGGCGTGTAGAACTCACCACCGCCCTTACCTTCACTGTCGGCAAACTTACCTAAGAAGTACTCATAGACACGACCGACCACGTCTTTGTGCTCATTGTCGATGGTGTCGATGTTATTAATCACATCAATTAGAGCCGCTAGTTTGCTCGGTGTTAAGCCAAGACGTGAGAAGTAGTTGTCAGGCAGTGCGCCTTTTAATGATTTGTTGGTCTTCTCAATGGTGCTAAGCGCCGTATCAATCTTCAGCGCAATGTCTTCTTGCTTGGCGTTTTGCTGAATGAAATTCCAACGTGAGTCTTCTGGCAAATAAAACACATTCTCTTTGGTATACGCCTGCACCAAGTCAACGTACTTCTCTTGGCCGGCGTCTATCAGCGCTTGCTTACGCTGCTCAAAGGTATCACTGATAAACTTTAAGAAGATAAGGCTGAGCACGATGTGCTTATACTCTGAAGACTCAACGCTACCGCGCAGTTTATTGGCCGCATCCCATAGCGCCTCTTCAAAGCGCACTTCTTTTTTATCACTCTTTTTGGTTGTTTTTGCCATGCTTTAGGGTCTCTATATTTTGATACGTAATTATGCAACGAATAAATAATTAGCCGTACAAGAGATGAATTTACTTAGTGGTAACAATTCTAGCGGTATTATGCGTTTAAGCAAGCTTATCTACCAACTAATTTTCGGGGTACTGCGTTGTTTGGGATGGGTTCCAAATAGAGAATATCAATTAAAGCTGACTTTACAGGGGAATATAGGCAATCTGAGAGATGCTCATGCAAAAACATCCATATTGGATAAACTTCTTACGAATATTTTAAGCAAATAAAAATTCATCATATTGTTCTAAATATCAACTAATGTTAGTATTAGTTGCTAATTATTGCTGTTTTGTAAATAAGATAGAAATTCCGGTAATAAAAGCGGGGTTCATGCTTATACATGCGTAGCCATCAGTAACTTTAAGCATAGTATCGTCCAGTATCATTTTACGGGATCCGCTACTCAGGTAAAGATACCAAAGTTTTCGAGGATGCGTCCTTATCGACCTCACTGTGACAGAAAGTCGATTATTTAATACACCCTACTACTAGAAACTGATAATAAACATCGTCTTATGTTGCCTAACAAGCGTTTTATCGTTCAAAGAAATATTCACTTGGCTAAGGCAGCTTTAGGATTTGATAGAAAAACGGAGCATGGTAGCTCTCCTGAAGCCAATACTTAATTACATTTTTTTTATTGAGAGACGTTATTAATGAAGATGCCATCAAGCTCAGCGAAAGATAGGCCAATTTCTGTCTGGTTTCAAAAGATACAAAGTGGCGAGATCAAACTGCCCCGCTTTCAAAGACACCAGGCTTGGGACAAAAACAGAATTTGTAGCCTACTAGATACTGTCACTAAGAACTTACCGTTGGGTGTTACTTTACTGCTAGATGTCGACAAAGAGCAGTTTGTTTCTCGGTACTTGGTAACGGCACCACAAACGGGCGGACGTGTCACAGAGCACCTATTAGACGGTCAACAGCGTCTGACCTCACTCTGGCGAACATTGCATGATAACTACGAAGACATGAATTACTTCTTATACCTTAATGCCTATGATGAGAGTGTGCCTGATCATGAAAAAACAGATGACTCAGAAGTTTGGTACAAAAGTCGTTGGACTAATAAAGACGGTAAAACCATGCCTTTATGGGTAGACGATCCCAAATCGTGTCTAAAACGCGGGGTTATACCCATGAATCTATTTAGACCTGGTGACATTGCAATCGAAATCGACACTTGGATTGATGATGCTTTGGGAGCATTGAAACCTACCGCAACTGACACTGATTATGAAACGCGATTAATGGAGTGGATGAATAAAAAAGCCAAATTGAAAGATCAGATAAGAGATTTTCGAGAAACTATCACTCACTTCAATCTGCCCTATTTAGCCTTACCGTCACAGACCAGTAAAGAAACCGCCTTACAAGTATTTATAAACATGAATACCAATAGTAAGCCTTTATCTCAGTACGATATCATCCGTGCAGAAATTGAGGGGGTTAGAGGCGTATCTTTAGATGATTATCAACGTGAGCTGGACGAAAATCATCCAGCTATCAAACATTATTTTGAATTACCTTTTTTAATACTGGCCACCTCTGCTCTCATGCAAGGAAAACTGCCTAATCAACGCGGCATGTGGAATATGAGTAAAGAGGACATGGTCGATAACTGGGGTAAAATGACTAAAGGCTTATCTAAAATGGCTACGTTTATGGAAAGCCAAGCTATTTATGATCGCACTCGATTACCGACTAATGCGGTGCTCGCAGTTATAGCCGCCTTATATATTGATATTCCTGACAATTTAGATTCAAGAGGAAATTTTGAGATACTACTAAAAAAATACCTTTGGTCTAGCTTTTTTACTGACCGCTATGAAAACTCAGCGGCTACTCATGCTTTCAGTGATTTTATTATGCTAAAAAATATTATCACCTCAGCCACTAAAGCAGATGGGTCTCACTATACTGAAAATGATGTACCTGTTTTAAATCGTGAGTTATATTCGCTTGCAGCTGATGATGAACTAAAACGTGTGGGTTGGCCTAGACGCGAAAATATTCGCGCTCGTGGCATTATGGCTGTATTTAGTAAATTAGGTGCTTATGATTTTGCTGATGGATCACCGCTCACCCGACAACAACTTATCGATGGGCGCAGACACTATCACCATGTTTTCCCTGACGCTCTGCTAAAAGAAATTGAAGCTGATAGTTATTTTTCATTGAACTGTGCTTTGATCACAGACAAAACCAATTTAAATATCAGTAATAAAGATCCGCTGAAATACCTAAAAGATCGCTACAACTCGACCAGTGAAGACATTGTCAACTCTCGCCTTCAATCTCATCTCATTCCACTAGATGAGTTAAAGTCTGGCGACTACACTGGATTATCGGGCGACGAAAAGACATACAAAGTCAAAAGTGACTTTGCACGATTCATCGCTAAACGAGCCGCTTATGTGGCGAAGGCTGTAGACATCTTAGCTGATGGACGAGATATTAATGCCTCTGAAATTATTAAAGACGTTGAGGAACATGCCAGCTTGATACAGGATGTAGTGTAATGGCCAACCAAGAAATTGACTAGACAACCATCAGATTATCTTTGATGCGACAGCGAATAAGCGTTTACTGCGCTTATGGCTTTATAGCCACGGTGCAGACCATCTTACAAAAGCAGCTAAGTTACCTGTTTGTGCTTATTGAGATGGCGTTAGGTCATACCACTATAAGCCCAAATAGCAACGCTTACGGACGGTTTGAGTACATCGATGATCGTAGTGAGATGATGCAAAAGTGGGCGGATTACTTAGATGCACTACGAGAAGGCAGAGATACGGCAGAGTTTAGAGCGAATGCGAAAGCCAAGACTAATCCTACAGCTCAGCTGCAAAAATTGATTGATGAAATTAGTGAGAATAAAGTATTTGAATTAATTAAAAAAGGCATAGATTAATCTATGCCCTTTACTCAATTAAGATTAACTAATCAATATTGGGAGTTTCCTAAATAACTTAGCTAACTCTTCTATTCGCTAAGTTTTGCGTACAAAAATAGTATTGTCATATGAGAATCAGAAACACATTAAGATTATAGATTAATTTAATAGCTTAGATTACTTTCTAATGCTAATACCCCTGTAAATAAAAGCCAGCTATATACTATCGTCTAGTTTTTTATTCATTATTCAGAAGCTATCAGCATGTCAGACCTACTAGATTTTATTCAGCCTACCACTCCTTTGTCCTCACCATCTAAACCTAGCAGCTTGCCTGAATACTTGCGTCTCAATGCAAAAAAGAACATTGGGCAGTTGCAAGCCGTTGATCACCCTGCACTTTTACTAACAAAATTAGATCAGGTTCAAACTCTTTGGCTAGATCTCGAGATCAATCCTAAAAGCAATGCACTCATTGATGGTGCTTTTTTAGTTGACAACCTCTACTGGCACTTTAACGCTCAAGAATTCCAGCAGTATGCTGATTTTATTTATAATCTATTACAAAAAGCTAAATTTTTAGGGGGTCATCATCTTATTGAATTTGATGTACCGCATTTGTCTGCACTATTAATGGATGCTTTAGCGACTATTGATAATAAGTATGAGCGCTCAACTAATTCGTTCACTACTCCTGTTACTGACTCTGATATTACTCGTCAAACACTACAAAACTGGCAAGCCAAAGCTTGGGATACCTTGATACTAAGTTGCCTGTTTATTCCGCATCAGCCCAGCCATGCTTTAGCCAAAATTTATAAAGCCAATACCGATTATAACAACCCTGTTCTTGACTGCTTAGAGAGTCGCTGTGTATTTGAGCTTTGCGCGCAGGCGTGGCAGATTTTACCTGCTAATATGCAAATACTCTTTCATAAGCTATTACCGCAGCTTCAGCATTTAAACCAGCTTAGCAGTCAAAATCACGATCAAAATGCTAACCAAGGCTACTTTGCTATCGATAAAGACAATATCTTTGATGTAGATACTATCTTTAACGAGCCGTCTGCTAACTTGCCCGCTGGTAATCAGAAACAGCTTATTACCTTGTTAGAGGACTGTATTGCCAATGCTCATTCAGCTCATGAGGGCTATGAGACTCATGATAGTAAGGAGCACTTAATACTATGGCAACATCTGGGTATCGCTACTTTTATAAATTGGCTACGCTATTTTGATAAGCCGCAAGCACGCCGCCCCGTATGGCTGACCAAGCATTCGGTTCATGGCCGTAGTTTTCATCAAGCTGAGCAGGCTTTTTGGCATTTGCAGGCGCCAAGTACCGACTGGATTAACGAGCAATGCCAGCATTTTTTCGGCTTTGAGCGTTTGCGAGAAGGACAGCTATCCATCGTCAAAGCGGTGCTGATGAATAAAGATATCCCCCTTGGCATATTGCCCACAGGCGGCGGTAAAAGCTTAACCTTTCAGTTACCTGCTCTGATACTCAGCAAATATAAGCGTCAGTTAACGGTAGTCATCTCACCGCTAAAGGCGTTAATCGAAGATCAGGTGGTTAATCTACATACCGATTTGCCAGATTACGCCAGCCGTATTGCTTATTTGACCTCAGGTCAATCAATAGATACCCAAAAAAAGATTTTAGATGGTATTTGGCAAGGCGATATCGATATCATTTATATGAGTCCCGAGCGCCTACGTACTCACAGTATTCGGCAACTTTTGAGGAACCGCCCGCCAGCATTTTGGGTATTAGATGAGGCGCATACGCTTAGCCAATGGGGTACTGATTTTCGCCCCGACTTTTTGCGCATCGCCGATCATATGATGGCCTGTTATAGCGATGAGCTACAAAAACGCTTTACACAGCAGCTTGAGCAGCAAAGTACCAATAAAGACAAACCCCAGCTGGATATGTTAAGTGATTTGTCTAATCAGCATAATCCTGATTCATCTAAAACCCCTAGTAGCAACTTGTCAGAATTTGTGCCGCCAACTATTAGCTTGGTAACTGCCACCGCCTCCGCGCGCGTCAAAGATGATTTAGAAAGTGAGCTGGTAGATAAGCTTACCACTTTGACCGCTAACAAAGACTTGGTGCAGTATGGCACGGCTATTGAAAACCTAAAGATTTGGCGTGATGATATCAGCGCTCATTTTATAGAAGTAAGCAAAGATGAGCGCGAAGCGCATAGTTATAAAATAGTTAATGAGCGCAAAGCTTGGTATGAGGGCCGATATCCTGAGCATCCCGAAAAAGGCGTGACTATTGTCTATTTGCGTAACCGTAAAGCCTGCGACCAATACGCTGATGATTTTGCCCAGCAAGGCTTAGCGGCAGCGGCTTATCATTCAAAATTAAGTGATGTTCAGAAAAAAAGTGTACTTGAGAAGTTCAAAAATGATGAGCTGGACGTGGTGGTATGTACCAACGCTTTTGGTATGGGTATCGATAAAGAAGGCATTCATACCGTCATTCATAGTGGCCCACCAAATAATTTAGAATCGTATATTCAAGAGATTGGCCGGGCGGCGCGTAAGTCTTATGAGGTCGGTAGCGCCTATATGCTTTGGGATCAAAAGGACATTGAAGCCCTGTTCTTTCAGGAGCGACAGTCGCGCATACCCAATACCAATACCTTGCGAGACTGCTGGACCGCTATACGTCCAGCGCTCACTAAACCCATGCAAGACCAATGGTTCCCAAGCAGTGTGCTTGCGCCGATACTTGCGCCAGACGGTGAGGACGAGCAGCTGAACACTCAAGTTAGGGTAGCGCTACTTGCCCTTGAGCGTTATGGCTTACTGACTGAAAAAGACCAGCAACCAGCTTGGATTAGCATTAAACTCTCAAGCCAAGCTCCTGCTAGCGAGCACACCAGTATGGCTAAGCTCTATGGGCAGTTACAGCAGCTTACCGATGACTCTTTAAATACAGCAGCACAGTCAAATAGTAATCAAAACACAAACAGCAAAGCTGAAAGCTCTAATAGTAAAAGTGACGGTAATAACGATACTGGCCTGACCCGCTATCACTTACCGGAATTAGCACTAGCGCTTGGTTATTCAGTCAAGTCGCTGTTAAAAGGGCTACGCGAATTGGTCAATCAAGGTCACGCTCAGTGGCAGGTGATAGCGCGCGTGCGACTAAAATATACTCATCGCTATCTAAAAGGCGAATTTAATCGGTTAGGCCGAATTATTGCTGCTATGGAGGAGTGTCTTAATAGCAGTTACGGGGCACTTGGTGGCACTGAAACGATAGAAGCGTTAGAGGCGCAAGGCATGACCCAACTCAATACCAAAGCGCTTGATAATTGGCTAGCTCAGCAGCGCCACAATCTATCGACTAAACGTCATATCCTGCCAATGTTTCGGGCATTAGGGATCCTAAAAACGCGCAACCATGGTACAACGCAAGTGTTTGTGTCCTCCACCAATAACACTAAATTATGGCAAATCGATGCAGAGCTAACCGATGACTGGCTGAGCTGGACTCGTTATGCCAAAGTGCTGATAGCCGAGTTAACACCTTTGTTTGAAGAGCAATTGCTACCCGCCCTACCGGATAAAAAAGACGGCGATGGTAAAGACTTTAACTTAGACATTCTTGCCAAAGTGCTACAGCGCGATCCTGACACTATCTTGACCCAGCTTGAGCAATTACAGCGCTTGGAGCTGATTGAGCTTAGCCGTTTGGACGACAGTCAAGATGCTATTTTCTTTATCGGGAAACATCGAAAGCCCACTACTAAGTATCATGAAAACGCCTATCAGTATTTGCAAACCCACTATCAGGACCGCTGCGCCCGTATTCATATGCTCAGCTTTTGGTTACAAGCAGAAGCAAGCGTTCAGCAAGCGCTTATTGAGGACTACTTTACTAAGCCACTTGCTCAAGTGATTAAAACCTATATCGATAACGGCATTGATGTGCACAAACCTTATATTAAGGATTATGCAAAAGAAATCCTACCTGATTATTTTAGCGCTACTCAAAAACAAATTATCAAAGAAACCAGCCGCGCCGCTATGGTCCTCGCCGGCCCTGGCTCTGGTAAAACCACGGTTGTGGTACACAGAGTGGCGTACTTACTCATGCTAGAGGAGATCAAGCCTGAAAAGATTTTGATCTTGGCATATAACCGTTTGGCAGTAGCTGAGCTTAGATCGCGCCTGCTCGCTTTGATCGGTTACCATGCGATCAATGTCACCATCGAGACCTTTCATGGGCTGGCGCGCCAAATTACTGGACTTAGTGAAAAAGACGCTCCCGACGCGGCTCTTGATGAGATTGCCGCGCGTATTGAGCATTTAGGTCAAGAGAAAAATCAACAAAAACGCCGTGATAATGCACGCTATCAGTGGATGATTGAGCAAGCTATCAGTCAGTTGCAGGAGCGGCCACAGCATTTTCAGTACATCATGGTCGATGAGTTCCAAGATATTGATGAGTATCAGTATGAAATGATCGGGCTACTAGCGGATCTGCAATCACAAGACGACAATAGTAATAACGCAGATGATAGCTATATTGCTATAGACGCTGATGATGATACTGATAATGACAACTTTGAGCAACGCGGTTATCTCATGGTGGTCGGTGATGATGACCAAAACTTATACGCCTTTCGCGGTGCCAGTATTCAATATATTCAACAGTTTGCCGATAACTACCACGTTAATACTGAGCAAAAATTTTATTTATTAGACAACTATCGCAGCGCCAATAACATCGTCGATCTTGCCAATGCGTTTATCGCGTCTAGCTTACCAAGCAATGAGCGTCTGAAACAAGCTGAGCATAGCATCAAGGCCACACAGCCTCATTCAGACAGGCCCATTCGCTATGGCTATTATAAGCAAACCCAAGGTATCGATATGGCAGCGTGGCTTGCCCTCGATATTGAGCAGCGCCTAGCTATTATTGAACAAGACAGCACTCAGACTCAACCACAAACCATAGCCGTGCTAGCCCCTAAGTGGTCACATTTTGATGCCATACAGCATTATCTTGAAGCATTGAGTATTAGTAGTCAGCGCTACAATGAAAACGAACAAGTAACCCCTATCAATAGCTTTATAGGACAAGCGTTGTTTACTCATTTGAGTGCTAAACGGTTAGATGTGATAGAAGGTAATGTAGCGACATTTTTAGAGCGCTGGCGCAGCGAACAAAAGCTAAATCCATTAGATAAAGCGTGGGATGCGATTATCAATCGTACTCAAGAGATGGCAGATGTGACTTATGAGCAGGTGCTACAAGAACTCGAAGCGACTTTATATGATGATAAAACCCAAGTTATATTGATCACTTATCATAGCGCCAAAGGCATGGAGTTTGATCACGTCTATGTGATTGATGAGCAATCGTCTACTGCAACCGATCATAGCTATGATAGGCCCCTCTATGTAGCACTAACGCGAGCTAAGCAAACCCTGAGCCTGCTTTTACAGTATAAAGCACATCATCCTACCCTTGCCAAAACCCTATCTATCCGTGGTGAACGAATTGACTTACCTAAGGTCAATCCGCCTACCATGTTAACCTTTCATCGCTTTATGCGTTTGGATGAACTCATGCTAACGCCACGCGCCTTGGTGAATAACGCGGGACGAGAGTTTATAGAACAGACATTTTGCAGTAATAGCTGGACAAAAACACGGAATGATATAACAGGGTTATTTTGCGTCGCTTGCTATAAAGAAGATAAAAAAAGCGATGGTTTTTACTCAGCAAGAGGGCAACAAATTGCCCAGTTTTCTACCACTTTCGCTAAAGAGTATTCATCTCAAGGCCAAGGTAACAATCATCTAACTATGACAGGGTTTACGACGACCCTATTTCATCAGCAAGATATCTCTTGGTACAAAAAAGCCGGGTATCAAGGCAGTGAGAATAGCCATTATCTGATTGTGCCGTATGTTCGCTTCAATATTGACATATAAGAAGACTAAATCAAACACTTGAAAGTGATTATCAAGCTTTTCTGATAAACAAAAAGTCTTTCTAACGGCTCGTCTTAATCGATGTCTGAGACGGCAGTTATTTCTTTCTATACCTACGGTGTGTTGTTTGCCAATACGCTTGTGATCAAGCTTAAAGTCGGTTATAAAGCTGTCCCAGTTATCCATATTAATAGAGTCATAGCTTACTTTGAGTTGCTTGAGATGAGCTCTTAGCTTCTTAGCCGTTTTTAAGTCACGTTTGTCCCAAACGTAAGCAATAATCTCATTAGTCGCACGGTCATGTAACTATCCCCTAAACTAACACAGCTCAAACGTAGAATTTCTTATAAAATACCCATAAGGAGTTTTAATATGAGCAAACGAATGACTGAGACGCAAATAGTATCGATATTAAAAGAAGCAGAAGCTGGGATACCTGCTAAAGAGCTGTGTCGTAAATACGGGGTAGCTAGCTCGACTTTTATAATGAGGAACGTTAAGAAACAGTCTGGGAGACTGTTTTAGTGACGCAAGACGAAGCGATAGCGAAGTTAGATACAAATATGAAGGTATGGAAGCGTCTGACGTCAAACGCTTAAAAGAGCTTGAAGAAGAAAACCGTAGGCTTAAAAAGATGTATGCTGATTTAAGCCTCAAAGCGCAGATGCAGGAAGATATCATAAAAAAGCTATAGCGCCTGCCCTTGAGCGCAAAGTCTGGGCGCAAGAATTGCAGGCGCAGTATGATGTCAGCATTGCAGTGAGTTGTCAGGTTGTCTGTATGAGTCGAACCGCTTACTACTATAAGCCTAAGCTATCTGATGATAGTGAGATTATTGATGTCTTAAACAAGCTTACTGACAAGCACAATCGTTGGGGTTTCCCAAAGTGTTTTAAGCGTATACGCAAGCTTGGCTATTCATGGAATCACAAGCGCTTACACCGTGTTTATACCGCGTTAAACTTAAACCTACGCCGTAAGTCTAAAAGACGGCTACCAGCACGTAACCCCCAGCCGCTAAGTGTGCCAAACGCATTGGGTCATACTTGGTCTATGGACTTTATGAGCGATAAGCTGCACAACAATATTCGCTTTCGAACCTTTAATGTGATTGATGATTACAACCGTGAAGTATTAGGCATTGATATTGGTACCAGCATTCCATCACTCCGAGTGATTCGCTACCTTGCATATTCTTATCAACATAACCATTCATTATTATATGTTGTGACCAATCATTCTTATGAATAACCCATTAATATCAACGAATAGATTTTAATGAGAATTCTTTGTTTAATATAACCAAATAATAATCTTTGAGCTATTCTGAAAAAACCGTAGACAAAAACTTGGTAAACTAAAGAAGATAAATAGGAGTTTACCATGACAAAGAAAGCTAAAAGATACAGTGAAGAATTTAAAGCAGAAGCGGTCAAAACAATAGAGAATAATGGTGGCAATGTCAGTGCTACAGCAAGGCAATTAGGGCAGACCCTAGCTAATTGGCAACGAAAAGCTATTAAAGGCAAATTCAAAGGTACTAAGCAATAAGATCCAGAGCTTGTTTCAGCCCTTGAAGGAATTAAGCGTTTAAAACGTGAACTAAAAATAGTACAAGAAGAACGAGAGATACTAAATGAGGAGGGATAAAGCGAAGCACTGCTTCGCTTCGCCCCGACGCAAGACGAGAGCTATGCTCGAGTGGGGCCACGGCATACTTTGCGAATGAGGAGTGTTAAAAAACAGTCTGGGAGACTGTTTTAGCGACGCAAGGCGAAGGGCTATGCTCGAAGTAACAGTCAGTAAAGTACGCTTTTATTGACCATCACAAGACTAAATTCAATATCACAACCATGTGCAAAATCTTTGATATCAAACCATCAAGCTACTATGACTGGTCCAAGCGTGATATAAGTGCTCAGCAAATACATCGTAATCAGTGTGAGCTGCTTGTAAGGGCTGCACACAGTGAAACCAAAGAGCGATATGGTTATGAGCGTCTGCATGCTCATTTAAGCCAACAAGGGCATGAGATTAGCAGATATATGGTACGGTACGTAGTATTAAAGAGGAACATGATATCAAATGTAGACGTCATAAGCGCTTTAAAGTGACAACGGACTCAGACCATAACAAACGAGTCTATCCTAATTTGCTTAAACAACAGTTTGGAGTCAATCGTCCTAATTGTATCTGGGTCAGTGATATCACCTATGTCTGGTCAGATGAGGGTTGGCTGTATGCAGCAGGTGTTAAAGACTTATATACCAAAGAGCTGGTGGGCTACGCCATGGGTATACGCATGACCGCTGATTTAGTCTGTAAGGCCTTAAATAAAGCAATCAAAGATAAAAGACCGAGCCAAGAACTTATTGTTCATTCAGATAGAGGCGGTCAGTATTGTAGCAATAAGTATCGCAAAAACATTAGCAGACACGGTTTTAAAGGATCTATGAGTGCTAAAGGCAACTGTTTCGACAACGCACCAATAGAGAGCTTCTGGGGCGTGTTAAAGAATGAGCTGGTGTATCACCATAATTATAAGACTCGATTTGAAGCAATCAACAGTATCATGAAATATATTGAGTTAGATTACAACCAAACGAGAATTCAAAAGGGTTTAGGTCGCCAAGACAAGTGTGGCTTGATTATTACCGTCAGGCTGCGTAACCAAAATCTCCCAAGTTTAAATGTACGGATTTGACGACAGGGGGAACAAGCTATTAGTGATTGTCCATGGGTTATGCTCTGATAGGGAAGTTTGGGATCTGTTTTTTCTTCATTTTATATAAGTATTGAGATTGTTACTTTCTTTTAAGATCATCAGTAAAGGAATCACTAAAAAAATACACGCCAAAAAAATTACAAAATTAAAATTTATATAACTCAAGCTTAATCCAGATATTAGAGAACCCATTATCAACCCTAATGGTGGAAATACTTCGACAATACCTCGAAATTTTGGATATATTATTCCATAAGGATTGACCGCAATTATGTTTGATGAAACTGAATAACCAAATGCCCAAACAATACCTGCAATAAGCATATAAGCCAATAAACTATTGTAGCTAACATTGTGATTGTAGCTTATATAAGCTGATATTAAAAAGGCTATAATGCTAATAAATAAGCTAAATTTTAAGATGGATGCTATAAGAAACCTACTCATTAGTATTGGCACTATTACTATGGGTAAATACATAGCTACCATGTGCCACTGAATTAAAGAAGATATATTTGAAGCTGTCAAACTTCTTGCTGTTGCTTCTAATGGAACGGAAGTCATTACTAGAGTCATAGTTACATAACTACAAAACCCTATCAGACCACCCAGATATAATAATGATTTGTATACCCCAATGTTTTTTTTCATTTCATTTGTTTCAAAATTGATGTTCACTTTGCTAAGAGAATACTTCTTAGGTAGAGTAAAACATAAAATTAATGCTAAAAGCCCGAAAAGAGCAACAGCTAAATAAGCTTTATAGAAAAGTTCAGGGAGAGGAGATATTTGTTTAGCAATCCACGGCCCTATAATTGCTCCAACAATTCCACTAACTAAGACTAAATTAGTATTCCAGGGTGATTTAATTCTTGCGATATCTTGTACTAAAAGGCGATGGTAATTAGATAGCCCTATAAAAATACCAACTAAAATTAGGCTAAAACAAAATATATTGAATATATTATTGCGTACCGAAAAAGAGGATAAGAGCCCTGATGCTATACAAAGAAATGCTGATAAAGTATAAGTCCTTCTTAGTCCAAAATATTCAATTAATGACATACCGCAACGAGAACCAATGATCATTCCTATACCTATCATGGCATAAGAAGCAGTTCCTCCAAAGTCACTATGGGTAAGCATTTGTCCCGACCTAACTGTAATACTAAGATCCAAACTAGCAACAGAAAAAGATATAGCATAAAGAATTGCAAATCTTAGAGTATTTGTGTTTAGTGACTTGATAATATTCATAGTAGTTCCATCTTCCCACTTTGTTAAGCGATATAAAAATCAGAAAAATTATAATTATTGATATAACGCTCAACTTCGTTCTTTGATGCAATATTAATTTCAGGATGGATTAACATACTATACCTATCATTTATTTTTTCTAACACTGCTATGCCGTGGTATGGTAGTAATTTAGAAGCTTTTTTATACTCTGGATAAATTCTTAACCCTAATACATCTTGTTTTTTCTGGTGTATTGTTGCCCTAATGGAGTTAGGAAAATATCTTTCTTCCCACGCAAGTTGCGACATTGCATATTTCAAAGCTCGATAATCAATAAATGCTTTTTCGGTTCTTCTTAGCACCTCTCTACCGAATGTACTTGAGAAGTCACTATCTCTGAAAGTTTTTACTATAACCTCATAAGGTGCAATTATATCTCTAGTGGTAATTGTTCCTGCCATAGCAGAAATCCAAGCTTTGTGTTCACTATTATCTAGTCCATAACTTGAGTCTACAGATAATTTCTCGTACATACGCATATAGCTATCTTCAAATTTCTTAATATCATGTTTAGCCATATCACACATATCATGTATGTATAGGTTTTCCAACTCATTTTCTTTAGAATATTTTTTTAAGTCATCTAAATATTTAGATGAAATGACAGGATCAGAACCCAAGGGGCGTACATAAAAGTTTGAATCAGCGATAATTTGAAAACGTAACTCAACACTAGTCATATCTAAAAATAGTTTGGAAATATTTTGTAATGATTGCAAAGAGCAAGCTTCAGCGAAAGTAACTGTTGTTGGTTCTATTCGTTTTGCTAAATTACCAATCACACAAAATATTGGAATGACAATATCAAGGGGTGTTGATTTTTTTAAAACTTTTTTAACAGTAGTTTGAATTTTTAAAGACTCTCTGAAACGTCGTCTTGAATTAAATTGGAAAGCGTGATGGTTTAAAAATTCAATAATAAATTGTTCTTTTGAATGGTTTTTATAGGAGTTGTAAAACTTTGTCGGATCAAAATCTCTATAAACAGAACATTCTTTGAGTAAAAACTTTCTATCTTCTTCAGATTTATTTTTTGGTAATTGTTGGGACAGGTGGGGGAGGCTATCAGGCCACTCATAGTTAGACGGAGGCATTGCATCAGCCAATAGACTTTCTACTGTTAAAGTATTATTAGACATCCGTGTCACCTTTTTATGTTTTATTTAATATACTTTTCAATGGTTGTATTTGGTGAGATTAGGTAAATTATTTTGTGTTTGAAAATTTCACTTATAAACTCTTTGTAATTCAAACAATATTTGAGTTGAAATCATGATCGATACATCCCTATCAACTTTTAGTGGATTAACAAAAGGGCACTTCACCGCCTAGTGGATTCCTGACTAAGAAGGTCAAAGAGTGATGAAATGCCCACAGAGAAACTCGTCATCAATATATGTAACATTCAAGAATATATCTTAAAGTTTACATTTACCCCTAAGCATTCTTGTTTTTGAACTCTTGACGATACTTATGCAACAGGGGCTCAGTATAACCAGAAGGTTGCTCACCACCTTTTAAGATAAGCTCTTTTGCACATTGAAATGCCATAGACTTATCAAAATCTGGTGCCATATTGCGATAAGCATTATCTCCAGCATTTTGCTTATCAACTTTAAGTGCCATACGTTGTAGGGAGTCTATAACCTGTTGCTCGCTTATCACCTCATGCTGTAACCAATTCGCCAATAGTTGCGAGGAAATGCGCAGTGTCGCTCTATCCTCCATTAAGTCAATATCGTGAATATCAGGCACCTTAGAACAGCCTATACCTTGCTCAACCCAGCGAACGACATACCCTAAAATAGACTGGCAATTATCTTCAAGCTCTTGCTGAATTTCATCCTTACTCCACAAAAATTTATTAGCCAGTGGAATGGTCATTAAGTCTTTAAAGGTGTTGCGACGACCATTTTCAAGAAGTTTGTTTTGTACCTCAAACGCATTGATTTCATGATAGTGAGTAGCATGCAAGGTAGCAGCGGTAGGTGATGGCACCCAAGCTGTTGAAGCGCCTTCTTTGAGCTGGTCAATTTTCTTATCTAACATTTGCGCCATTTGCTCTGTTTTAGTCCACATACCTTTACCAATCTGCGCTCTGCCTTGGAATCCATGCGCTAGACCTGTATCTACATTATTATTCTCATAAGCAAGCTTCCACGGTGCTGTTTGTAAGTTTGCTTTGGGTAACATAGCCCCTGCATACATGGAGGTATGAATTTCATCACCAGTGCGATCCAAAAATCCAGTATTGATAAACGCAATTCTATTCTTACCAGTAGCAATACAGGCATCAAGATTTAATGAAGTACGGCGCTCTTCATCCATACAGCCTATTTTCAACGTCAGTTGTGGTAATCCTAGTAGATCTTCAATAGCACTGAACAGATCACAAGTAAACTGAACTTCATCAGGTCCATGTAATTTAGGTTTTACGATGTATATAGATCCAGTACGGGAATTACGCAGTTGATTTTTTAAATCTAGGCCAGGAATAGCAGCGGCAGCAGTAATGACACCATCCATTATTCCCTCAAATACTTCATCACCATTTTGATCTAGGATAGCTGGATTTTGCATCAGAGGTCCAACGTTGCGAACAAACATCAGCGAACGTCCATGCAATCTAATCTCATTACCGTTTACATCGGTATAGTAGCGATCTTCATTCGGCTGTCGAGTAAACTTTTTGCCATTCTTAACTATATCAACCGCCAGTTTCCCTGTATTTAAGCCTAACCAATTTGCATACCCTAAAGTCTTATCTTCAGCATCTACCGCAGCCGTTGAGTCTTCAAAATCAATGATGGTAGTCAAGGCTGACTCCATTAGAATATCTTTTATCCCTGCTTTATCTTGCTTACCTATTTGAGAGTTAGGATCAATTTGAATCTCAAAATAAAGCCCATTATTTAAAATTAAAATGGCGTCAGGTTGATTTTTGTCACCTCTAAAGCCTGCATATACTTCAGGTGAACACAATGCAACAGGCTCACCATTAATATGTGCTGTAAGCTCTCCAGATTCAATAGAATATTGGGTGACATCTTTGTGTGAGCCAGTAGCCAACGGGATAACTCTATCCAAAAACTCTCGCCCCCATTCAATTACCTTTTGACCCCGTTGTTTATCGTAACCTGTCGTCTGATTATTTGAGTCTTGTTCAATGGCATTAGTGCCATACAATGCGTCATATAAAGAGCCCCAACGAGCATTTAATGCATTTAAAGCAAAACGGGCATTTAAAGCAGTAATAACAAGTTGTGGCCCTGCCTTTTGTGCAATTTCTTGATCGACATTTTGCGTGGTTATTTGGAAGTCTTTTTTAGAATCAGCTGTGCTTTCAACTAAATAGCCAATCTCTCGAAGGAACTCTTCATAGTCATTAAAGTCGAATCTGTCCTGATTCTGAATATGCCATTGATCGATTTTGTTCTGAAACTCATCACGCTTATCAAGAAGCTGACGATTGCGTGGCGTAAATTCTGCAATTATGTCCGAAAAACCGTCCCAAAATTTTTGCTGATCTTCTTCAGCTACTTTACCAATACTGGGCAATAGCGTTTCACTTATAAACTGATATAAAGAAGAATCTATTTTAAGGTTGCTTTTAGTGATACGGTTCATAGTAAAACCCCTTATTCATGATTGGATTGTTAAGTTTTTTTATTCAATAACTACATAGCAGGTTCTATTTCACTCTGCATTAATAAATTTTGTATTTGCGATAAATAATCCTGGAATTGACATTGTTATTACTCCTATAGCCATTGCGATTGTTGCCATTTTCATACCTTGATAATCCGCTAAATAACCGCCTAAAATTGGAATGATACTCGCTGATACATAGACGCCAAGGCACAATAATGAAATAGCAGTTTTAACTGATTTTGCTGCATAAGTATGAACCACCTTGAAACTCGCATAGTTACTTATGCCTTGACCTGCTCCGATAGCGACAACTGACATCACTAGTACTAATAGTGAAGATACTACTGACCCTAAAATCAACAAAGCCATGGCGCTAATAATTATTATTAGTGATACTAAAAGTAGCTTAAAGGGTTCAATGTTTCTAAATACAAATTGCGATATAGGGCTTACTAAGTACATTCCGCCAGCTAACAAACCACCTGCCAATACGCTATTCAATCCAATATCTTTTACAATAGTCGGCATTAGTGCCAGCACGATGGCAGCAGCGGTCATTCCTGGAGCAAATGCGCCTAACCCTGCCAGTGTTGCCCGATTTTCTTGCTGACCCATAGACTGAAAGGGCAACCACCCTATATTTTTTACCTTAAGAGAATCTGACTGACTAAGGACTATTGGAATACAAAATATTAATAAACTAGCTTCAACAACAAAGACTGTTACAGTAGGATAAGGCAAAAAATTTGCCACAACGGCAGCTAAAATAGGGCCACCAGCCAAGCCTAATCCCATCCCTACCGTTCCTATTAATGTTGCCTTGTGACTTTCATTTTGTTTTGCTGTAGCCAATATCGCATCAGTCCCTAAAACTAATATGAGACCAGTACATAACCCCGTTAAAACTCTTGCTGCAATAAGTGTTGTGACATTTGAAGCTCCTGCATAACCAATGCAAGACAATAAGCCAAATACACAGGCCGTTAGAATGATTTTTTTTCGTCCAAAGCGGTTGGATAATGCCGTAGCGAGCAAAAATGCTGGAGCAAGACCTCCAAGATACATGACAAATATGAGGCTCAACATTCCTGTCGAAAAGCCAATTTGGTGTCGCCAAATTTCAAGTAACGGAGTTACTAAATTAGGTAACATAAACGCAGAAATTATCGGTAAAGCGTGTATAGGTAAAGGAAATGAGTACTCTCTCATAAGCATGTTCTTTAGTGTTAATAGCTACTTATTATTTAATAAACCATCATAACCCCCTAAGGGGGTTATTTCACTATTTAAATTAACCCCCTTAGGGGGTTATGTCAAGACAAATTTGTATTTTAAATTTACCTAGTAACTCTCGACATCAATTTATGATGCTATATACTCTTTACATATTTCTCTCAAATCCGCTAATTTTTTAGCTATATAGTAAATTTCAAATAACTTGAGTACGAGCGACCTACTACAGATAGAACATCTATGTGAAGGTAAAACAATAAATCATTTATTTGAGGCAGACTATAAGCTACAACTTTAGCTCACCAATTATTTAAGATTAGTTTTAATTGATGGGCTAAAAAAGTTCTCCTACTAGGGAGTTCTATATATTTGAGAGTATGTTTCTATATTGTTTGTTTCGTAAGGGGTAAATTATATGAATTATCCAAAACTTGGTTTTGTGTTCTATGGAGGCTGTGCAAGCTTGGATTTGTATAACACATTAAGGCGTCGTAAAGACCCAAAATCCACTACTCAAGATTTGTTAGAACAAGATGACGGACTTAAGAAATGGTTCCTTGAAGCACAAAAAAAAGCCACTTGGACAAGCTCAATACCATCTTTGAGTGAGAGTGCTATAAGTCAGCAAGTATCTGATAAAGTTCAAAGTCAAGCGATACAGATTAGAGGGATTATAGAAAAGCTAATTAATAAAAATGCATCTTCTCATGAGATAACAAAATTAAATGTTCTTGCTCAATTAAGACCACATTGGGAACTATCCCTAAATGATGGTTTATTGATAGCAAAGAATACGTTGGATTTAGAGGCGTTGCTAGGATATGTGGCGGAAGACTGTATCCAGCTATTTACATCAAACATATCCACTAATATAAAAGAATGTGCTCAAGATCGTTGCGGGATTGTGTTTTTAGATCGCTCGAATGGCGCTAAAAGGAATTGGTGTTCTATGAAGACGTGTGGTAATCGAGCTAAAGCATTGAGGTCTATAGAGAGAAAATCTGATAGCTAACACTAACTTGTACTAAAGTTTGTGTGCTTTAGATCTGGTTTATAACGTTTTAAAAGTGAATACCTTAGTGCTTAGAAAAGACTTAATCATATATTTAGACATAGCCTTTAGTATTATAGGCATACTTAACTGATTTCATTAAGACATATAATTAAAAAGGATTCATAAACCGTAATATCAATGGTTTTAATAAGATACCATAGCGAGCTTTTCGGATATTTTAAAGAATAAATTTATGAAACAGACTACATTTATAATTTGAAACTTCTTCTTAAAGCTTGATTTATCAATAGTCCAGCTACTCATGATAAGAAAAATATTTGTTGTTATACCTATCAGCTAATTCTTTGAAAATAATAGTTGATAACCATAAAATAACTACTGTGATCATTGCTGTGGAAAGTAGAGGTGCAGCCAGAGGTGCTAGAAAATTGTCTTCAAACATTGGCAGTAAAAACCTTGGTAAACCACCCGTGACAATCCAGTGAAGCGCCATCACTAATGCACTTATCACCAAGCCCACAAAAACGCTATAAAAGTGAAAACGTTGCTCATTACGATACCTTGAGACACCAATACATTTATTACAATACGGCATCCTTTGATAATCCTCGAAAGACAGCATACCATCACCGTTCTTGCAAGGAAGCATTGAATTAATAGTTAAATCACCCCCGCAAACATTCCCAAGATTATCATTTCCCACCGTTACATGGTTATGCATTATCTAACCTCCTACTTAGGCTTAATATCTCTTCCAGCTATATTACCTGTATTACCATCCCCTACACTTACTGTATTACCAGTACCTGTTGCCTGTGCTTGCTCACCATACATCAAGCCAGTTATAACATGCTTTTGCACAGACTCTGATGCCTGCCTAAATAGTTCGACAAGTAGCTTTTCTTGCGTTGTTAACAAAAGACTGTCTCGTCTACCAGTAATGACATAATTAATATCAAACCCTAATTCAGCAATCTTGATTAAATACTGAGCATCAGGATACCGTTTACCCTGCTCATAGTTAGATTGAGTAGGAATAGCTATACCTGCATAATCAGCAACATCTTTTGCCTTTAAGCCAAGCCGTGAACGCTCTTCCGCCAAAAATAAATTACCCAAAAGATTAAATCCTATTGACATTAATTAATCGTATGATTAATATACATTATGTTAGTGCGATAAACAAAGTGTTACAAGGAGATTATGCCATGAGCGTTAGAGTTAAGACAACCCAACGGGCAAAGCCATTCTTAGTGCGTTTGCCCTCATCTCATATCAGGCAAGCATATGAACAATACTGCTTAGATAATATGCGAAGTTTAGACGCCCAATCAGCAATGCTTATCACAAAAGAGTTGCAAGCATCAGGTTATCTATCCAGCGAATTTCAAAGGATAAATCATAAGGATTAGCACGATAAAACACAGCGCAAACAGGAGGGGGTTATGGACTAAAAAAATCTATCAACAATTGAATAAACAGGCTGCGTAGATAAAGATGCACAGTATCCGTGTCTGATACACACAGATACTGCACAGGTGTCGTTTTCAAGCTTCGACATTACTATTGTTACGTTTCTAGTTGATGATGTCAATCAGAAACCGAGCATCTATGTTTGCGCATTGATATATTTAATCTATTTTAGGAAATATTTATGCGTTTAGATGTTAAAACTCAACGTCAAATCATTCAATATCATTTAATTAATCCAAGCTATAGTCAACGTAAAATCGCTAGTATGCTTAGCATTTCACATAACACTGTTGGCAGGGTATTAAAACTCTATAAGCGGTGCACCATACATGGTGATGATTTGTTGAATCTACCTAATAATGAGTTTGAAGCCCAGTTAGGCTCACAGCCTAAAGTTTATCAACAGTCTCACAAAGTCGAACCTGATTGGGATTACATAAACGATGAACTAAAGAAGCGTGATATGACGCTAATGCTACTATGGCAAGAATACCGAATTGATTGCCCTGAAGGTCTGTCATACTCACAGTTTGCCCGTAAATATAGACAATGGCGTAAAACCAATCGGCTATCCATGCGTCAACACTATAAAGTGGGTGAGCAAGTGTTGGTCGATTTCTGTGGTCGTACTATGCCAGTAAAGAACTCTGATACAGGTGAAGTGCGTTACGTACAGGTATTTGTTGGGGTGTTGGGAGCATCGGGATATATATTTGCCTATGCTGTTGAATCACAGAAAATTAAAGACTGGTTACGCTGTCATATTGAAATGTTTCGTTATTTTGAAGGTGTACCAGAGCAAGTCGTTACTGATAATCTAAAATCTGCTGTCATCACCAACACTAAAACTCGGCTACAGATCAATCAAAGTTATGCTGAACTTGCTGAGCACTATAACTTTGCAATTAATCCAACTCGACCACGTAAACCCAAAGATAAGGGGTTAGCGGAGGTATGTGTACAAATCGTACAGCGAGGTATTTTAGCAAAACTACGTTATCGTACTTTTTTCTCATTAGATGAGTTAAATGAAGCTATTTTAACAGGATTGATTGAGCTAAATGCTAAAACCACTAAACGTTTTCCTACGTCAAGATATGAGCAATTCTTGAAGCTTGATAAACCATATTTAACGCCATTACCTCACTCTAGCTTTGAAATTAGGGATTGGCTGTATGCCCAAAGAGTCGATGAATTTTATCAAGTGGTAGTGGATGGAGTGCGCTATAGCGTACCGTATCAATATGCACATAAACAAATTGACATAGCAATCTCGGACAAATTGATTGAAATGTACTATCAGCGTAATCGTATTGCTTCTCATGCTATCGCAAGTGATGGTCAGCTTGATGTGATTGATATTAACCATATGCCTAAAGACCATCAGTATCAAGCTGGATCAAATATTGACTACTTAAAACAATGGTCTGGGCAATGGGGAGAGAATTGTGAGCTATGGACGCATGAGTATTTGGCAAATAAAAGGGAGTTTAAGTCAAACTCATTGAAATTTAGAGAGTTTAAAGACTGGGTTGTAAATAATAACTTTGAGGAACGTCTTGATGGTGCATGCCAATGTGCGATTAATATGCAGTCATTTAATATATCAACACTAAAAAAGTTGGTATCCAGTAAAAGCTATTTAAAGTTGAATAATAAGGCTGGCAAAACTCATACAGATATTTGTCATGAAAATATTCGAGGTGCTGGCTATTACCAGCACATTATTCAACAAAATACCAGCTTGGAGAATAGTCATGCTTAATACAACACTACGTAAACAATTAAATGAGCTAAAATTAACTAGCTTTGTCGAATTATTAGATACCAATTATGAACTATACTTAAAACAAGGGTTATCGTTTAGCGAAATACTTAGTCTATTAAGCGATGCTGAAATACAAAATCGACATCAAAGGCGAATTGAAAGGCTGATAAAAGCTGCAAAGTTTCGTTATCCTTCTGCTAGACTTGAAGAAGTTACATATGCGCCCAGTCGCAAGTTAGATAAAGCGATTATACAGCACTTAGCATCAGGTAGTTGGTTAAAGAAAAAACAGAACCTATTGATATTTGGTGCAACAGGTACTGGTAAAACATGGCTTTCTTGCGCTATAGGTATTCAAGCTTGTCGACAAGGTTATGAAACATTGTTCATAACTGCACAGCAGTTATTTGAAGAGCTAAGTGATGCACTACTTAATGGGAGTTTAATTAGATTAAGACGAAAATTGATAAAGAGTCGCTTATTGATCATCGATGATTTCGCTTTAGGTCATATAGATATACAAATTGCACCATTATTACTAGAAATTATTGATTTACAGTCCATGAACGGAAGCCTAATGATTACTAGTCAGTTTTCAATAGAGCATTGGCATGATAAGTTCAGTGATTCAACGATCGCTGATGCTTTGTTAGATCGGGTTATCAATCAAGCGCACATCATAGAATTAAAAGGTAAATCTATGAGAAAAGTGGCAGATGCTTTTGATGGATAATATTGAATAGTTTTCTATTCTGAAATTAATGTGGTCACGAATGGTAATAATGACTGGTCACGTCATTTACCATTTGGTGGTCACATTTGATAAGAATAGGTGGGTATGGGAGAGGTTATTTTGCACTACCTCGACCAGTTAGCCGAGTGGCATGGTTATCCTAAGCAAATTCGTGTGGATAACGGCAGTGAGTTTACATCCAGCATATTCACTGATTGGGCATCAGCTCATGGTATCTATGTTGACTATATCGAGCCTGGCTGCCCTTATCAGAATGCTTATATTGAACGGTTTAATCGCAGTTATCGCAATGAGGTTTTAGATTGCTACCTTTTCAACAATTTAAACGAGGTTACTCAACTGACTGAAGACTGGATCAAGGTTTATAACAACGAAAGACCCCATGATTCACTTAATGATATGACACCTGCCGATTATAGGCAGGTGGCTTAATTATTCTACGATGATGTTGTGTTAAGAATGGGGTATTTACAGTTGGTTATGCGCAATATGTGAGCATGCTTTATGGCGGACAGATAAAGAAAATAAACAAATGTTAACCATCAAAAAAGCCAGACAGCTTAAATTGTCTGGCTTTTTTGATGGTTAAACATATATCAATATAAATAATTATCAAAATTCGTCTTTTCGGGGGAGATTCGGCTTCTATAAAACTTTAGAGTAAGTACTGTCATTATCTTAATTCTAATCACTTCAAGTGGAAATATCCATGAATAATAAAAACCAACCTAAAAGAGAGCTGGTCGTAAACTGGCACATTACCGAGGCTTGCAATTATAAATGTAGTTACTGCTTTGCCAAATGGAATAGGCAAAAGAACGAAGTTATGAATGACGAAGCAGCTACTATTCGTTTATTAGATGAAATTAGTAAATTACCAACAATATTAAACAATAGCTATCCAACAAACTTCAATAGTATACGTTTAAATTTAGTAGGCGGTGAAACCTTTCTAAGCTTTAGGAAGGTTTCTAGGATTATTCATCATGCTAAGCAAAGAAACCTTAACCTATCTGCAATCACAAACGGCAGCCGACTAAACGATGAGTTGATAGATTTGATTGCAATGAACTTCTGCAGCATTGGATTCAGTCTTGACTCCTTGGACAACCAAACAAACTTAACAATTGGAAGATCGGAAAAAAACAATCCTATGGATGTCAGGAAACTGTCAGAAGACATCAAAACTATAAAAAAACTAAATCCCAATATCGACATCAAGATCAATACTGTTGTGAGTAATTTAAATAAAAATGAAGATTTATCTTCTTTCATTAATAAGATAGAACCTGTTAAATGGAAGATATTTAAAGTTCTACCAATAATCACTAAAGAAAATAATATATCCCAAAGCGATTTTTCTCAGTTTTTAGATCGTCACAGTGAGTTTGACAGTATTATCTCTTCTGAAGATAATGACGAGATGACTGACTCCTACCTCATGATTGACCCTGTAGGAAAATTTTTCCAAAACTCAAATACTACGAAGGGGTATGTTTATAGTAGTCCAATTATAGAAATCGGTATTCATCAGGCATTTAGTGAAATAGAGTTTGATCCTGAAAAATTTCATGGACGCTATAAAAACAATCATATTGATGTGCTTGAGTTAGGTTAAATGACTATATATTGAGAGTTTTCTGCTAACTGGTAGCTATCGGTGTGGCTTGCTTTTTTAAATAATCAGGCCACTCAGTACGTTCATTTTTATCTAGCTCATCGTTGTGTTGTTCATAAAAACTAGTGAATGACCTCCATAAATCATAATATTCGTCGTAGATAAAAGAATTTTGCTCTTTAGTAGCTCTGTTCAATTTGTTCGTTCGCTCGTAGATGTTCTGAAAAAAAGCATAGATAAACCATATAATTCCTTCAACACTGGGAGGTGAGCCTGCAAGCTCATTAACGTTATCTGTTTTAATATAATTAATGAATGACTTTTGAGAATTAACCAATATTTTATTAGAGTCGTCTTTCACAGAGTTCTCCATACCAACTAACCAATACACTTCTTCAAGACTGATCCAGTTTCTCTTGCTATCTCGTTCGCTTTTCTTATAAATAAACTCATCTAATATCCCTTCTTTATCTTCTACTTGCCAGTCAATTTCTTTTCGAATACCATACAAACTTGTAGGCATTTTCTTGTGCTTCTGAAAATAAAATACTGTTAGTAATAAATGAATAAAAGAGCGCGAGGTACAAGTAAACGGACTACCATTCTTCTTGATTAAATTATACTTTTTATTGGTTGAGTCATAGTACCACTTATCTGGATTTAACTTGTGCATGAACAGCCAGCCTAAGCTGATAGGTGCAATAGCCTTTGAATAAGCCGCATGGTGGATACAGGCATCAAGATGGGCGATAAAACTCAACACTAAATATAGATAGAACTCGTCTGCTGGCATGTCAGCATGAAGAGCGTCATCCTTATAATTGAATGTATCAGACAAATAGTCCTTGAAGTCAATAATAAACTGAGTATTGAGCTTTTCGCTTAAACATGTATCCATGATTTTAGTATGCTTTAATAATTCTTTAGCGGTCTCAGCACCAAACATCCGCAATATAGTCTCATAAGGATTATCGATTAGCTTACCTTTTTCAAGGTTTATATCTTCCTTGTTAATACTGCCTTTTTTCTGAGTAGTGGTTAAGTTATCAAAAATACCCGCAACTTGAACTTGCCGTTTTTTAGGTATTTTAGATAGCCCTTTTGTCAGCTGCTTTACTAAGCTTTTACATTCAGGGATTCCTTTTATCAGTAGCTGTGTTGGTAGCATACTATATTCATAGCGCTGCTTCTCAGCTTCGTTACTAAAGAGGTTAATATTTTCATCCAACATATTTAGCATCTCTTGTTCTAAACTGATCTGTAGCCTAGATATAAATCTTTAAATCATTATGGTCTTTTTTCTATTTACTAGTCACAGTCTGTCTATCCTAATTGTAAATATACTTACTGAAGTACAGTGTTTATGCGCTTTGCGTCAAAAACCCTACTCAATAAATCGATTGAATCAGTTCTTGAGTGAGCTCTACGTTTGGTTTCGATGTATCATCAGCAAGACTACGCTTACTTGATAGTAGCTTATCCAGTTTAATTTCAAACGTCTCAAAATCAGTTGCTGCAATAGATGGATAGTACACGTAAACCTCTTTATCTTGCCCAATTCGGTAGGCTCTATTAGTTGCTTGATCTTCCTTAGCTGGGTTCCAACTACGTGTGTAGTGGATCACATGATTCGCTTTTTGGATATTCACACCAAAGCCAACTGCCACCGTGGATAAGATAATCACATTGAAGCCATTCACTTTTTGGAACTTGTCAATAATACCCTGCCGCGTTAAGCCTACTCTACTGTTAGTGTTTGAATCCCCATTCACTGTAGTAACGTTTAATCCAAATCGCTCAAGGAGAAAGCGTTTTAAAAATACTTGAATAGGTCTGAACTCAGTAAAGATAATAACCTTTTCATCTTTTTGCTTTATGGTCTCTAACATCTTTATTAACCACTCAGCTTTAGGTGAATCTTTGATAGTTGCTTGCTCTTGCAACTTTAGAGGGTGAGCGCAAATCATTCGCATACTATGTAATGCAGTTAACATAACACCCTTATGTCCTTGTTCAGACAAACTTCTACAATCATTTGATACTTGTTTATAGAGTGTGCGTTGCAGCGTTGACATTTCAATGTTTTTACAATCATTAACTTCGTGTTTTGCTGGTAGCTCAGCGACATCATGCTTCATACGTCTTAATACTTGCGGCTCAATCAATTGACGAAGCTCATCTATTATCGCGCTATCTCCATCGTCTTTCTTTTCAATAGGACGACGATACTCTTTGTTAAACTCACTAAGCGAACCCAGTAGATTTTCTTATATAAAATCAAATAAACACCATAGGTCAACCAGTGAGTTTTCTACAGGCGTACCTGTACAAGCAATCTCAAAATCCACCTTTGAACCGCCCCCGACTATATCGGAGAGTGGATTGCTTGAGTCAGGCAGCTTTGTCTGACTCATTAAGGCTATCATAGTATCGTCTCTCAAACTCAAAAGGCGACACATAACCAATCGTACTATGAATGCGAGTTTTGTTAAACCTGAGAAGCGTTAAAAATCGATTAAGTATCGATTTAGCTTTGCAAGGCGAGAGCTATGCTCGAGTGACGACCCATTCAAGGGTTGCTAATTCAACATCCTACGCATCCCGCCACTGCTGTTTTAAATATTCAATCACCTCTGTTTTATAAAGCCCGTTAACCGTTTCAGCCAATGCATTATCGTATGAATCACCGGTTGTACCAACAGATGCAATAACGCCAGAATCAGCCATCTTATCAGTATAGCGAATGGATAAGTATTGAACGCCGCGATCACTATGATGAATCACATCTTTTGGGTTATTTCTGTCTGCAATGGCTTGATTTAACGCTGCCATCACCATATCCGTGTTCATACGATCTGATACTTTCCAACCAACGATAGCGCGAGCAAACACATCAATGATAAAAGCAGTATATACCCAACCACTCAATGTCTTTATATAGGTAAAATCAGCTACCCATAGTTGGTTAGGGCGATGGGCGTTAAAGTTACGATTAACTAAATCATCAGCACGCTTTTGATCATCACGAGACTTAGTCGTTATCTTACCCATACCTCGCCAAACACATTGCATACCATGCTGACGCATTAACCGCTCTATAGTGCAGCGTGCAGGATGTATACCCTTTGCTTTCAACTGTTGCCAAACTTTACGAGCACCGTATCGGCATTTGCTGTTCTTACAGATACGTTTAATCTCATTAAGGTAGAAATCGTCATGCTGACTACGCTGTGAACGCTTTTCAGGATTCTCTTCTAGTTCTTTAGCACGATAGTATGTGGATGGAGCAATCGGTAATACTCTACAGGTTGGCTCGACTCCATATTGTTGTTTATGATCTTCAATAAAATCAACCATTACTTGGGTTTGCGGCCCTTCTCCGCCTGGGCTTCAAGTCCAGCAGCTTTCTTTATAATCTCATTGGCTTGCTTGAGCTCTCTGTTCTCACGTTCAAGCTCTTTGATACGCTCCGCTTGGCTTTGAGCTTGAATGTTTGCAGGAATGGTTTTATCAATGTGCTTTTTATGCCATGATCGTAGGGTCTCAGGCGTGCAACCTATCTTTGGCGCTATGGCTTTGATGGCTGACCAGGTGGATGGGTAATCGTCTTTAGCTGCAATCAGCATACGGACGGCGCTCTCTTTCATTTCAGGGATATAATTTCGTGTTTTCATTGTCGTATTCTCTTGGAGCGTTGAGTCTCCGACAATCTCGGGGCGGTTCACTTACGTCCATTCTTCTTGGTGTGTTTATCACGACAAAAATGGCAGTTTTTTGATTCATGGCTTTGATTCCTTGAAAATATAGATAGTATATAGCGTTAGACCCTACGCCAGCATGAAAAATGTCCATTACACCGGTATTTACAATCCCAAAAAAAATACCAGTCAGACTTAACTGACTGGCATTACTCTACAGATAGCTTTTTTCAATATCTTCACGGACTTTCTGACACAAGATCTCAAGACTCTTTATCTGTTGAAGTTTGTTTGTTAAATCTTCTGTATATTTCTCTTCATCCGTTTTTTCATCGGAATAAAAATTTATCAAATCTAATATTTCATCATCATACGGAATGTCTTGTAATGTTTGTAACCATTCTTTTGTTTTTTCATCGGTCGTTTCTTTAATTGCTTGCTCAAGACAATGGTTGATCAACTGTTTTGCAGAATCATCCACAGATTTTACTGATGCTAACCATTGATTTTCTGGACTATCATTACTTACTTTACCACTGCACTCATCTAGGATTTTTGATATTTTGTATCTAGGGCTATTTTCTACTTTTATCGACTCTAAAACATCTATAAGACTTTCAAAACTCTCGAACGGTCTGTAACCTTGAGGCATTACAGCTCGTTTTTCCCATAATTTCAATATCGTATCATAACATTCTTTTTTAGCCTCATCACAGCCATTTTCTGCTAACAGCATTTGCTCTGCAAGATAGTTTGCCATCCACGCTATAATGACGTCATCATCGTTTTTGCTAAAGTTAGCGAGTAGTTTTTTACCCAAGTCGATAACTTTTTCTTGTGTCTCTAAGTCTTCCGTCAGCAGATAAGATGAAGGTTTTGCTGTAAGGTAAGTGTCTGTCATTATTTATTTTCCTTCTATACGAGCCTGTGTAGCCTCGTCTAATATTAACTTGAATGGCTATTTCCATATTCATTTTTTTGCAGATTTCTTGCAAGAAATCTAGTTTAGCCAGACCATAATGAGCTGATGAGGTTTCTTTTTCTCTGTCATAAATTTTATTGGCACTCCAATAAAATTTTTTAAAGCACACCTCACCATCAAAACGCCACTCTTTGTAGTTTTGTGAGTAATCAATGGTTATTTGTTTTTCTAAAGATTTACAGAGTTTAGATGGATGAGCTCTAATGTCACTTACAAAAGAGTCTTTTCGTTCTAAATCATATTCGTACTCGATATCCTCTAACCATTGATATGCAATAATATCATTCGAGTTTTCTGCAATATTATTTTCAATATCGCGATTATATCTATCAGAACAAAAACGACCTAAGTAGCAGTAATAATCATATTCATCATGGTAGTTCTCGGTTGTAAGTAGCAAAGATTGACTATATTTTTGGGGTACTAATACTGATAAAAAGCTAATGTTCTCTATACGGTCATATTCACATTCAGCAATGCTACCATCAACATTTAGCCATATTCCCGAATCGTCATGGTGAATGAGTACATCAATAAAATCATTAGCAGTAAGACTCCACAACCATTCATCAGAGTCGGATTCATGTACCCACTCTCTGCGAATAACTGGCATATAGTCTCTGTTTTCGGCGAGTAATTGCGAGTTATCTTTTAATAATAAATGTCTGTCAAGCCACTCTAAAAATGAACACTTCTCATGATAGGATTCTTGTACGACTGGCATACAGGATAAAAGTTTTTGAGCAACTACCATCATTAGCTGATAAGCAATATATAAGTTATAGGTATCGACATCGGGGTAGCTACCATGTCTGCCTTGCATTTCATAGTCTCTATAATAACTATTGCGATTTAGTTCACTCCAAATATCTTTTCTCGCATCATCTAGCCATTTGCCAGGATGTTGAATATTCCATTCATTAAATAAAATATCTTTTGCAATATCCTGCACTTGCTGAGATGAGATACCAAAAACTCTAGCTAATGGTTGATACCAATACTGTTGAAAATCAAAAGGAAAACGAAAGTCAGGCAAGTTGTCCATCTTTCCATCAGCGTGCCAAGGAGAATCAGTTGTATAAGAATATGGTTTTTCGTTTATTGATTGAAATTGTGAGGTACATAGCTGAGTTAGTTTATTAATTTCATCAGGATTAAAGCTATTGGGCTGTTGTTTCTCTATTTCTAAGCATATTTGTTTAGAATAATAAGTTATGATAATGCTTTGATTTAATTTTTCAGCAAGTGTAGCAAACCTCTCTTTAAACTGGACTAATGGCTGAGCATCAAAGTAAGCACACCTTGTTAAGGCTACTAATAAATGCTGTTGGGCGTGTAAGGTATAGAACTCAAAATTAGGTGGTAAATATATAGGTAAAATAGTTGTATCCAAGCAATCGATTAATTGCTCAATTTCTTTATAACAACCTAACCTGTATAAACGAATTACTGCGTGTATTGCACGCCATCGCTCTTCAGCAAATGGTGAACCTAAATTTGTATAGATAAAATATATTAATCCTTGAGTATGGTGTTGAGGCAGTTGGTAGGTGTCTTGCCATTGACCATCTGCATAATCATCTTCTATAAATTGCTCAAAACAGGATAGGGTAAAATTTAACAGTTCTTTTGCTTCTTCAACAGTTAATTCCCTGGAAATATAATCAACAAATTGAAATAACAACTCTGCACTTTCAAAGTTATTTGATGATTCTAATCTTTGCCTTACACCTTTTCTGATTGCCTCATTAGTTTTATTATTGTGATTGTTTAATTCAAAACAAGCTAAAAAGCTTTCTGTTGAGCTATATTGGAAGTCTTTAGTTAAATTAACAGGGAATCTAGACGCTAAATGAGTAATTAACTGTGGCCAAATTTCTTGTACTGCTAGTCTATCTTTCCATTTTTGTGGAATTTCTTCAAAAGCGTGTCGAATAGTATAGAATGATAGTTTTTCAGAATACACAATGAGCTTTAAAAAAGTAACAGCTTGTCTAGCAGAAATATTCTTAAAACACCCTTGCCAAAAATAGCCATAATGCGCTTGTCTGTTATAATCAAATATTTCGTAGGCTTTATTAAATCCATCATCGGTCAAAACATCAAAACTACTGTAAGTTTTTAGCCATTGTTGGTATTTTTCATCATCTGTAGGTAAGTTTTTAATAGTGGTGGAGCTACTGACTGAATTCATTGCCATATTATTACTGTGGTTTTCAGATTTGGCTAATTTAGTCAGTAGATTAATGTTCTGCAATTCTGAATTTGTTAGGTTATACTGCTGAGCAATATCCGTAACATCTTGCCACCATTCACCAGTATCGCCATTAATACGTCTGTCTCGGACGTACATATCTATAATATGTTGCTTGTTAGTACGATCAGTTTCTTGATGTATTATTTTTTTAAAGAATCCGTGATAGTCATAGTCCCATGAGAAGGCTGATAATGACCAGAGTATCGCAGGTGGAATGTGTTTGGCATCTAAAGCACAATTGGCAACTGTAGCAGTTTGGTTGTAATGCCGAGTTACATTACGTTCTTTCCAGCGATTAACTGTTGCAAAAGCTGAAAGTGGCGATATTTTATAGCAGGTTGCTATTGCTTCATTTCTATCCCAATGCTTTTCTCTGACAACTGAGTCGCCCATCATTTCTGCACAACCTATGTATCTATAAGCAAGCTGTGGATTATCAACACCATCATCAGCACTACGCTGAGCAATTGCAGTAACGGCATTCCAGCGATAAAATGAATCTTGTCCTATATTCGCAAAGTTTGCCAGTGCTTTATCAAAGTAAGCTCTGCTGTCTTCTTGGCTAACCGTTAAAACTGCTCGTGCTAGATTGATATAATTTTCGGCATAAGTTTCATGTTCTTCTTCTAAATCAGGTTTTGAGAGTTTTTTTACGAGTTCGTTTTCAATAGATTCTGATAAATTTTCTAACGCTTGAGTGCGACAACTTGCACGCAGAAAGTAAAAATAATCTTGGAATCTAGTTTTTAATTGAGGAAAAGTTTGATAAAAAACATCTATAATTTCGTGATTTGAACTAAATAATACACTATCAAATTTAAGCTTTGTTAGCGTGAATGAGATGGTATTGTAGTCGTGATATGAGCCATGATGACTCGATGTCATGGTATCTTTACTGTTATTAATATCAGTATTAAATTCATCTAAGTCGAGCGCTAACGCTTTCATTCTAAGTAGGGCAACGGGTAATAAGGTTTCGGTGTTTTTAACAGCCTCACTGTATTTACGTTGTTCTTCATAGTCATCTTTATCAGAATTTAGCGAATGCGGAATAAAGGCTTCTATGGTGATATTATCAATGTCATTATTTAAATATGCTTGTATCGCAACATATCTCATGAAATTATACTGTTCTTCTGCGTATTGAGAACGACTATCGGCGAGGGCGTATAATCTTGGTGGCTGAAAATAATGGTTAATAACCTTCCTAATACTCTGAGGTGCGAGCTTATGTGTGATACAAACCTCACAAAAGCTAAGATAAGTATGATTTGTATAGGACTCTTTTTTAAAATCTAAATCTTCGGGCTTATCTAATAATAACTTGGGATTAAGAATATACCTTGAGCACTGTACAAGACATTCTCTTGGCGGTGTTCTACCAACGCTCATTAATGCTTCTGTCACTGCAATAACCAAGCTTGGGTTATTTTTTCCTAACAGTACCATCTGCTTTACTGTATCAAACTCACCTTTATCGATTAACCTGTTTGATAGCATCAAAATGGTTTTATAAATACAGCTGGGCGGACGCCATCTAAGTATATAATTTACCGCATCTTGTACACCGAAAAGCTTTAGATGGGTATACATAAGCTCTAATATCTCAATATTTACTAGTTTCTCATCAGTATGTACATCATCACTCTCCTCTTCATCTCGCTTTTTAAAATACTGATTTAAGTGATGTTCTGCACTGCGAAGTTGATTTTTTGCTTTGCCTTTATATGTTGTTAATTCAGAAAATAATGCAGAAGAATAGACCAACCGTGAACCATGCCATGATCCGGTAAAAATTCTGCGATGAGCGAACTCACTAATACGTTCTTCAGATAAAAACTGCCCCATTAAATCAATGTTATTAGCTAATAATCTTTTTTGAGTCTCGTTCCTAGAAATTTCTTGACCTGCAAGAAACGCTAATTTACAAGCTTCAGGTAATTTATTACGTTTCAAAGAAGCTTTAAAAGCGTATTGTAAGCGAGCCACCTTAATGAGAGTATCATCATATTCTGTAAGGTTAGGCAAGTAATCGTTTGATAATGCCAACTCAACCAACTCTTCAAACCTCTCTGCTTTTAATAGTAGTAAAGGTAATGATTCTGCTAAATAGGGTGTCACTTCCAGCTTTTTAATAATATCCACGTACTCAGAAACTTTTTGTGTGCTTGCTGAATAGTTGTTGTGAAACCATGTTTCGGTTGGTTCATCTTTAAACTGTACGTAGTCTTCTATTAATAACAACGGTCGCCCTAAATCAACTACAAAGCTTTTAACAAATGCTTCGTCGACTTTTGCAATTTTGGCAATGGTTTCCAAGGGGATATAAGGTGGTAGGGTTGCTAGACCAATACAGATACTATCAATTTCTTCTTGATTATTTTTTGGAAACTTATCTTTTAATCTGTTGATAGTATCATTGAGTTGCTGTTCAATTAAGTCGTCAACGGTTACTGGTTCTGCATTAAAAGATAATAGTAATTCATCAATTGATGTATGGTGTAGTGCCAATGCGTTAGACTGCAATCGAGGGTTAGCATTCGTTAGGCTATTAAACTCGTTTGCATTACTAGCAGATACTGTTTCAAAGTGCTGTTGCAAATATTCTAGACATTCAGTGTCTGAAAACCCCTGTAATTCAATTGGTTGTATTGGGCTCGGTGCATCAAGTAAATTAATACGCTCCGGACGACAAGTAAAAACAAGACGGCAGTTTGATGGTATATCTTCTTTTAATAGCTGTTTTGCAAAGCAACTCCCACCTAGTTCTTCAGAGGCCATAACAGCATTATCAACGGCATCAAATGCAATAACTAATAGAGCCTGATCATCCCTTTTTGCTAACTGTGTACAAACGACATTAATTTTTCTAAGAAAATGTTTAATCCATTGGCTATCTGGTTGATTATTAATAGGAGCAACTTTTTCACAATGCCCGTACTGAGCAAGCTCATTAATTACTTGTGTTGTGACGGTTGCAATGCCATGTCTTGTTTCACTCGTTTTACGATATCCACCATTACCAAAACAGTCATAAGCTACCACAATATGGTTGTTATTCAACTCTGCAAAAATTTCTTTAAAACAATTTATAAATATAGATTTACCTACGCCACCTGTTGCAGTAATAATGGTATGGCTTGATGTATTATTTATTATATGCTGAATCAATTCATCTTGCTGTTGTCGATGTATGATATTTTTTTCTAGGGTTTCAAACTTTGGTGGTGCTGGAAAAAATTCATCGATGTCTAAAATATCAAAGACATCTAACATATCCTGACGTGATATGGTGTTGGACTGATTTGGTTCAACTTTTTGCCAAATTCTCGCAATCAAGTTATTCTCAGTAGAACTGATATTACTTAAAACCGTAGTGTTTTTTAGTGCTCGATGAATATCATGCTTTTGAGTATTAAAGTTGCCTTCGCTATCATCAAGCGTCAGTAAAGAGCAAAATTTTTGTAATTCTGAATCAGATAAATGTCTATATTTTTTATTTTCTTTTTTCGTATTTTTGGGTGTTGTTTCTATTTTAGTATATTTTTTAACGGTCTTTAAAAATGTAGCATCTACTAATTCTATTTCGTTTTTAGCAATACTTAAAACGTTCTGTTTAAAATTATCACTAATTTTACGGTTAGTGATAATAGTAAACTTAAAATTATCATATTCAGCATCGGTATGCTGATGTTCAATAAAGCGTTGTACAAATCCAGCGATACTGTCTTCCAACTCTGAGATCGTAAATGCTTTATCAGCTCTAACCGTAGAATGTTTCAATTGAAAATATTCTACGGATTTTTCCCCCTTGTCATTTTCTCGGTACTCAGCTAAGTCAACGACATCTTCACCTGAAAAACCAGGGTGATGTGAACCTTCAATCGTTATAGAGATTAAATCAGTATTAAAGTCTAATAGATTGAGACAGCGTTTAGCAGCCCAGCGATAATGAAAAATATCGCCAGCTCGGGAGTAGTGTATTGATGTGTTGTTAGTGTTCACTATTTATTTCTACTTATAAGTTCCCATTGAAATAGCTTTGATATCAATGCTTGGTTATAACCATTTTGACCCCTGCGGTCAATCCCGTAGACCCAGAAGACCTGCAGGGCAATCGAACTACAAACTCTTACCGAATAGAATTTGATCATAGTACTGAGTATTCTGTGATACGGCGACGTTTTATCGATAGCTTGCTATCATCATGATCACGGAGTAGATTTAGAGCAATACGACTAAGCAGAGCCTTATTACTACGAGCATTTTTTTGTAACTTCACTGAATCATCCTCACTAAAGGTCACATCAAGCACCAAGTGCTGTGAATTTCTAATAGCCCAATGAGCACGGATAGGGTCAGCTACCTTTGATAAATCGGTTAACGAGGTCAAATAATAACGGCGTTCAGTACTGGTAGTCTCGCCAATCATACGATTGGACTCCACCATAACCACTGACTTCAGTCCTGTCCACTCAGACCTTTGTTCTAACCAGTCGATATCTGTAGATAAAGCATAGCGTCTGTCCTCAATGCTCACATGGTTTTTATTAATCATTTCATGTGTGGCTAACACCATATAAAACTGGTACGGTGTTAAACTCGCTTGCAGTATTATAGATACACCTTCGTTCCGCTGCCTTGTGTCGATTTTATCTTCAGTCAGCTATATGGCTAGACTGCCTTTGTCATATTCAGTATTAAGCTACAGCGAAACATCCTCATACAGGACGAGGCGAGATGATTATTCTTTAACGCTAAAACTTAAAATGTCAAGTTGTAAAACCTGGGATGCGTTTTCCATGATTAGTTATCCTTGATATTAAGAGTATCATTTAATTTTATTGTTTTTAAATCAGATACCATCTTAAAAAGTAAAGGATTTCGGTAAACACAGAAAAGCATAAAATGTTTTTGATTCTAATAACTTAAATATATAGTCAATCCACTTAAGAATTAGTACCATTAATCCAACCTATCAGTAACCTATTTAAGGTTATGACTTATCCAATGATTCTTCGTAAAAAGGTCTTAGAATCGCTTAAGCAGGGCATGAGTATCCGTAAGGCAGCTAAACTATACGATATCAGCCCAATGACAATAACTAATTGGAAGAAAGATATCAGTATTAAGCCACCTAATAGGTCTCCTCGTAAAATAGCTGATGAGGCGCTTAAACAGGACATTATTGATTATCCTGATGCTTACTATTATGAAAGAGCGGCTCGACTTGGTTGCATTAAATCTGGTATAGAGCGCGCTATGAAACGTCTTGGCTATACCCGTAAAAAAAAGCCTTGAACATCCTAAAGCAAGCTGGCTGAAACAATTAGAGTATCAACTAAAGCTTGAGCATTATAAACGTCAAGGTTACCCCATTATTTATATGGACGAGAGTGGCTTCGAGAAAGAAGTACTACGAGCTTTTGGCTACACCCTTCAAGGCCTACCATGCATTGATAAGTACAACTGGCAACAAAAGCATAAAACCAATGTCATTGGCGCTCTATACCAGAAGACTTTGTTTGCCATTGACTACTTCAAAACAAACGTCAATTGGAAAACAGTTTACCACTGGTTTAAAGATACCTTGATTCCAAAGCTCAATCGAAAATGTGTCATCGTGATAGATGAACGAGGACAAGTAAGTGTCTGGGGGACACTTACCCGAAGTGCAAGACGAGAGCTGTGCTCGAGTGGTCAGCTTTCATAAGCCACGGCGAATTAGAAAATTATTAAATCGTCATGGTCATCGAGTACTATGGTTACCACCTTACAGCCCCGATTTAAATCCTATTGAAAAGAAGTGGGCAGAGGTGAAAAAGTTAAGTCAAGGTTGGTTGGAACATGATCTAAATCGTTTATTCAATAATCTCTGCTGTTACAGTTTTAAAGCGGATTGACTATATATTGAAATATGTAAACTAAAACTTAGTAATATGATATAGCTAAGATAGTAAAATTAATACATTTACAGCTTCAATCGCTTTATTTTACGTTTGCTTGAGTCACATACGTTGTACCAACTTTATTTAGATTTAGCTGTACCATTAGTATCACCCAAGCCCACCAAACAAACCAGCAACCCACCCACAAACTTAAGTACCCCTGACGACCGATAATCAGTTTCTGTTGTTTCAGCTCGCTCGGCTCTCATCACCACTCGTACCTCAAAACCCTTAAAATTGGGTCGTGTGCCTGTCATTATTTGAGAGTTTAAGTTATGTTTGCTCTTCAAGTCTCTAACCGCTTGTCTCTTATCAGATCGTATCTGCCAATGTTGAGCATCAATAATCTGACAAGCAATATTCATAAATTCGGCTAAAAGCTCTTTCTGGTTTTCTTTGATTCCAAAATGTAGATAAGCGTTTGAAGTGATGTGCTTTTGCTGATAAATCTCTACAAATTTTTTTAAGTTATCAGGTTGTTTGATAGACATTTGATAAGCCCGATCCATAGCAAGACTAATTAAATCATTGGTATTTTGACCTTTTGGTTTGATGATCAATTTATCATTGTTATTTAACCGCTTCGCATTGGAAAAAATTTGCCTCGCCTCATCGCTGTAAATGCCGTGTTTAACGCCAATTTTCTCGACTTGTTTTTCTCTATTTTCAGTGCTGATTTCATCTAAATTAAATAAAAAACTAATGGCATCATTGTATTTAGCATGGATAAAAATTGATTTCTTAACTGGATCATCATTTCTCTGAGATTGAGCACGGACGGAGGGGCTATTTAACTTTTTATTATTATCTGCAAACAGTAGGTGATGATGAGCATGCAGTTTCCGAGCAAGATATATGCTAAGACTGTTTAAATCGACTGTTTTGGTATTCTTATCATAGGCAGTCTTATCAAAGTAATTCACCCGTTGATAATCCAGCCCGGTGATGTTTTGCCACGTGGTTAATGGCATGCGGAGCTTGGCTTGACTAAGTTGTTCTCCAGCAAGTAAATGAGCGGTGTGAATATAATGCTCAAATGTCGTATTACAGGTCAAATGCCCCACAAAGCTTGCCAACCCAAACCATACCCCTTGAATTTGATGACGTCCTAATAAAGCCTGACAGATTGCTTCAACGTCATCTGCTGTGTAATCAGTCATCGTATAAGTTAACGGCGATTTATTGACAACCAATGCCAGCTGACTGATGGCAGTATGCCGAAAACTATGAAACGTATAATCGTGATTATTTTCACCAAGTGTCAGATCAAGAAGTATTCGTAATAGATTGACAAAGATATGACTCGGTAGTGGATAATTCCCGACACCTTGTGAAAATAAATACGTTCGTCCTGCTCGTCGTTGGCGAGCGATCAACTGTTTAAACTTATCAAGCTCTACTGGTTTGAACAATGGAGTAATAAGAATCCTACGTCGGGCACTGCTACTTTTGAGACGTCGATAGCGATTGGGAGTAAGTACAATGTTAATCGTTTCACTGTGTGTACTGTCTTCAATATCTTTGACTTGTATGCCTGCCAGTTCATTTAGCCTTATGCCCGTGCGATATGCTAGAGTGATGCTGCTTAGGCACAGTTGTTTCTGTTCTTCACTTAGCGGTGCGTTATTTAATTGAGATTGCATTGCCCAATACACCTTTGGCGATATCATATTGGCTTTAACAATTTGTAAGCTGTCCTTACGCCCAAAACTTAAATCTGGGGCATCGTAGTCCTCTTTATAGCGTCTCTTTTGAAATTCATGGAACGCATACAGACGTCCTTTAATAAAAGTCTTATTTTTTGGCAGAATAACTTTGACATCACTAACGTCATCGTTTTCGCTTTCTTTATAAGTTACGTCAAACCCCTCCTCTAGTGACACATCATCATTCTTATTATCCAACTCTGCCAAAGCTTCAATGTCTTCGTCATTAAGCTCTGGATCTATGTCATCATTATCTTCTTGGTACAGAACACTTGGTTTACGACCATCATTGCATTTTTGTTGTAAAATCTGCTCATAAACCTCTGCATAATCATGCGACTCCCACAGACTTAAATCTTCGTCCATAGTTAACATGAGCCAATCTCGACCAATTGAACCGATGTATTTACTGATAGACTGCTGATTACTTTTGCCATCTTCGAGCAATGATAATGTCCATTCAATCAAACGAGATGCATTGGGCTGAGGAAATATTGTTAGTAACTGTTGGATATCTTCAATTGCCTTTGGCTTTGATTGCTTTAGGGCATCTTGAATACTTTTAATAACATTTTTACTAAAAGCTGGATAGTGCTTAAGTTTATGGGGTTGCTTTATATGGGGGGTTTGGTATGTAAATAATAAGTCCCAGCGGAATGCTGTATAAGAAGACTTGTTATTAACTATTTCTTTGTTATAGTTGATCAGTTTGTTGAAAGGCAGTGCCGTTGTTTTTACGTCACCCTGCATCACCAAACTGCCTGATTCATCGATGGCTGACTCAGGCAAATTACGCCAATGAAAATTGGCATACTTAACGAGATGCGAAAGGTGTGGTTTGTCGCGGTCACGCTGGGTTAGGTTAAGCTGATTGCTAAGTTGATTAATAAGCGTTTCAAACGGACTGATTTTTCGTTTATTGATATCAATATCTTTTAAGGCATATAAAAACATCAGGCTGACGGGGTCTGGCACGTAATTGACATATCTTATCAAGTGGCTTTCATCTTGATGCGTACAGCCATAGCGTTCATCATTGACCTCAAGAGGTATAACGACAAATGGTCTTTGTCGTTCATCCAACTCGCTGAGGTTGATTTGATACAGCTTCCGCTCCCCAAAAAGCCAGTCATATAAGGCTTTTAACGCCTCAATATCACAGAGACCACCAATCATGATAGAGCTGTATAATAGGTATTTCACCTTATCGTTTGCAGGAAACTTACGTTTGTTCTGCCAAATACCGAGCATTACGTCATAACTGTCGCTGACTTTTGATCCCTCCACAAACCAATCATAACTAATGGTCAGCTTATCCCGCCCTTCAACAATGGGTACCACAGGCTCGTCTAGTTGCAACTCACTTGATTTATTAAAGTCTCGTACTGCTTGCAGAAAGCCTTGGCGGGCGATGCGGTATTGATTAAAGGTTGGAAAATGGTGGTTTAATTCATCATCAATCGTTTGATACAGCTCAGTCGTATCTGAGGATTCATTCAGTTGATGAGCTTGTAAAATTTTTTGAGTAATGCTAAACGCACGTTCTTGAATTTGTCGTTTTAGATCCTTTTGTTTATCAGCACGGGCAAGGTGAGCATGATCGGACATTTAAGTTACCTCCACCTGTTTAAGCGTCAGCTCTTTAGCGATGTCGTCAAGGTGAGTTTTAATAATTTTAAGGTCGGACATGCTGGCTGAAGAAAAAGGATGCATCAGCTCCTTTTCGGGATGTTCATGCCCAAATATCGCACAAATTAGGGTTTCATCTGCTCGATTGGTTAGCAAAGAGCGTAATTGGTGCCGCAGCCAATTATCCTGATGGCGTAAAAAACCACCCAGTAAACTCTGAACTCGGCTAGGTTTATAAGCAATAAATCCTAGTGGATTGAAGTTAAAGAAAGTTAAAAACGGCTTTTTAGATTGAAAAATATCATCAATATCTAGCGGATACTTAGCGTGTTGCACGTTGTGTTTGCTAGCAAATCTTTGTAAATATGCCACGTAGTTTTGTACCGCCGTTATCACGAAATCAGCTAAGGGAATGAGCCGACCTTCACGACTATTACCCTTATTTGCTTTATCCGAAACCCACAACAGCTGTTGTTTAAAGTTAAACTGGTTGAGAAAGCCAGGAGCATCATTGACAGGGCGTATGCCTGTAAGCAGTTGCAACACATGCCACAGCCACAGTCCATAGGCATTAAATTGCTTGATACTAAAATCCTCATGGATGCTTAGTGACTGGTTTGAGACATCATTATATTTTTCGACATGCGTGACTAGCTCCTGAAAAAACTTCTGACAAACTGTTTTATTCAACGCCATATCACTGCCAATAACAGGCTTATTCATGGCATGGGCATCCCCGAACAACCCAGACTTAAACACTAATTGTTGTTCCTGTGGTAAATAAGCAATTAGTAGCGACAACGCTTGGTCATATGTTGTTATTAAAGATTCTGACGTCATACTGGTATAATAAAGTGGAGCAGAATGCTTAACGTCAACCCCCGTAATCAAATCACCATGGAGTGGCTTGCCGACATCGTGAATGATGATCACTGACAACGCCGATTCGATATGTTGGCGAAAAAGCAGTGGCAAGTTTAAGTCTTCTTTTATTGTAGCAATAGTGTCATCGACATCCTGCTTATCAACCTCAAAATTATAATCACATATTGTTTGTAAGGTGCTGGGTAGCGGTAAATAAAATGTATTGCCAAAACTTTGCCGATGTTTTTTGAGTGCACTGCGATTGTTGGCAGTTACGTTAATTTCTGTTTTTATACTTGTGATGGGTAACTCATCTGAACGCTTGGCCTGGTACGACAATATGACCCGCTGCGACCTAGTCTGCTGAAGGTCATAGATTAAATCTCCGATTTTTCTTCCCGATAATAATGATAATAAAATAACGGTTATCACGCGCTTTTGCGGTAATGCCACGTCGTCCAAACGTAGCCATAGTGAAGCAAATATACGTTGATAGCTTGCCAAGCCAAGAACCCGAAGGTTACTGGGAAAAGCGAACTGATTACGCCTGCTATGTCGTGCTTGGTTTCTGATTTCCCATCGCTGAAGCTCTGCGGATTTGGCGGTTTTTTTACTGGGTCTAAAGGCATTATCCAGTAGCTTGGGAGCGTCCTCATCGCTTTGAGTTTCCGCTTGAGCAACATTACTGTTATCTTCAACTAAAGGCTGATAAGTACGGACAGGAGTGTCATCTTTATCTAAAAAATTATCTAAGTTGGGCAGCAGGTCAGTTTGAATCTGTGATTGATGTTTTTTGGTACTTTTTCGCTGTCCACCGCCTGTTTTACTGATAAAATCCAAATCTTTAATGATGACTTCATAAGCTAAGCGAATCTGCCCAATCTTACTGCCAAGTTTGTTGTCCTTGCCTGTTACTTCTTCCTGCTTGGTTTGGGTTTCATAAACTTTGAGCTTATCGAAAATATCTTTAAGCGTTGCTGACGATGTGTGCCGTTTAATTAGCTTCGCCAAAATAGTAGACTGCACATTATCGGGTTTTAAGCCCATTCGGACTCGTATTCCTAGCTGATTGATTTTTTTAAAATGCTCATCATCCCGAGCGGTCAATAAAACCATGGCTTGCAAATAACCACTCATAAAACGCCATGCAGGTCTGTCTAATAATTCATCTCGATAAACTTGCGTGAAAAGTGCCAGCATATACGGCACTGCCCAAGTTTTACTCATTCCCTCCGATCTTGTCTTTCCTATAATATCTTCACACTGTGAAGCAGTCAGCAGGTTACGCTGGCTATCCTGACGCTTGATGTTACATAAATCATCGGTATAGGGTTCGATCAAATCAGATGAATAGTCCCAGTGTTCTTGAATCAATGCAGTGATAAAGCCTTGTACTTGATCTGCACAGGGTGAGTCTGGTGGTACCAGTTTATTAAGTATCCATTCAGCCGTAACGTCCGTGGTCGCCATAAAATTGCTCGTCTTTTTTTATTCGTTTGCCCAACTCATATCAATGGGTAAGCTGAGGGAGTCTTGCTGGGCTACCATCTTTCGCTGTTGATATTCAAAGTGATAAAGATCAATGCCCGCAAAGCTGGCGTAATCTTTTCTTTCTAAAGTGGATGTTTGCATAAGCTCTTGCAAAACAGTTGGGGGACAATCATTTTTTAGAGTATGCCAAAGCAGTACGTGATTGACCTCACGTATGAAAGCTAATTGTAAAACTTCCACCCATGCCATTTTTTTAATATGCCAGTCTTTATGTTCGCTGATAATGAAAGGCTGGCGATCGTTTGCTTCAAACTGCATGATATTTTGCATCCGTTCAAACGCATGGTAGTAATGAAAGCCAGATTTGGTTTCAATCAGACGAATTGGCGGCTTATGATAATCATCCACCCTAGATAAATTGATGTGTTGATGATCTACTCGGCAATTTAGCCAGGCTTGATAAGCTGACTTGGCTACCTTATGCACGCTGATGCTATGCTTACTAGGGATCAAAAAACGATGACGGGATTTTATGTTATTCGTCTTCGGCATGGCATACCTCAACTTGTTTAAACCATTTGCATGAGCAATCCAGTCATACCAAATAAACTGATCAATATCGCCTTAAAATATTGTTATTCCATGACATCTCAACTTTACTCACTGATAATCGTCCGCAAAGCACCATTAAATCGTTCATTTCTGTCTATCATTGCCATCATTTGGGGCAATTTGTCTTTGAGAAAAAGCACCAATTCACTATCCAATTCTTCAGAAATCAAATTAAGTGACAAGAAGCGAGGAATGCCTTCTGAATTATACTGATGATTTGACGCACATCTCGAAACAGAGCAGTCCTGTTTCAGTAGAGGAGGTTAAATAAAGTGTATGACCAAAAATGCTATGTGTCAAATTACGTAAAACTACAGTGACTAAAATATTAAAATAATTTTATTATTCTTAATATTTACAAATTTATTTAGATAATAAAAAAAGCTGTATCCCTTTAAAATAAATGGATACAGCTTAATATGTATTTAAGTATTTTTATCTTATGACATTGCCAAGGTTGGGGTCGAGAGTTCGAATCTCTTATCCCGCTCCAAATATTTAAAAAGCCTCACTTAATAGTGAGGCTTTTTTTTGTCCATTTTTCGGGGTTTGTAGAGTATTTTTTCGAATATTTATTTTCTTATAGTTAAGTTTATCTAATCAGTCAAAAAGCTCGTTTTCAGTGCGGTGCCCATTTGGTGCCCAAACCGTGCCCTGCCCTAAAACTACGAATACTGAATTGACCCCAACCTAAAAATATTTAAATAAAGCAAAACCCCATAAAAGAAACAAGCTTAATGACTTTTCAACACTCTGCTATCAATTATTTTAAACTTCCTCTAAAAATCACTTCTCATCAATCTCATCTTCTTCATAGAGGATGATATCTCCAGGTGTGCAATCTAAAAGCTTACAAAGCTCATTTAGTGAATCGAAATCTATTCTAGTTACTTCATTATTATACATCCGATATAAAGTAGATCTTCCTAGTTTAGACATCCTGTCAGCATCTGCTACACGAATCCCTCTTTCCGCAAATAAAACAGGCAAATTGAGTTTAATCATACATAAAATCCTTAAAGTGATAAAAAAGTGCTTGCAAGTGATAATATTTATAGATAATATGTACTCATTAGTGATAACTAATAACGCACTAATAGTAAATTTATTTCACAAGGAGAACTATTATGTCACAGACTTACCTTACTACTCAAGAACTAGCAGATCGTATCAAATACGATGCGCGCACTATCCGCAATCAACTTAAAGACACGGTTTTGATTGAGAATATCCACTACATCCGCCCGTTTGGCGGTCGTAAGATCCTCTATGTATGGGAGCGTATCGAAGAGGATATGTGCAAGCCCGTTATGAGCGCTATCAATGGAATGTCTTTACAGTAAGTTTTACTTTTACATAAACAAGGAGCGAAATAATGGCCTCGATAAGAGCGAGACGTGGCAAGCTATTCGTAGATTTTCGATATATGAATATGCGTTGCCGTGAGACGACCAATCTCACAGACACTCCAGCTAATCGAAAGAAGCTGGCTAAGATTATCGAAAAGATGGAAGCAGAAATCACCCTAGGTGTTTTTGATTATGCGGCCTACTTCCCAAAGAGTGAACGTGCCAAAGAAATGACGGCATTGACTGATAGAGCGGAAGCTTGTATCAGTCGCAATCCAACCTTTGAGCAGTTCGCTGATATTTGGTATGAGGAGGAGAAGATTGAATGGCGACCGAGTTATCAAGCTAAGGTTCAGACTATCCTTGATAAGTATCTGTTACCTGAGTTTAGTGGCAAAGCGGTCCATGCCATAAAAAAAACAGACTTGCTGGCTTTTCGTAGCGCCCTCGCCAAAGTTCGCTACGGTAAAGATGCCCAGTCAAGTCTGTCTGTAGCACGGATCAACGAGATCATGGTACCACTACGTATGATACTACAAGAGGCAGCTGATCGCTATGAGTTTCAGATGCCTTATAAGAACATCAAGACGCTCAAGCAAGCGCGTCCTGATGTCAATCCGTTTACGCTAACAGAGGTGTGGCTGTTTTTAAAGCATGTTCGCGCTGACTATAAGCCCTATTATACGACTCGGTTCTTCACAGGGATGCGTACCAGTGAGATTGATGGACTGAAATGGGACTGCGTTGATTTTGATCGGCGTGAGATCCGTATTCGCGGTGCATTGGTCAATGGTGAGATGGGTCCGACAAAGACGCTTGGCTCACAGCGTGAGATTGCAATGTCGCAGTTGGTATATAACGCACTGCAAGATCAAAAATCTGTCACCTATGGTAAGTCAGAGTTTGTATTTTGCAATTCACAAGGCAACCCTTTGGAATATCGCAATGTGAATCGTCGGATTTGGAAACCCACGCTCGCCCTACTCGGTCTCAAACATCGGCGCGCGTATCAGACTCGGCATACGGCAGCAACGCTATGGCTTGCTGCAGGTGAAAACCCTGAGTGGATAGCTCGGCAAATGGGTCACAGTAGTACGGAGATGCTCTTTCGGGTATATAGCCGCTATGTCCCTGATATCACCCGACAGGATGGCTCTGCAATAGACACTCTACTACTGGCGAGTAAAGAGCGGTTAATAGGAGAGTCGAGTCACTCTAAAGCTGAGACGGAAGAACTTATCTCAGACGCTAAATCAGACAAGGAGACGTCACAATGAAAATCATCAATTATGAGCAGCTGTTTGCTGAATTCAAACGGGATGGTGCCATCAGTGAGGATGCCAATGAAATTGCTAATACGCTCATTTGTGAGCTTTGTATTCAATCTGGTAAGGGGTTAGCGCGTTTCTTAGGAGTGAAGTCTTGTTTTGATAATCATATGGCACTGCGCGTGTGGGTACAGCAGCACTTGGATAATAATCCTGATTATCTTGTTGATGAAATGTACCAGCAGCTGCAAAGCGAGCTTTATAGGCTTCTACCTCAACCGGCCTGTGGCTTTTAAGGAGAATACTATGAGTGTAAAACTTCAACCGAATATGACGCAGAATGCACGGGACCTCAAAATCTGTAGTGATTACTGGGCGTATGATCATAGAAGTGATTTTATCGAGCATGTGGAAGGAGTTTGTCGAAAGTATGACATCAGTTCTCATATTCTGTTTGATACAGTCGCTCAGTGTTTTGCCTATCTAGATGATGTGCAATGCGTTTATTGTGGCACTGTTTGTGCTTTAGAAGTGCCAGCAGATATCCCCTATTTGCGTGCAAAAGACAGTTGGTGCTGTGAGGTGTGTGAGCATGCCACTTGGCAAGAGCATAATCACAGATAAATTGTTCAAAATATTAAAGCCGAGACCATCCCGAATTCTGTGTAACTGCGATTTAGATTAAATGTCTGCTGATACGGTCATCGAACATAATCATAAAGCGATTGAGCGCCGCCGTCCAGTTTCGAATCGGCATTGACCACCTTGACG